>NZ_JBYUPV010000020.1:0-67179 GCF_058133325.1 Paenibacillus sp. MAHUQ-45
TAACCATCCGAAAACTTATCGAAAAGAGCGATTGCTCATTTTGAAACATCTGACGAGAATTAAATTCTCATTTGTGAACTCACTTGCGTGAATTCGATACTCACTCGTTGTTCAGTTTTCAAAGATCAATTTCTTGTTTGTCAGCCGCTTAATGTCTCAGCAGCGACCTTTATAATATATCATACTGTTGTGCTTTTTGGCAAGTGTTTTTTTGAAAAAAGTTTTTTTCGTTTTTCTTGCCTGCGTTCACCTTTTTTGATAACCAAAAGGGGCGCGAGATATAATTTATCATGGCGCCCCCCTTTTCGTCAAGCTATTATTTTATCTTTTTTTTCATTTGTCTTAACTCTTACTATTGCCTTTCTCTTTAATGCTTGAACTGTGAGGACTTCCCGCCCCAAGCATACTTGGACAGCTCCTTCTGGGGAGCAAAACGCGCATACATACGAAATACCGTTTTATAGCGGTTGGCGATAGCATGCCTGATATTCTGGTCCAAGCGTTGATCGCTCAAATCTAACAGCATCTCATCCAGCTCTTTGCGCAAAACATAGTCCAGTTCCTTGCACTCCTTCTCGTTGAACAACATCCCCAACATATGCTTGGCCTCCTTCGCAAGGGTTTCATTTTACAATTTCTCAAATGCAGAAACTGATGGTTATAGAAAAGTAGTTCATTTGCCGGTATGGCACAGTTGAAGTTGCTTACCTTTTATTTACCCACTTTCCTTAAATACATGACTCTAATGTTATGCTCATTTCCCAGATATTTTATGATAAAAGAGAAAATGTAATTGTACTCTCAATAATAGCCGCAACAAACAGCAGGATAACGATCCATATGGATGCCGTTAATGTCTGTCTCATAAAGAAAGACCAATCTTCTCCCCTAGCCCCGCTTCTCCCTGATCTTCTGAAGATACTGGCAACCACCCTAGCTCCAAACTGCAGTCCAAAAGCGCAAGCAATAATAATAGCGGGGATCTCGATAATCCCGTGCGGCAGCAATCCTTTTACAATCAACGAGAACAAATCCTGACCTTGAAGTGCAGACAAGTGCACAATATAGCCGATCACCGCACCATTGATTAAGAGGAATAACGCTGGCAGTATGCCAAACAACGCTCCGAGAAAGATAATGACAACACCTTTGATACTGTTATTCAAAAATATAAATACAAAGAAGCTCCATTGGGGATTGGACGACTCCTTAAGCGTTCCACTAATTGTTCTGAGCCCCTCCAGTTGCTGCATAAGCAGCTTTTCCAAACCTTCTGTACCGATCCAACCTATCACTATACCAAGGGCGAATAGCAGCAATGAGAACAGCAATGCCTTTCGGATAGATTTAAGATCTTTGGCAAAAGTGAAGAACGATAGCATATATACCTCCTGATATTAGCGATCTCCCCATACCGAGGGTCATAACATGACGGTACGAGCATACATTTAGAACAAACAAGCATTTGCTGGGGAGAGGAGCGCTGTCATTTATGAATTCTTTTTATGTATTTAGCGGCAAGAAGATCAAAAGGTTCTTTTATATCTTCGCTGCTGCGCTGCTTGCTGCCGGTGTAGTGTATGTCGAGAGGGGTAATATTACGGTGTTTTCTCAAGCCGCCCCCCCTGCCGCGATCTACAGTATACCGACGGAGAAGAAGCTGATTGCCCTGACGTTTGATATTAGCTGGGGAGAGAAAAGGCCTGGACCTATTCTGAAGGTGCTGGAAGACAAAAAAGTGGATAAGGCAACTTTCTTCCTATCCTCGCCATGGAGCAAAACTCACCCCGATATTGTGACAAGCATCAAAGATGCGGGCTATGAGATTGGCAGTCACGGGCACAAGCACGTCAATTACAGCACACTGAGCAACGAGGAAATTCGTACGCAAATCAGCACCGCTCACACCGTATTGACCGAGTTGACTGGGAAGGAACCGAATCTGATTCGTATGCCTAATGGCGACTTTGACAAAAGAGTGCTGCAGGTGGCCACCGATCTCGGTTACAAAGTGATTCAATGGGACACTGATTCTCTGGATTGGAAAAATATCGGCGTAGACAATATCGTTAACCGTGTGACGAAAAAAGCTCATCCGGGAGATATCGTGCTTCTGCATGCCAGCGACTCCTGTAAACAGACACACGAGGCCCTCCCCAGAATTATTGATGAGCTGCGCGCCCAAGGTTATGAATTCGTTACCGTATCCGAGCTTCTGAGCCAAGGCAGCACTGAAGGCAAGGAAGTCCGGGATTCTGCTTGGCTGAACGACCGGCTGGAGGATGCAGCTGGCATGTAATACCTGAATTGCCTTCCCTGTGGTACCGCTGACTGCACAATAGGCCTAATCCTCAAATCTTAATGACGTGGCGAAATGAGCTCCGAGATGTCGGGTGTGGGGGTGTCCAGTTTCGGATAACTCAGATCAAGACCCTCCAGCGTCTTTACTACAATGGATAGAGCCAAATAATTGCGGTACCACCGGTGATTGGCCGGAATCCAATACCATGGTGCTTTTGCTATACTGCTCTCCCGGAAAACATCTTCGTACGCCTTCTGGTAATCATCCCAATACTCCCGCTCCTGCAAATCACTGACATCAAATTTCCAGTGTTTCTTGGGATCATGGAGACGCTCCTGAATTTTCTCCATTTGCTTCTCCTTGGAAATATGCAAAAAGAGCTTGATGATTGTCGTTCCTTCTTCAACAAGCATTTCCTCAAACTGGCGGATATAGCGGAAACGGTTCTTTAATTCTTCTTTGGTCAGACCACCGTGTACACGTGGAACCAGCACATCCTCATAATGGGAGCGATTAAAGGCAGAAATATAGCCCTTGGGTGGCGTCTTTTGATGCACTCTCCACAAGAAATCATGCGCCGCTTCATCCAGCGTAGGCTTCTTAAAGCTGGTGACCGTGAAACCTTGGGGATTGAGTCCCGAGAAAATATGCTTAACTGTTCCGTCCTTCCCGCTGGAATCCATGCCTTGCAGGATCACGAGCAATGAGTGTTTTTTCTGAGCAAAAAGAATGTCCTGAAGTTCCGCAAGCCGCTCTTTCAGCCGCTCCGTCTCCGCACTTGCCTCTTCCTTCGATTTGAACGACCCCTTTTCACCCGGATCCAGTTTGCTCAGCGAGATTTCATTTGTGTCTTTTATCATATAGCGCTTAATGCCCATATATTCCCCTCCCCATTAAGATGAATCCGCAATAACAGCGTCTTTCTGAGATTACCCTCTAGCTTCTGTTTTTAACCGTTCTTCCCACATAAAATAAAAATCCCCGCCTCCTTGCAGGATAAGGAAACGAGGGGTTCAGCACATTCTCCTTCAGGCAGCCTTGAGCTTCAAAACACGGTGAAGCATCAGGATTTGGAAGGCATTGCAGGCGATCAAAGGAACAATAATAAATACGGTGGCACTGTCAACGCCAATACGAAGCACGCCGATGGTTTCTACGATAGTAATCGCTGTCATAAAGAAAAAAGTCGGAATCCAGGCAGAGAAGTTCGTGCTTCTTACCTTAAAATAAGTCACAACAATAGCGGATAACAGAATCAGAATCCCCAAGAACAGATCTGACGTTACGTCTCGTTCCCCACCCACGACAGAGCGCAAGAAAACGAGTTCCAGCAAGGCGAGCACGGCCAACACCAGTTGTATGTACTGCCAGGCTTTTCGTGGAAATACACCGATACCCATGTAATTCAGAATCAGATAAGCGAAAAAACCAAGCTGGGAATAAACGCTGACTAGCATTCCATACCCCAATAAAATAAGCGGGTACAGCAGAAAATCTGCGGTGCTTTTAAAATCAATCTTGCCATTCACTGCCTGTAGTGCAAGACCGGCAATAACAGCCCCGGCCGCCCCTATAAGCAGCGTTGTCCAAAATAAATAAAACCACTTTTTAATGCTCAGCCAGTTCACCCCCCTCATGTCAGATTTATTTTACCAAGGTTACCGTCAAAAAACCATTGCTCTGTGACATTAAATGTATTCTCAAGCGGCATACTACATATCAAAATCCTACAAAGGAGGGCAGTGCCAATGAAATGGAGGACGATGGGCTTCACCTGTTTCACATTGAGCTTGGTTCTGACCTTGACGGCCTGCGGAAGCGAGCAAAGCAGTTCTTCCTCAGGACAAGGCAGTTACAAGGAAATGAAGACCATGGTTGTTGATATATTAAAAAGTGATGATGGGAAAAAGGCAGTCGAGGAGGCGCTTTCGAGTCCCAGCTCCGGAGGTGGTGAAGGTGGTGGGAGCGGAATGAGTATGAAAATGATGCCGCTTCAGACCACGGAACAAATTCGTACGGCAGTCAAGGATACCCTGACAGCGCCGGAGTATAAAAAGGAACTCGAGAAGATCATGAAAGACCCGAAGTTTGCGGGTGAGTTCGCCAAGGCTATTAATACACAAAGTAAAGAACTCCATCAACAGCTGATCAAGGACCCTTCGTACCAGAAATCGGTTGGGGAAATTATGAAGTCTCCAGAAATGACGAAGATGTATCTGGATCTCACCAAAACCCCAGACTACCGCAAGCAAACGATGACCATTATGCAGGATGCGATGCAGAATCCTCTGTTCCGCATGGAAGTACTCAATCTTTTGAAGACCGTGGTTCAAGAAGAGCTTCAGCCGAAGGCTCAGAAGAAAGAGGGCGGAGGGCAAGGCGGCGAAGGTGGAAAACAAGATAGCGGTGGAGGCGGAGGCGAAGATTCCGGATCCTAAATAATATACAAAAAAGAGGCCTTTCCCCCGCGAAACGGAGAAATGGCCTCTTCTTCTTTTTTATGTGAAATTGCTTTACTCTTCCTCATACTTAGCGATCAGCTTGTCCGCTACTTCAGCAAATAACAAGGCTGCCGTTGTCTCTGCTTTATATACTGAAGGAGAGAAATCCGGCTCCGAGATATGATTATCTGGTGCCCCGAGTGGAATCTGAGCCAAAAGCTCAGTATGTAAAGTCTCCGCCAGTCTGGCACCGCCTCCGCGTCCGAAGATGTATTCCTTCTCTCCACAGGCTGAGCATTCGTAATAGGACATATTCTCAATTACCCCGATCACCTCATGATCGGTCTGCAAAGCCATAGCGCCCGCTCTGGCGGCTACAAAGGCCGCTGTGGCATGCGGAGTGGTCACGATGATCTCTTTGCTCTGTGGGAGCATCTGATGCACGTCCAGGGCCACATCACCTGTTCCAGGGGGAAGATCCAACAACATATAATCTAATTCTCCCCAGCCTACATCACTGACGAATTGACGCAGCATCTTGCCAAGCATCGGTCCACGCCAAATGACAGGACTGTTCTCACGGATGAAGAAGCCCATGGACATCACTTTTACACCAAAACGTTCCACAGGAATGATAGTCCCTTCTTCGACCACCGGCCCTTCCTCAATGCCCATCATATCTGGAACACTGAAGCCGTAGATATCAGCGTCGATCAGGCCTACCTTCTTACCTTTACGGGCCAGGGCTACCGCCAAGTTGACTGTAACGGTCGATTTCCCTACACCGCCTTTACCACTGGCTACAGCAATAAACTTCACACCTGATTCCGGACTGATTAGCTCATGATCATCAAGACCGGCCGCATGGCCTTTTTTAAGCTTAACGTCATGCTCCGCTTCAGCTTCCTCGGAACGGCCACTCCTATGGAGCGAGCGCTCATAGTCTGTGGCATCCCTAAGCCGGATATGCACATTCCCCGCACCGCCATTCTCCAACAAATCCCGCACCTGCTGTTCCAACTCCATGCGTTTTTGCTCTTCTGAATCCAGACAGACAATGGAAAGTGAGACTCGGTCTTCTTTAATCATTATGTCACGAATTAATTGCAGCTCGATAAGGCTTTTTCCGGTTTCCGGGTCTTTAATGTTCTGCAAAAGTTCCTGAATTTGTTCCCTGGTCAGCATGGAAAGCACCTCAGTTTCACTCCGGACAGGAATGCTCCGGTGTTTTTGTCTTATTATAGCATTACCTTTCTGCAGAAGAGTAGTCCTTACCCGGCTGCTCCGACTCGTATCGGAGGATTCCCCGGTATATACTGGTAGCTACTTTACGCTGATATACATCATCCCCAAGCAGCAGAGACTCCTGAGGATGCGACAGAAAACCGACTTCCACAAGCACGGACGGTATCTTCAGCGCCTTCAGCAGATACACCGTGTTAACCGTCTTGGCCACACGATCCGTGTTCTCCAGTGTATTTCTTAGCTCAGCCTGTACGAAATCGGCCAATGGCTTGTTATCTTTGTTATTTGGATAGTAAAAGGTTTGTGCTCCGCTCCAGCGATTGGAGGGAATGCTGTTCATATGAACACTGACAAACAGATCCACCCGCTTCTCCTCAATCGTTCTGACCCGTCGCTTTAGGTCCTCTGTCTTGCGCTTCGCATAGCCCTTAGTATCATTCTGAGCCAAGTCGTAATCGCCCTCACGGGTCATCACCACAATGGCACCGGCTTGCTGCAGATAATCCCGTAGATAAAGAGATACCGCCAGATTGATATCCTTCTCAATCAGCCCTTCCCGGCTAACAGCACCGCCATCCGGTCCTCCATGGCCAGCATCTATAGCGATGACTTTGCCCGACAACGGTAAGCTCCAATAATTCGTTGTTTTAGCTGTGGGCATATCATAAGCAATGATTCCAATCATCAATGCCAATAAGGCTATGCCGAGCATACCTTTTCTGATACTGCTCCATGAGATCCAGACCGAGACTTTACTGTTCTTTCGGCCAGACATAACAAAGACCCCCTCGTCCCGATAGATTCTACTCATCTATATGGGACAAGAGGGTCAATTATTACTGGCTTTGCATTATCGAACCGAGGCCTCCGGTGACATCCCTTCAATTAACACCTGAGCGACCTCCGGGCGGGTGAATTCAGGTGGCGGACAAGTACCCTCACGCAGCAACCCTCGTACCTTTGTACCAGACAAGGTCAAATGATCTTCTCCTGGATGCGGGCAAGTCTTGCTCGAAGCCATATTGCCACATTTTTTGCAGAAAAAACTATGTTCAAAGAATAATGGCGTTATACCAAGTTCATCAGCGGTAAAGTTCGCAAAGATTTCCTGTGCTTCATAAGTTCCATAGTAGTCGCCCACTCCCGCATGATCACGTCCAACAATGAAATGAGTGCAGCCGTAGTTTTTACGTACTATGGCATGGAAAATCGCTTCCCGTGGTCCTGCGTAACGCATGGCTGCCGGAAATACACCTAGAAAAGTTCGATCTTCTGGATAATAATTCTCTAAAAGAACCAGGTAGCTTTTCATCCGTACATTGGCCGGAACATCATCCGACTTGGTCTCTCCAACCAACGGGTTCAGGAACAGTGCGTCTACAACCTCCATAGCGCACTTCTGAATATACTCATGGGCGCGGTGCACCGGATTGCGTGTCTGAAAGCCTACAACCGTTCTCCAGCCCTTATCCGCAAATATTTTACGAGTCTCCGAGGGGTCAAAGTAGAATTCTCCGAACTTCGTTGGCTGCGGACGGTTCAATACTGTAATCGGGCCTCCAACATAGGTAGCGGAACGTGACATTAATTTGCTAAATCCTGGATGCTCAGGGTCTGTAGTCTTGAAAATATTCTGTGCTTCCACGTTCTGATCCACATTATATATACTTTCAACGTTCAGCAAACCGTAGGTTACACCGTCCTCTTCCCCAACCAGTGTTACCTGTTCGCCAATACTAAGGGTTGCCGCTACTTTTTCGTCTAAGGCCAAGGTAACTGGTATACTCCACACTGTACCGTCAGCCAGACGCATATTATGCACAACAGATTGATAGTCCTGTTCGTTCAGAAATCCCGTGAGCGGAGAAAATGCTCCTACAGCGATAAGATCCAGATCAGAAATTGTCCATGTGTTAATGGCAATGGATTTGTTATGAACAGAGGCTTGCAGCAGTTGTTCCCGCTCTGCCCCTTCTACTACACGCCTAACCAATGTTCCGCCATGCGGAAGTATTGAAGTCATTGATACTCTCCCCTTCTGTGTTGTCGCGGCAGTATGCCTTATTTATGCAATCCGCATTCGGTTTTTTCAGAACCTGACCAACGTCCCGCACGCGGGTCTTCACCAGGCATAACCTGTCTTGTGCAATACTCACAACCGATGCTCGGGTAATTACGGTCATGCAGTGGGTTATAGACCACATTGTTCTCACGGATGTAGTTCCAGACATCTTCACTTGTCCAGTTAGCAATTGGATTAAATTTAACAAGACCAAATTTATAATCATATTCGACTTTTTTGGCATTGGCACGGGTAGGCGCTTGATCGCGTCTGATTCCGGTTATCCATGCCTCATATTGAGACAAAATTCGCGTAAGCGGCTCAACTTTACGGATAGCACAGCATTGATTGGGATCTGTACTCCATAGCGCTTCACCGTACTGAAGTGCTTGCTCCTGCGGAGTGATTTGCGGAGCTACACGGACAAACTCCAGGCCATATTTTTCGGAAATCAAATCTCGGGTCTCATAGGTTTCTTGGAAGTGGAAGTCAGTATCGAGGTAAAAAATATCTGTAGAAGGGCTAACTTTTTGAAGCATATCCACCAGCACGACATCTTCAGCACCAAAGCTGCAGGCAAACGTTATATTCGGAAACGTCTCGACCGCCCAGCGGATGATTTCTTCAGGAGAAGCATTCTCCAGTTCTTCAGCTTTGATCTTGATCAAATCTTCTTTTTCAAGCAGGTTCATTAAACATATCCCCCATCCTTATAGAAAAACTTGATTAATCCCAACTATTTTTATATGGAATAGTATATAACTTTCCCTGAAGATGTCAATAAATTTGGATGAAATAAACAAATCGATAAGAGAATACTAATATAAAAAGAAGACCCATCTCCATAGGAAAAGGGTCTTCTTGTATAAAAATTAACGTTTCGAGAACTGAGGAGCACGACGAGCTGCTTTAAGGCCGTATTTCTTACGTTCCTTCATACGTGGGTCACGAGTCAGGAAGCCGGCTTTCTTCAGCGATGGACGGAACTCAGGATCAGCTTTCAGCAATGCACGGGAAATCCCGTGACGGATTGCGCCAGCTTGACCAGAGATACCGCCACCATGAGCCAGTACGATTACATCGTAGCTGTTCAGGGTTTCAGTCAGGTTCAAAGGTTGTTTTACGATCAGTTTGAGTGTTTCCAAACCGAAATATTCGTTGATATCGCGTTTGTTAATGACAATGCGTCCTTCACCCGGTACAAGGCGAACACGTGCTACCGAATGTTTACGACGACCTGTCCCATAGTATTGTACTTGTGCCATGAAACTGTCCTCCCTTATTCTTATCCGCGAAGTTCGTAAACTTCAGGTTTTTGTGCTGCATGTGGATGCTCAGCGCCTGCATAGACTTTCAATCTCAACTTCATTTGATTGCCTTGACGAGTCTTAGGAATCATACCGTGAACAGCAGATTCAAGAACACGCTCAGGTTTAGTCTTAAGCAATTCACCAGCAGTAGTAACTTTCAATCCGCCCGGGTGCATCGAGTGACGATAGTACTTTTTGTTCTCCAATTTCTTACCAGTCAATTCAATTTTCTCAGCGTTGATAACAACTACGAAATCTCCTGTATCAACGTGTGGAGTGAATTGCGGTTTGTGTTTGCCGCGGATCAAAGCAGCGGCTTCGCTTGCCAAACGACCAAGTGTTTTGCCTTCGGCATCAATGATGTGCCAATTGCGTTCAACTTCGTTTGGCTTCGCCATATAGGTGGTACGCATGAATGTTTCCTCCTTGTTCTCGTACGAAAATCTTCTGTTTCGTATATCTTGTTTCTCATTGAATTACAATTGTGAATGTTAGTGTAAAGCAGTTTGTTGGTGTAATCTTGATCGGGGCTGTGGGATAGCCATCAAGAAAACACAACTTTTATTTTACAGTATAAGCATCACAAGTGCAAGTGAAACTTAAGCTTCAATCTGCTTTTTTATAATCGGCCTCTTCATATTCTACACTCCACAGCATCAGCCCTTTAGCCACAGCCGTAGGGCCTGCTGCACCACGATCGCAGGCTGCCAGAATATGTGCTACTTTATCCGCAGAGTACTTCCCTTCACCCACATTAAGCAGCGTCCCCATAATTATGCGGACCATATGCTGCAAGAACCCACTTCCGGTAATAAAAACATGAATAACTCCCTGATCCCGGGGATTCGGCCTGCACATACTTCTGTCTACCTCCATATGCGCTTCATAGATCGTTCGAACATGTGAAGTCTTCGTCGAATGCCTTGAAGCAAAGGAAGTAAAGTCATGCGTACCCAGAAGATGGGCCAATCCCTGCTGCATGGCCGATACATCCAGAATACCCGGATGATGCAGCTGCCAGCGTCTCTGAAAAGGATCCGGGAACTGATTCGCGTTAATCGTATACCGGTAGGTCTTGCGCTTTGCGCTTCTCCGGGAATGGAACGACAGCGAGACTTCTCTCGCTTCCGTAACCACTATATCTTGCGGCAATCTCGCATTCAGGGCCAGACACCAGCGTTCCACCGGAATTTGCGAGGAGGTGATGAAATTGAACGGCTGGCCGTAAGCATGTACTCCAGCATCCGTGCGTCCTGAAGCGTGTATCTTGAGGTTTTCGCCCGTCAAGTTGAGTATAGCCTCTTCCAGCCGGTCTTGAATCGTATTGCCCTGTGGCTGGGTCTGAAAGCCATCATAAGTCGTTCCGTCATAATTGACCTTCATCAATAGATTACGCATTCCATTCTCCTTTACAAAAAAAAGAGCCCCTGCGGGAGCTCCTTCTACTCTAACAAGGCGATTCCCGCGGTTAGTTGCACGGCAGGGCCTATAAGCCCCTGCTGCACAATAACACTGATCTTTCCATCAACCATTTTCCGAGGAAAATGATTTCTGGGGTTACCGGAAATCAATACCTCCGTTACTACGCGCGGTCTACCAGCTCAAGGTAAACCATAGGCGCAGCATCGCCACGGCGAGGTCCCAGTTTCATGATACGAGTGTATCCACCTGGACGCTCTGTGTAACGAGGAGCAATATCAGAGAACAATTTTTGGATTGCATCTTGTTCGCCATCGACAGTCTCGCGACGTACAAATGCAGCTACTTGACGGCGAGCATGAAGATCGCCCTTTTTCGCTTTAGTGATTAGTTTCTCAGCGATGGAACGAACTTCCTTCGCCTTGGCTTCCGTTGTTTGGATACGCTCATACAAGAACAGATCCGTTACCAAGTCGCGAAACAAAGCTTTACGCGCGCTGGAATCACGGCCCAATTTTTGGTATGCCATTTCATTCCCTCCTTTACTATAGCAATCTGATCGCTATTCTTCTGTACGGAGACCCAAACCGAGTTCCTCAAGCTTCTCCTGAACTTCTTCCAAAGATTTACGACCAAGGTTACGCACCTTCATCATATCTTCTTCCGTTTTCGTGGTAAGCTCCTGCACGGTGTTGATACCGGCACGTTTGAGGCAGTTGTAGGAACGGACAGAAAGATCAAGCTCTTCGATTGTCATCTCAAGCACTTTTTCTTTTTTGTCTTCTTCTTTTTCGACCATAATTTCGGCGTCTTTCGCTTCATCCGTAAGTCCTACGAACAATACGAGGTGCTCGTTCAAAATTTTGGCTCCGAGGCTTACAGCCTCTTCCGGTCTAATACTACCATCTGTCCAGATCTCAAGCGTCAATTTGTCATAGTTGGTTACTTGCCCAACACGAGTGTTGTCAATGACATAGTTAACACGTGAGATAGGGGTGTAGATGGAGTCAACCGGGATAACACCGATTGGCTGGTCTTCGCGTTTGTTCCGATCCGCTTGGACATAGCCACGGCCACGGCCTGCAAAAATTCGCATGTGAAGTCTCGCACCAGGTCCCAGCGTTGCAATATGAAGATCCGGGTTCAGGATCTCAACGTCGCTGTCCGCACGGATATCACCTGCGGTCACGACGCCTTCCCCTTCAGCATCAATCTCGAACACTTTCTCCTCATCGGAATGAATCTTCAGGGAGAGAGCTTTCAGGTTCAAAATGATTTCCGTCACATCTTCCATTACGCCAGGAATGGTGGAGAACTCATGCAGAACACCGTCAATTTGGACCGAAGTTACTGCGGCTCCCGGCAGGGAGGACAGCAGGATCCGGCGAAGCGAGTTCCCCAGAGTCGTGCCATATCCACGTTCCAGCGGTTCAACTACGAATTTCCCATAGGTTCCTTCTTCATTGGCTTCTACGGTCTCAATCTTCGGCTTTTCGATTTCTATCACGAGTGTACCCCTCCTTCAAACGTCGCTCCTATATGAAACTGTCACCCATCAGGTGCATCATGTAGTATGCCTAAACACCTATTATTAGCAGATGCGTCAGAATTATACCACAATCACGATACTGATTTCACTATACGCGGCGACGTTTTGGCGGACGGCATCCATTGTGAGGAACTGGAGTAACGTCTTTAATGAGGTTAACTTCAAGACCAGCGGCTTGAAGGGAACGGATGGCTGCTTCGCGGCCCGCGCCCGGTCCTTTAACCATAACTTCAACGGATTTCATGCCGTGTTCCATAGCGGCTTTCGCTGCTGTCTCGGCTGCCATTTGCGCTGCATATGGAGTCGATTTACGGGAACCTCTAAATCCTTGGCCGCCGGAGCTAGCCCAGGAAATTGCATTACCGTGAGGATCCGTGATGGTAACGATGGTGTTGTTGAACGTGGAACGAATGTGTGCCACGCCACTCTCGATATTTTTACGGTCGCGACGTTTGGTACGTACGACTTTTTTCGGTTTAGCCATTGTCTCTTATCCCCCCTTATTATTTCTTTTTGTTTGCTACCGTACGACGCGGGCCTTTCCGGGTACGGGCATTCGTTTTGGTACGTTGACCGCGAACAGGCAATCCACGACGGTGACGAACACCGCGGTAACAACCGATCTCGGACAGACGCTTAATATTTAAGGAAATTTCACGACGAAGGTCACCTTCAACCTTAACTGTCTTGTCGATCGTTTCACGCAGTTTGCTGACTTCATCTTCCGTCAAATCACGGACACGTGTATTAGCGCTAATGCCTGTTTCATTAAGAATTTTCTGGGAAGTCGTTTTACCGATTCCGAAAATATAAGTCAAGGCGATCTCAACGCGTTTGTCACGTGGCAAATCCACTCCAGCTATACGAGCCATTTTACGCTACACCCCCTTCTTAACCTTGTTTTTGTTTGTGTTTCGGATTTTCGCAAATTACCATAACAGTCCCTTTGCGGCGGATGACTTTGCATTTCTCGCAAATGGGCTTTACAGAAGGTCTTACCTTCATGCTAATTACCTCCTAAAAGTTTTACATAAGTAAAACTGGGTTCGAAAGCATACGCTTAGTTTTGCGGAGCAAAACTTATTTCGTAGTTCCCATCTATTTACGGTAAGTTATACGACCTTTAGTCAAATCATAAGGCGATAACTGCACGACGACTTTGTCTCCGGTCAGTATACGGATAAAGTGCATCCGCAATTTCCCGGATACATGGGCAAGAATTTGGTGACCGTTTTCCAGCTCAACCTTAAATGTTGCATTCGGCAACGGTTCAATGACCGTACCTTCCACCTCAATGACATCTTCCTTAGCCACAGTTAGTCTCCTTTCTCTTTCGCGCTTATTCCTTCCGGATCACCATACTTCGTCACTGCAAAACGCAGCTTTCCATTGGTCACCCTTCCGGTCTCTTTCAAACTGTCCACAACCTCACTGCTGATGAAAGGTATGAGCTCCAGATGAAGAATATTCTTCTTCTTCGGCACGTCAAACTTCCGTTTGTCCCCATCGGCAATGTATACAAATCTGCTGTCAACAACTGCGATAACAATGGCAGCCTCTCCGGCATCCTTGCCTTTGAGAATTCTCACCAATTGACCAACCTGCGGGCTGCTCCCAGTACTCAAATGAAGATCACCTACGCATTCAGTTTTGTGAAAATTTCCATGCCGTCCGGAGTAACTGCTACTGTATGTTCAAAATGAGCACACAATGAACCGTCTACCGTAACGACCGTCCAGTTATCTTCCAGCGTTTTGACATACCGTTCACCCACGTTTACCATCGGCTCAATCGCCAGCACCATGCCAGGTTTAAGCCTTGGTCCGCGGTCCGCTATGCCATAATTCGGAATTTGCGGTTCTTCATGCAGTTCTGCCCCAATGCCATGACCAACATACTCGCGTACCACCGAAAACCCGGCTTCTTCAATGTATTTCTGTATGGCGTGGGAGATTGTAAACAAGCGCACATCCGGCTTAACTAACGCCAGTCCTGCGTACAGGGAGCCCTCCGTAACGTCCAGCAAACGCTGAGCCTCTTCGGAAATGCTGCCCACCCCGTAGGTCCAGGCGGAATCACCGTGATAACCGCGGTACTCTGCGCCGATATCCAGCGAAATAATATCGCCTTCGATCAGCTTGCGTTTACCCGGAAATCCATGCACCAATTGTTCATTGACTGAAGCGCAAATGCTGGCAGGAAAACCGTTGTAACCTTTGAAAGACGGCACAGCACCTTGACTGCGAATGTATTGATCTGCAATTCTGTCGAGCTCTCCGGTTGTGATCCCTGGCTCAATAGCCTGTGATATCAAACGGTGACTCTCGGCAACAATTCGACCAGCTTCCCTCATAAAGGCAAGTTCCTGTTCGGACTTACATATGATCATTACACTAACCTCGCAGTAAAGACACTATTTCGGAAGAAACGACATCGATTTCGTTTTCCCCGTTCACCTGACGCAAAAGACCTTTATTCTCATAAAACGCGAGCAAAGGCGCTGTCTTGTTGTCGTACTCATCAAGACGCTTTCCTACGCTCTCTTCATTGTCATCTGGACGTTGATACAGCTCACCGCCATCAATGTCGCAAATGCCTTCTTGCTTTGGCGGATTGAAGATCAGATGATAGGATGCTCCGCACACGCTGCAGATTCTACGTCCCGTAAGACGTGCCATAAGCAGGCCGCGGTCAACATTCAAGTTGATCACATGATCCAAGGAAGTGTTCAAACGACTCAGGATTCCATCCAGCGCTTCCGCTTG
Organism: Paenibacillus sp. MAHUQ-45; assembly: GCF_058133325.1. NCBI lineage: Bacteria > Bacillati > Bacillota > Bacilli > Caryophanales > Paenibacillaceae > Paenibacillus > Paenibacillus sp. MAHUQ-45. Next base: position 15,094 of record NZ_JBYUPV010000020.1, read on the forward strand.
CGAAAGGGTTCTTGGAAAACCGTCCAATAAAAAACCTTTTTCGCAATCGGACTGCTGCAGCCGTTCTTCCACGATTCCAATGGTCACATCATCTGGTACAAGCAAACCTTGATCGATATAGGACTTGGCCTGAAGTCCCACTGGAGTTTCCTGCTTGATTGCCAAGCGGAAGGCGTCTCCAGTTGAGATATGAGGAATACCAAGTTCTTTCACGACTACAGCTGCTTGTGTTCCCTTGCCTGCCCCAGGAGGGCCCATGAATAAAAAGTTCACGATTTCTCTCTCCCTCCAAGATTCGCCACCAAGCAAGAAACAGCACAATAGGTGCCGGGAAGTCTTCGTTTCTTAAGCCTCACCGGAACCTATCGCCTATTTATTGATGAAGCCTTTGTAATGGCGTTTAATCAAATGGCTCTCAATCTGTTTCATTGTATCCAATGCTACCCCGATCACGATCAGAATCGATGTACCACCAATCTGAACCGAGTCAGGCAACCCGGAAATCTTCCCGAAGAATACAGGAAGTACGGATATTACAGCCAGGAACAGCGCGCCTGACATCGTCAGACGGGACATTACCTTGGTCAAGTATTTCTCCGTTGCTTTACCAGGACGAATTCCCGGAATGTATCCACCATTCTTCTTCATGTTGTCAGCCATCTGCTGTGGGTTCATCTGAACGAACGTATAGAAGAACGTAAATCCGATGATCATCACAATATACAGAACCATGCCGAGGGGCTCATTAAACTTCAGGTTGCCAGCAACCCATTTTGCCCACTCATGTGTTGACCAGAAGTTGGAGATAACAACTGGGAATTGCAGTAAGGACACAGCGAAAATGACAGGGATAACGCCCGCTGCGTTAATCTTCAGCGGAATATGCGTGTTCTGTCCACCATACATCTTGTTGCCGACTACGCGTTTGGCATATTGTACAGGAATTTTCCGTATACCTTGTTGTACAAAGATTACTCCTGCAACAATAGCCACAAGCACGATCACAACAATCACGACTTTAAGAATATTCAGGAACGTCTGATCCGGCTGAATAAAGCTGGACTGAGCCGTAGCTGCTATATGTCCCGGAACGCCTGCGACGATTCCCGCAAAAATCAGGATCGAAATCCCGTTTCCGATACCCTTTTCGGTGATTTGTTCACCTAGCCACATCAAGAAGGAAGTACCTGCCGTCAGGATAATGGCAACCAGTAAGTAATCGGCAAAGGTAGCGTTAGGCATCATCTGTGCACTATAGATTCGGTTAAAACCTATAGAAGTGGCAAAGCCTTGAATTAGCGCCAATACTACAGTACCGTACCGCGTAATTTGGGCCAATTGCTTTTTCCCGTGCTCCCCTTGTTTAGCCCATTCAGCAAACTTAGGAACAACATCCATCGACAATAACTGCACGATGATGGATGCTGTGATGTACGGGTAGATACTAATCGCAAATATTGAGAAGTTCTTGAGCGCTCCTCCGGAGAAGGTGTTCAAAAGACTCATCAATGCTTCACCGGTCTGATTAGCCGATTGCAAGATATCCTTATTAACTCCAGGAACCGGCACATACGAACCAATGCGGTAGATGATCAAAACGAACAGGGTAAAAAGGATCTTTTTGCGCAAATCTTCAACATGCCATATATTCTTAAGCGTCTTGAACATTAGATCACCTCGGTTTTACCGCCGGCAGCCTGGATTTTCTCTACCGCAGATTGAGAGAACTTATTTGCTTGTACAGTCAATTTAACGGATAGTTCGCCGTTGCCGAGGATTTTAATACCGCTCTTGGAGTTCTTGACAACGCCAGTTTCCAGCAACAACGCAGGAGTTACTTCTGTTCCTTCTGCGAAGTTGTTCAGATCTTCCAGGTTCACAATCGCGTACTCTTTACGGGTAGGATTGATGAAACCACGTTTAGGCAGACGACGGTAGAGTGGGTTTTGACCACCCTCGAAGCCCGGGCGAACACCACCGCCGGAACGGGAGTTTTGACCCTTATGACCGCGACCGGAAGTTTTACCGTTACCGCTACTAGGACCGCGACCAACGCGGTTGCGTTCTTTACGGGACCCTGGAGCAGGAGCAAGTTCATGTAACTTCATCGTTTGCACCTCCTTATTGTTGTTAATTTATTACGAAGGATTTAGCCTTCGATTTCAGTAACAGATACCAAATGGCTCACTTTGTTGATCATTCCGCGAATTGCGGGATTGTCATTGTGAACCACTGTCGAATTGAGTTTACGCAGGCCGAGCGTCTTAACTGTAACACGTTGTGTTTCAGGACGTCCAATTACGCTGCGTACGAGGGTAATCTGCAATTTTGCCATTGACGTTCCCCTCCTTAACCGCGCAGTTCTTCGACAGATTTGCCGCGAAGTTTCGCGACCTCTTCAATGCGCTTCAGACGGGAAAGACCCTCCAAAGTTGCATTGACCATATTCATGGAGTTCGAAGAACCCAAAGATTTTGTCAAGATGTCGCCAACGCCTGCCAATTCCAATACCGCACGAACTGGTCCGCCAGCGATAACGCCCGTACCTTCGGATGCTGGTTTCAGCAACACGCGTCCTGCGCCGAAGTGACCAGTAACCAAGTGAGGAATCGAAGTTCCTACGATTGGAATGTGAATCAGGTTTTTCTTGGCATCTTCAATACCTTTGCGGATGGCTTCCGGAACTTCGCCGGCTTTACCGATACCCGCTCCGACGTAGCCGTTGCCATCGCCCACAACAACCAATGCACTAAAGCTGAAACGGCGTCCGCCTTTTACAACTTTAGCAACCCGGTTAATGTGTACAACTCTTTCTGTCAGCTCTAAACTGTTCGGATCTACACGCAAGTCGTTAACCTCCTTTTAAGAATTATTCTAGAATTCAAGACCAGCTTCGCGAGCTGCATCTGCCAATGCTTGAATCCGTCCATGGTACAAGTATCCACCGCGGTCAAATACAACCACTGTATGACCTTTTGCTTTAGCGCGCTCAGCGACCAATTGGCCTACTTTGCTTGCAGCTTCAACGCTACCGCCATTACCGATGCTACCGCTCAGTTCTTTATCAAGTGTAGAGGCAGATACGATAGTAACGCCTGTAACATCATCGATCAATTGAGCGTAGATGTGTTTCGAAGAACGGAACACATTCAAACGTGGACGCTCAGTAGTACCCTGAATTTTCTTACGAACACGCAGGTGTCTCTTGAGACGAGCCTTGTTTTTGTCCTCTTTTGTAATCATGCTTCCCTTTCACTCCCTTCAGTTTGCCGTAAACAGCTTCACTTTAAGATGCACGGGGTATCTTACAATTAAGATTGGGCCGATTATTTCTTCTTACCGGCTTTACCTTCCTTGCGGATGATACGCTCGCCTTCATATTTGATACCTTTACCTTTATACGGTTCAGGTTCACGTACGGAACGGATTTTGGCAGCATAAGCGCCTACGCGTTCTTTGTCGATACCTTTAACGATGATCTTCGTGTTCGCAGGAACTTCGAACTCGATACCCGCTTCCGGTGTAATTTCAACCGGGTGGGAGTAACCAACGTTCAGAACGATTTTATCTCCGGATTTGCTTGCACGATATCCGACCCCAACCAGTTCCAGAGATTTCGAAAAACCTTCAGTCACACCACTCACCATGTTGCTGACAACGGAGCGGGTTGTGCCGTGAAGTGAACGATGCAATTTGTTATCCGACGGGCGAACAACAGTGATTTCGTTATTTTCAACTGTAATCTTCATGTCTTTATGAAGCTCACGAGTCAAAGTGCCTTTTGGACCTTTTACTGTAATAACGGCGTTGTCCAAAGTGACATCTACACCGCTAGGTACTGCGATTGGTTTGCGACCAATACGAGACATGTGTTGCACCTCCTTATCTTGTGACGTTTATTACCAAACGTAGCAGACAACTTCTCCGCCCGATTTAGATTGACGAGCTTCTTTGTCGGTCATAACTCCCTTGGATGTGGAGATAATCGCGATTCCAAGGCCGCCGAGTACACGAGGAACTTCATTGCTCTTCGTGTAAACGCGAAGGCCTGGCTTACTGATTCTTTTCAGTCCAGAAATAACGCGCTCTTGGTTAGGGCCGTATTTCAAGAAGATACGGATAATCCCTTGTTTGCTATCCTCAACGAATTCAGCATCACGAATGAAGCCTTCACGCTTCAAGATGTCCGCGATTTGTTTTTTCATTGTAGAAGCAGGCATTTCTACTGTCTCGTGACGCACAATGTTAGCGTTACGAATACGAGTAAGCATATCTGCAATAGGATCAGACATAGTCATGTGTGTAAACCTCCTTCCCGTTTATAAACTTCTTACCAACTTGCTTTTTTCACGCCAGGGATCTGGCCTTTATAAGCTAATTCACGGAAACAAATTCTGCAAATTTTGAACTTTTGCAGTACCGAATGTGGACGACCACAACGCTCGCAACGTGTATAAGCACGTACTTTGAACTTAGGTTCGCGTTGTTGTTTAACTTTCATCGAAGTTTTTGCCACTTAGCCTGACACCTCCTAAACAGTTTCGGAGAAATGGATGAACCGACCTTATTTTACGAAAGGCGCTCCCAGTTGCGTAAGCAACTCACGGGATTCCTCGTCCGTCTTTGCCGTCGTTACGATAACGATGTCCATACCGCGGACTTTATCCACTTTGTCATACTCGATTTCTGGGAAGATCAATTGTTCTTTAAGACCCAGTGTGTAGTTACCACGGCCGTCAAAAGCCTTGTTGGAAATACCACGGAAGTCACGTACGCGTGGAAGCGTTACGTTGAACAATTTGTCCAGGAAGTAGTACATGCGATCTCCGCGCAGTGTTACTTTAACCCCGATCGGCATGTTCTCGCGCAGTTTGAAACCGGCGATGGACTTTTTAGCTTTAGTGATTACTGGCTTTTGACCAGCGATCAATTGCATATCGTTAACTGCTGCATCAAGTACTTTCGAGTTTTGAACAGCGTCACCCACACCCATGTTGATGACAACCTTCTCGATCTTAGGTACTTGCATAACAGTCGAATAGTTAAACTTCTGCATCAAAGCAGGAGTAATTTCGTTCAGAAAACGTTCTTTCATTCTTGCTGCCATGAAGATTTTCCTCCTTTCCTTAGGGCTGATTAGTCGATAATTTCTCCGGATCTCTTAGCAACCCGTACCTTCTTACCGTTATCCAATACTTTGTAACCGATGCGGGTTACTTTACCACTCTTCGGATCAATGTGCATTACGTTGGACACATGGATCGAAGCTTCCTGCTCGATGATTCCACCTTGTGGATTCAACTGGTTCGGCTTTTGGTGTTTTTTCACCAAGTTCACGCCTTCTACCAGGACTCGGTTTTGGCGAGGGTAAGCAGCGATGACACGACCTTTTTTACCTTTGTCTTTCCCGCTGATCACAATCACCACGTCGTCTTTTTTCACGTGCAGTTTATTGTTATGGGATTCCAGAACTTTTTTCACTCTAGGCATTTATTACACCTCCTATGACTAACCTTCGGTTTATTAAAACCGTGTGTATTAGATAACTTCCGGTGCCAAGGAAACGATCTTCATGTAGTCTTTATCGCGAAGTTCGCGAGCAACTGGTCCGAAGATACGCGTTCCGCGTGGGCTTCTGTCGTCTTTAACAACAACAGCTGCATTTTCGTCAAAAGAGATGTAAGAACCGTCTTTACGACGTACAGAACGCTTAGTGCGAACAACAACCGCTCTAACTACATCACCCTTTTTGACAACGCCGCCTGGTGTTGCTTGTTTTACCGAGCAAACGATCAGATCGCCAATTGCTGCTGTACGGCGTCCAGTACCACCCAGTACGCGGATACACATCAGTTCCTTCGCACCAGAGTTGTCAGCCACATGCAAACGTGTAAATGGTTGAATCATTATATTTTCCTCCTTCCGGAAAGGCTTTGCCCATTATCTTAGATAATAATCGCTTTTTCTACCACTTCAACCAGTCTCCAACGTTTGTCTTTCGACAATGGACGAGTTTCCATGACTTTAACGACATCACCAATTTTAGCTACATTCTCTTCATCATGTGCCTTGAATTTCTTCGTGGACTTGATGCGTTTGTGATACAAGTTGTGCTTCTTATAGGTTTCAACAGCAATTACGATGGTTTTATCCATTTTGTCGCTGACTACTTTACCAACCAGCACTTTACGTGCATTACGCTCTTCGCTCATAGTTAGCCTCCTTCCTGAATACGGATATAAAATCCGCCATCACTTAACTAATCCCAAGTACTCTTTGATGGATAATGGTTTTAGCACGAGCTATTTCCTTACGCACATCACGAATCCGAGTCGGGTTGTCCAGTTGGCCAGTTGCCAATTGAAAACGGAGATTGAAAAGCTCTTCCTTGAATCCGGCGATCTTTTGTTCAATCTCGGCAGTGGTTAAGTTGCGAAGTTCATTAGCTTTCATTTGCTTCACCACCCACTTCTTCACGTTTCACAAACTTAGTCTTAACAGGCAGCTTGTGAGCGGCAAGACGCATCGCTTCACGAGCGATTTCTTCCGACACGCCTCCGAGTTCGAACATAATCTTGCCCGGTTTAACTACGGCTACCCATTTCTCAACGTTACCTTTACCACTACCCATACGAACCTCAAGAGGCTTTTGAGTAATTGGCTTATCCGGGAAAATCTTAATCCACACTTTACCACCACGTTTGATGTAACGTGTCATCGCGATACGTGCAGCTTCGATTTGACGGTTAGTGATCCAAGATGGCTCCAGAGCTTGCAGACCGAATTCGCCGAAGTTCAGCGTGGTGCCGCCTTTTGCCATACCTTTCATGTGACCGCGTTGTTGCTTGCGGTGTTTAACGCGTTTTGGTACCAACATGATTAGTTGCCTCCTTCCTGAGCAGCTTGTTTCTTAGCTGGGGGAAGAACTTCTCCACGGTAGATCCATACTTTTACGCCGATACGGCCGTAAGTTGTATGTGCTTCAGCCGTTCCGTAATCGATATCGGCACGAAGCGTATGAAGTGGAACTGTTCCTTCGCTATAACCTTCTGAACGGGCAATCTCAGCGCCGCCAAGACGTCCGCCAACTTGTGTTTTAATCCCTTTTGCACCGGAACGCATAGTTCTTTGAATCGCTTGTTTCAAAGCACGACGGAACGATACGCGACGCTCCAATTGTTGTGCAATGCTTTCAGCAACCAGAATTGCATCCAATTCAGGGTGTTTGATTTCATTGATGTTGATGTGTACTTTCTTACCGCCGGCAATAGCAGTAACTGCGCTACGAAGAATTTCTACTTCTGCGCCACCCTTACCGATAACCATACCTGGCTTAGCAGTATGAATTGTTACGTTCACACGGTTTGCCGCTCTTTCGATCTCGATGCGGGAAACAGCGGAATCTTTCAATTTGCCTTTAAGGTATTCACGGATTTTGACGTCTTCCATTAAAAGAGTACCGAAATCTTTGCCTGCATACCATTTAGATTCCCAGTCACGAATAATTCCGACCCGGAGTCCGACTGGATTTACCTTTTGACCCACACGTTATCCCTCCCTTATTTCTCAGATACCACCAAAGTAATGTGGCTTGTGCGTTTATTGATCCGGCTAGCGCGGCCCATGGCGCGTGGACGGAAACGTTTCATAGTAGGACCCTGGTTAACGAAAACTTCGCTAACGAACAAGCTGTTCACGTCCATAGAATAGTTGTGCTCAGCATTCGCAATTGCTGAGTTAAGCAACTTCTCAACCACTGGAGAAGCCGACTTCGGAGTGTGGCGAAGAATTGCAATCGCTTCTCCAACTTGCTTACCGCGAATCAAGTCAACAACCAATTTCGCTTTACGAGCAGAAATGCGCACCGATCTAGCATGTGCTTTTGCTTCCATTGTTTTCCCTCCTCTCGAACGAAGAACTTAATTATCTTCTTGTTTTCTTATCGTCACCCGCGTGGCCTTTGTAAGTACGTGTTGGCGCGAACTCGCCCAATTTGTGACCTACCATATCTTCCGTTACGTATACTGGCACGTGTTTACGGCCGTCATATACACCAAACGTATGTCCGATAAACTGAGGGAAAATAGTGGAGCGACGGGACCAAGTTTTAACAACGACTTTCTTGTCTGCCGCGTTCAGTTCCTCAACTTTTTTCAGCAGGTAACCATCGATAAATGGTCCCTTTTTCAAACTGCGACCCATGTATGAATCCTCCCTTCATGACAAATCTTCAAACCGCGAATCGACGCTTCGCGCTTAACTTACTGCCAGAAGCGTCTTATTTCGTGCGGCGGCGAACGATATATTTATCAGATGCCTTGTTTTTCTTACGCGTTTTGTAACCAAGGGTTGGTTTACCCCAAGGAGACATAGGCGATTTACGTCCGATTGGAGCGCGGCCTTCACCACCACCGTGTGGGTGATCGTTAGGGTTCATTACTACCCCGCGAACTTCAGGACGTTGGCCAAGCCAGCGACTGCGTCCAGCTTTACCGATTTTGATCAATTCGTGATCTTCGTTACCTACGGAACCGATGGTTGCGCGGCAAACGCTCAGGATCTTACGAACTTCACCGGAGTTCAAGCGAACGGATACGTATTTTTCTTCTTTACCCAGCAATTGAGCTTCTGTACCAGCAGCACGAACCAATTGTCCGCCTTTACCTGGCTTCAACTCAATGTTGTGGATAACTGTACCAACCGGAATGTTTTCCAGTGGAAGGGTGTTACCAATTTTGATATCGGCTTTAGGGCCAGACTCAATCTTATCCCCAACTTTAAGGCCTTTAGGAGCGATGATGTAGCGTTTCTCTCCATCAGCATAGTGGATCAAAGCAATATTGGATGTACGGTTCGGGTCATACTCGATTGTAGCAACGCTACCAGGTATGCCGTCTTTCGTACGTTTGAAGTCGATAATACGGTATTTACGTTTGTGTCCGCCGCCGTGGTGACGAACCGTAATTTTACCTTGGTTGTTGCGGCCCGCTTTTTTGCTCAGTGGCGCAAGCAACGATTTCTCTGGCTGGTTTGTTGTGATTTCTTCAAACGTAGACACGGACATTGCGCGTCTGGCCGGAGAGGTCGGTTTGTACTTTTTGATTGGCACTATATTTCCCTCCTTACTTTAAGAGTATTATTCTACCGCTTCAAAGAATTCAAGCGGCTTGCTGTCCGGGCTCAGCTTAACGATGGCTTTTTTCCACTCTGGAGTATATCCGGAGTATTTGCCATAACGTTTCAGTTTGCCAGGTACACGCATTGTGTTCACACTAACTACTTTAACTTTGAAAATAGCCTCAACGGCTTTTTTGATTTCGGTCTTGTTAGCACGAATATCCACTTCAAAAGCGTATTTCAATTCGCTCATGTATTCGGAAGTGCGCTCCGTAATCACCGGACGTTTGATAATATCACGAGGATCTTTCATTACGCGAACACCTCCTCTACCTTCAGAACTGCTTCCTTGGTGATGATCAGTTTGTCGTACGAAAGTACGTCAAGAACATTGATGCCATCAGCCGCTACGAATTTCACCCCAGGGATGTTACGAGCGGAAAGAGCTACGTTATCGTTGTAGCTGTCAGCTACGATCAACGCTTTGCGATCTACTTTCAGATTGTTCAGAATAGCTGCGAATTCTTTCGTTTTCGGAGCATTCAATGTCAAGCTATCCAATACGATAATGTCTTTATCGAGAACTTTCGAAGACAACGCGGATTTGATAGCCAAACGGCGAACTTTCTTAGGCAGTTTCCAGGAATAGCTACGAGGAGTTGGTCCGAAGACTACGCCGCCGCCTTTCCATTGTGGGGAACGAATGGAGCCTTGACGAGCACGACCTGTACCTTTTTGTTTCCAAGGCTTACGTCCGCCGCCACGCACTTCAGAACGTCCTTTAACTTTGTGTGTACCACGACGAAGGGAAGCTCTTTGCAGCAATACAGCTTCATGCAGCACATGCACGTTCGGCTCAATACCGAATACTGTTTCACTCAGTTCAACTTCGCCAACTTCGCTACCACTGATATTAAAAAGTGTTACTTTTGGCATTTCATGTTCCTCCTTTCTTTAGGAATTATTTCTTAACGGTTTGTTTCACTTTCACAAAGCTGTTTTTAGGGCCCGGAATCGCGCCTTTAACCAGCAATACGTTACGTTCTACATCCACACGGATGATTTCAAGCTTTTGAACCGTCACAGTTGTGTGGCCCATGTGACCTGGAAGGCGTTTGCCCTTAGGAACACGGTTAGCTTGGATCGAACCCATGGAACCTGGTCTTCTGTGGTAACGGGAACCGTGAGCCATTGGTCCGCGGCTTTGTCCCCAACGCTTGATAACACCTTGGAAACCTTTACCCTTGGTTGTACCGGTTACGTCAACAAATTCGCCTTCTGCGAAAATGTCAGCCTTAAGCTCTTGTCCAACCTCGAGTGCCCCGAGATCAACACCGCGAATTTCGCGAACGTAGCGCTTAGGTGTTGCATTTGCCTTTTTGGCGTGACCTTGTTCAGGCTTGTTAGAGCGACTTTCCTTCTTGTCGGAAAAGCCCAACTGCACTGCTTCATATCCGTCGATATTCAGGTCTTTCTTTTGCAGTACCACACAAGGTCCAGCTTCGATAACAGTAACAGGAATTACGTTACCTTCTGCAGTAAACACTTGAGTCATACCGAGTTTTTTTCCCAAGATACCTTTCATGTTGACACCTCTTTTCTTTTCCTAAGTTCCTAATGTTAGTATTACAATTTGATTTCGATATCTACACCGGACGGCAGATCCAAGCGCATCAAGGCGTCCACAGTTTGTGGTGTTGGGTTCACAATATCGATCAAACGTTTGTGAGTCCGTTGTTCAAACTGTTCACGGGAATCCTTGTACTTGTGCACCGCACGGAGAATAGTAATGATTTGCTTCTCAGTTGGCAGCGGGATCGGCCCGGATACACCAGCACCGGAACGTTTTGCTGTTTCAACGATCTTCTCTGCGGATTGATCAAGAATTCTGTGGTCGTAAGCTTTCAAGCGAATACGAATTTTTTGCTTTGCCATTTTAGTCCCTCCTTCTATCGCCCAATTTGGTATCGGACATACTCCGTGAAAATTTTCCGACGTTCGTCCCCATGGCAAAGGGGCCGGGTGTGTCAGTAACCTCTCACATCATCGCAACGTCTCAGAACAACATTTATTATTATATAGAATAGGCGGATACTTTGCAAGCGAAAATAAAAAAACGCGCATAAATTTTTCATGCAGCGTTAATTTTGGTCCTAAATCGTCTTTCTTCTATATATAAGTTAAAGATTTTCCGTAGCTGATTTGAAAAACACTGCCGAGGACGCAGTCTGGGCTGTTGTGGATCCGATTCCTTCAATCGTCTCGATCAAAGTTCGTATTTCCTCTTCTACCGTAACAATCTCCTGAGTACTACGCTGCATGGCTTCCACAATCTCAGCGAAAAGTTGACTCGTCTCCGTGGATTTCTGCTTACCACTTTTAGTGAGTTCCTGGACCTTACGGATCTCCTCCACTACCTGTTGACTGAGCAGGCCTGACTTGCTCGTGAGCTCCCCAATCAATACTACTGTGGTCTTGGTATCCTCCGCAAGCCTGCTGACTTCGTGTGCGACTACAGCGAACCCTCTTCCATGCTCACCAGCCCTGGCTGCCTCTATAGTAGCATTTAGAGAAAGGATCTTGGTTTGATCGGCAATCTCCTGGACAGCAACCACAATCTTCTGGATCTGCTTAGCGGAACTGGACAGTTCATTCACCGATCGTTCCATCGCTTGGGTCCGCTCAAAGATATAGTTAATTCGTTCCGAGAGGTCACTCAAATGTGCTCGTCCATCCTGCGCCATCTCTTGAGACTCCTGAGCGGAAGCAGCCGTACGCTTGAAAGTATCATTAACTTCATTACTGCTGGCCACCAGCTGCTCCACAGCGGCGTTGGTATCCATGCTGAGATCTACCAGTTCACCACTGAATTCTGCTATTTTCTGCTTCAATTCATTTTTTACGGTCTCATACTGCACTTCTTTCTCGCGGATATTCTCTTTCTCGTAGGCTTCCAGCACTAGTTGCTGTTCCAGATTCAACAGCTTAGTCACAGTCTGGACAAAGGCCACTCGTTCCTGATCATTGGTTGCTTCATTGTGGATAACAGTGATAAATACATTTTGGAGGTTTTGAAAAGCGGATAAGTACCATTTGGGCTCAAGCCCAACTCTCTTATGGATGTTTGCAATGTGGAGGCGTTTGGCAATATATTCTTCATTAACATTGCCGTCGAAGATCTCGATGATGTGATCGTGCAGCGTTTTTTTCAGTCGCTCAATACTACTGTGCTCCTGAATGATGGCTTCTAACTTGCGCACGCCCAACACCGAGTTGTAAAACTGATCAATGATGTAATCAATATTGCGTTCGAGAATCGGCTTGATCTTACGTAGCTGAGATAAATCTTCTTTCGTAAGATCAATCATTTTCATCTGCTCATTAAGCTCCTCATGCCCGTCAAGACTATGAAAGACCCCATTAACTAACGTTAAGGAAGTAGCCTCATGAGAGGAATCTATATCGGGAGGTTTCACAGTGTTCCTTCGTAAAGCTAAAGTGTGCATAAAAGAAAACGGACATTTCCCCATAATAACACTCCCCAAATCCCTATCTTTTTACAATGAATATATTCTCATATTATCCTATCCATCTGTTAAGTGTAAAGAATTTTAAGTTGTTTTTTGTAGGAATTTGTTGAAATAAATCAGATAAAAGCTGTATCTATCTTTTTTCATGTCGCATTTTGTATTTTAATGTCTTATTTCTTACTTGCTCTCTTGAATATTAAAAAGAAGTCTCACATTGATACCAGAAGGTATCTTGCTAAAACTCCTTAAATAAAGGTCACCATTGGTAAGGTAAATCTTAGGTACACAATATTTTTCTACTCGTACGGATCTCGCTCATACCTATTAGGGCATCCAAGTCTAAAATATTGATCACTCGTTTACGCACCGCAATCCATTTCCACTTAACAAATTGGTTGAGCTTTCGGCTTAGCGTTTCTGCAGTTGTTCCGATCATTGCTGCGATTTCTTTTTTGGGTGCTGGCAAAAGGATCTCTCTCGAATGCTCTCCATATGCCCGAACTGCTGCATCCTTTGAATAGAAGTAGATGAGAATTTTGGCCAGCCGCTGTTCCACCTCTAGCATATGCATCGCACCAGCCCACTCCTCTGCATAATGGAGCTGCTCACTCATCGACAGTAGGAAGTTATACGCAAGCGTCGCATTACCCGCCAATAAAGGGAGGAACTGCTCTCTGTGCAAGCAGCATACTGTACCCTCTTCCAGCATCTCAGCATTAACATAACTCTCTGTGTTCTTCAGCATGGAGAACTGACCACAATAATCCCCTGGGAACAGAAACCGCAAAATATGCTCCTTTCCATCCCGACTGCTCTGTGTAAGTTTAATCATGCCCGAATGCAATACAAATAAAGAATCCGATGGTTCACCTTCAACGCATACCAGATCCCCCTTGCTATAGCGCTTCGACTCAATAATCCCCTCTATAAGTGCTACTTCTGCATCCGTTAGACCTTTAAATACCGGCACACGCTGAACACAGGAAGATAAACAACAACTAGAACAGGACATGTTATCTCCCTTCTTTATAGTGATACTCTTACCATAGCAAAGCGCTACCTTCATCCTTGTGATTACCATCACCGTAATTTTGAATAATTGATCTATATCAAGGACGTAACTCTTTAAGACTGTCACAATAGGCATATAGAAAAAGATTATCAGGAGGAAATGCTCATGCTGCAATACAGCTTTGAGGATATGAAGAGAATGGACCGGGCTCAGCTAGGCAATATGGTTCCACTAGAGCTTTTTCGCACGATACGCCTGATCGGACTGAACCAAGGTCTTCCTATGGGGGGAAAGGATGACTGCTTTTGCAAAGGGCTGCCTGTACAGGAGGAAAAAATGATCTGTGATCTAGAAGGCGCAATTCTAGAAGGGGCAATATCCAAAATTATGGGTCGAATAATACCGGTAAGAGAGATCAAGTGCGATGCCCCTGGTCACAAGCACTGTGAGTATGAGATCAGACTTTAACTAAACAACCTATAAGGAAAGGTAGATTTTCATGCAGAAATTGATTTTATCCGAAGCTATCCAATACAAAGAAAGCCGTTTTACAAAAAGAGTTCTCTTTCAAGAAGGCGAAAGCGTCGTATTCGTACTAAATTTCCTGCCCGGTCAGCAACTACCCACACATACACATCCAGGAACTGATGTCTACATTCTGATGCTTGATGGCAAGGGCACAAATTACTGTGGACGGAGTAGATAAGGAGAGCAATAAGGGAGAGGTTATCCACATCGGTGGAGAGGAAGCATTTGCTTTTCATAACAGTGGGGAAATCCCGGCAAGTCTATATGTCGTATTATGCAAAATCCCAGATGCAGCCTACACCCGTAACGTTTAGATGAATTTGTTCTCCTTAAAAAAGCTCTGTTGCCGCATTTAGTGGTGCAGAGTTTTTTATGTGTTTATGTATACATCTATGTATCTATGAATGTACAAAAAAACAGAGGATCTTCAAGAGAAGACCCTCTGTCCTTATTAAGCAACTATCCTAATGGATAGAGCCAAATTATTTAGTGATGGTTGCTACAGCGCCGGCGCCAACTGTACGTCCACCTTCACGAATGGAGAACTTAGTACCTTCTTCAATCGCGATTGGGGAGATCAGGGCAACCGTTACAGTGATGTTATCACCAGGCATAACCATTTCAGTACCTTCTGGCAGGTTGATGATACCAGTTACGTCAGTTGTACGGAAGTAGAACTGTGGACGGTAACCAGTGAAGAAAGGCTTGTGACGGCCACCTTCTTCTTTAGTCAGAACGTAGATTTGAGCACTGAATTCAGTGTGTGGCTTAACGGAAGCTGGTTTAGCCAATACTTGACCGCGCTCGATGTTGTTACGGTCTACACCACGAAGCAAAGCTCCGATGTTGTCGCCCGCTTGAGCGGAATCCAGCAATTTACGGAACATTTCAACGCCCGTAACTACGGATTTCTTAGTTTCTTCGTGAATACCAACGATTTCGATTTCTTCGCCCACTTTAATGGTTCCGCGTTCTACGCGACCAGTTGCCACAGTACCGCGGCCAGTGATGGAGAATACGTCCTCGACAGGCATCAAGAAAGGCTTGTCAGTTTGACGCTCTGGAAGTGGAATGTACTCATCGATGATGTTGAACATTTCAACGATCTTTTGAGCCCACTCGCCGTCTGGGTTTTGCAGAGCTTCACGAGCGGATCCACGAGTGATTGGAGTGTCGTCGCCTGGGAAGTCATACTCGCTCAGCAAGTCGCGAACTTCCATTTCAACCAGTTCCAACAACTCTTCGTCTTCAACCATATCACACTTGTTCAAGAAGACAACGATGTAAGGAACACCTACTTGGCGGGACAACAGGATGTGTTCGCGAGTTTGTGGCATTGGGCCGTCAGCTGCGGATACAACCAGGATCGCTCCGTCCATTTGCGCTGCGCCAGTGATCATGTTTTTAACATAGTCGGCGTGACCAGGGCAGTCTACGTGTGCGTAGTGACGAGCAGGAGTTTCATATTCAACGTGAGCTGTGGAGATAGTGATACCGCGCTCGCGCTCTTCTGGAGCTTTATCGATTTGGTCGAATGCTACAGCAGCACCACCGTAAGTTTTGGACAATACAGTTGTGATTGCAGCAGTCAGAGTTGTTTTACCATGGTCGACGTGACCGATAGTACCAATGTTAACGTGTGGTTTAGTACGTTCAAACTTTGCCTTTGCCATTTGAACAGTTCCTCCTTAATATGGTTTCCTTGTATTTTAGAGCCGTCCGTCTAGTAGATTCAAAGATGACTGTTAATCGGAACGGCAAGTCAAAACGTTGTCTTACTCTCCGCCTTTGTTCTTGGACACGATTTCTTCAGCGATGTTCTTAGGAACTTCTTCATAGTGAGAAAGCTCCATTGAGAATACGCCGCGTCCTTGTGTACCGGAACGCAGGGTTGTGGAGTATCCGAACATTTCGGAAAGAGGTACCTTCGCACGAATAATTTGAGCACCACCACGGGAATCCATACCTTCGATCCGTCCACGGCGGGAGTTCAACATACCCATTACGTCGCCCATGTATTCCTCAGGAACAGTTACTTCCACTTTCATGATTGGCTCAAGCAAGATAGGTTTACACTTATCTTTTGCTGCTTTAAGCGCCATCGAACCAGCAATTTTAAATGCCATTTCGTTGGAGTCAACATCATGGTAAGAACCATCTACGATGGTTGCCTTAACGTCTACAAGCGGGAAGCCTGCAAGTACGCCGTTTTTCATTTGCTCTTCAATACCAGCAAGTGCAGGGGCGATGTATTCTCTTGGTACAGAACCACCGACGATCTTGCTTTCGAATTGGCTGCCAGTACCCGGCTCGAGAGGTTCAAACTCAACCCACACGTGACCGTACTGACCGCGACCTCCGGATTGACGAACGAATTTACCTTCAACGCGTGCTGGAGCTTTGAATGTTTCACGGTAAGCAACCTGTGGTTTACCCACGTTGGTTTCTACCTTAAATTCGCGGCGCATACGGTCGATGATAATATCCAGGTGAAGCTCACCCATACCTGCCAGGATTGTTTGGCCTGTTTCTTCGTCAGTGTGAGCGCGAAGAGTAGGATCCTCTTCTGTCAACTTACCGAGAGCAACACCCAATTTGTCTTGGTCAGCTTTGGTTTTTGGTTCAACTGCGATTTCGATAACCGGATCAGGGAAGTTCATGGACTCCAGAATAACCGGATGTTTCTCATCACATAGTGTATCACCTGTACCTGTATCTTTCAAACCAACGGCTGCCGCGATATCACCGGAGTATACTACGGAGATTTCTTGGCGGCTGTTCGCATGCATCTGCAGGATACGGCCGATACGCTCGCGTTTGTTCTTAGTAGCGTTAACTACGTAAGAACCGGACTCCAGAATACCGGAGTATACGCGGAAGAACGTAAGTTTACCAACATAAGGGTCTGTCATGATTTTAAATGCCAATGCAGCAAACGGCTCTTCATCCGAAGAATGACGAACAGTTTCTGTACCGTCTTCAAGGTGACCTTGAATCGCAGGTACGTCCACAGGAGATGGCAAGTAATCAACAACAGCATCCAGCATCAGCTGAATACCTTTGTTACGGTAGGAAGATCCACAAATTACTGGGAAGATCTTAACTTCAACTACGCCTTTGCGAATTGCAGCTTTGATTTCCGGAATTGTAAGTTCTTCGCCTTCCAGATACTTCATAGTCAGATCTTCATCAAGTTCAGCAACTTTCTCGATCAACTCGGTACGCAGTTCCTCAACTTGGGCCAAATATTCTTCCGGAATATCCGTTACTTCGATGTTTTGGCCAAGATCATCTTTAAAGATGTGTGCTTTTTGCTCAACTAGGTCGATAATACCCGCGAAATCACTTTCTGCACCAATTGGCAGTTGAATAGCAACTGCATTGGCTTGAAGACGATCGCGCATAGTTTCGATTACGTTAAGGAAATCCGCACCGATAATGTCCATTTTGTTAACATATGCGATACGTGGAACGTTATAACGGTCAGCCTGTCTCCATACGGTTTCAGACTGAGGTTCAACGCCCTCTTTCGCACTAAATACGCCTACTGCCCCATCCAATACACGCAGGGAACGTTCAACTTCAACAGTGAAGTCAACGTGCCCTGGGGTATCAATGATATTGATGCGGTGACCTTTCCACGCAGCAGTTGTAGCAGCGGACGTAATCGTGATTCCGCGCTCTTGTTCTTGTTCCATCCAGTCCATTGTAGCTGCACCCTCGTGAACTTCACCGATTTTGTGCGTACGGCCTGTGTAGAAAAGAATCCGCTCAGTAGTAGTCGTCTTACCAGCATCAATATGCGCCATGATCCCGATATTACGTGTATTTTTTAAGGAGAACTCTCTTGCCATTGAATGGAGCTCCTTTCAAAATAGAAGTTATTTTAATGACTAGAATCCTACCAACGGTAGTGAGCAAACGCTTTGTTCGCTTCAGCCATTTTGTGCGTGTCTTCACGTTTCTTAACGGAAGCACCAGTGTTGTTGGAAGCGTCGATGATCTCAGCCGCCAAACGCTCTTCCATAGTCTTCTCACCGCGGTTACGTGAATAGTTCACGAGCCAACGTAATCCCAAAGCAGTACGTCTTTCAGGCTTAACCTCGATAGGTACTTGGTAGTTCGCACCGCCGACACGACGAGCCTTAACTTCCAATACCGGCATGATATTCTTGATGGCAGCTTCGAAAACTTCCATCGGCTCTTTACCCGTACGTTCTTGAATCAGCTTGAACGAATTGTACAGAATGCTTTGAGCGACACCTCTTTTACCATCCAGCATAATGCGGTTGATCAAACGAGTAACCAACTTGCTATTATACAATGGATCTGGCAGTACGTCTCTCTTAGTAACTGGACCTTTGCGTGGCATGGATATCCCCCTTTCTTAAATGGTTCTTACTTAGTTTTAATCTTATTTCTTCACTTTAGGACGTTTTGCACCATACTTGGAGCGAGCTTGCATACGGTTAGCTACGCCAGCTGTATCCAGTGCACCACGAACGATGTGATAACGAACTCCCGCAAGGTCTTTAACTTTACCTCCGCGCAGCAATACAACGCTGTGCTCTTGAAGGTTGTGTCCGATACCTGGGATGTAAGCAGTCACCTCAAGACGGTTCGTCAAACGAACACGGGCATACTTACGAAGTGCGGAGTTTGGTTTACGTGGAGTCATTGTGCCTACACGAGTGCACACACCGCGTTTTTGCGGGGCGCTCAAATTTGTAGTCTCACGCTTCAGGGCGTTATACCCTTTTTGAAGAGCAGGAGATTTGGATTTGTCGATTTTGGCTTGACGGCCTTTACGAACCAATTGATTAATTGTTGGCATGTTGTGCCACCCCCTTCCTGAATTGATAACCTTCTTACGAACTTAAGTCCACAGACCCAGGTGGTTCATAAAAAGACAAATGAAAAGTCCTTGCTGCCGAAGTACACCCCGGTACAAAAACATTTCTAGATGCTTGCTATTGTTTTAAGACGGCTGCCATCGCAGCGCCCACTTCTATTCCGCAGGCCTTGCCCAAATTCAGCATCGTATCTACATAAGTGACCTTGACACCTTGTTTGTTACAAAGCATAACAATCCTGGAAGTAAGCCGTTGATCTCCGTCCTCTGCCACATATACTTCTGCGGCTTGGCCCATCTCCACCGCTTTGACGGTTTGCTTGGTACCGATCTTGACCTGAGCATCCTGTAATCCTCTATCTTCAGTCATGAAAAATCATTACCTCCAATGAACAAGAATAACAAGACTACTCACGCACCTTAGACATATTAGCATTATCAGAAGGCCCTGTCAAGAAAAACAGCAATAAATTTATAAAATCCATATCAGGCAATCGCGTCACGTCTAACCATGTAGAAATGACGCGAATACACTGACAATGGTTGTTCTATTACTCAGCAGGAACTGTCTCTAAAGATTCCAGTTCTTCTTCTGCATTCGGATCAGAAAGTTTAACGTTGCGGTAACGATTCATACCTGTACCGGCAGGAATCAGCTTACCGATGATAACATTTTCTTTCAGGCCGAGAAGTTTATCCACTTTTCCTTTGATGGCTGCATCTGTAAGCACGCGTGTTGTCTCTTGGAAAGACGCGGCAGACAGGAAGGAGTCCGTCTCAAGGGAAGCCTTGGTAATACCGAGCAGTACCGGCTTGGCAACTGCAGGCTCATTACCCGACAGGATAGCTTCTTTGTTCGCTGCTTCGTATTCATGAATGTCTGCAAACGCACCTGGCAGGAGATTGGTATCCCCGGCATCGATGATGCGGATTTTGCGCAACATTTGTTTGATCATAACTTCAATGTGCTTATCATTGATTTCTACGCCTTGGTTACGATATACACGCTGTACTTCTTGCAGAATGTAGTTCTGTACCCCACGGATACCTTTGATACGCAGCATTTCTTTAGGGTCAATCGAACCGTCGGTCAGCTCATCGCCAGCTTCAATTTCCTGGCCTTCACTAACGCGCAGCCGTGATCCGTAAGTAATGGAGTAAGTTTTGGATTCAGCTTCACCTTGAACTTCGATTTCACGACGGTCTTTGGTTTCACGGATTTCCTTGATTACGCCATCAATCTCACTGATTGTCGCCTGACCTTTAGGGTTACGGGCTTCAAACAACTCCTGGATACGCGGCAAACCTTGTGTGATATCGTCTCCCGCAACGCCCCCGGTATGGAACGTACGCATGGTAAGCTGTGTTCCTGGTTCCCCGATGGATTGGGCAGCGATGATACCAACTGCTTCACCGATTTCCACGTGCTTGCCTGTTGCCAGGTTACGTCCGTAGCACTTCTTGCAGACACCGTGACGGGCACGGCAGCTAAGTACGGAACGAATTTGCAGTTTGGTTACACCAGCATTGACGATTGCTTCCGCTTTGTCAGAATCGATCAGGTCATTGCGGTGTACAATAATTTCCTTAGTTTCCGGATGACGAACGGTCTCGAAGCAGTAACGACCTTCAATACGGTCATACAGATCCTCGATAACTTCTTTACCATCCTGAATACGGCTAACAGTGAACCCTTTATCCGTACCGCAATCTTCTTCGCGAACGATAACATCCTGTGCTACGTCAACGAGACGACGAGTCAAGTAACCGGAGTCCGCTGTACGCAACGCTGTATCGGCCAGACCTTTACGCGCTCCGTGCGTGGAGATAAAGTACTCCAAGACGGTAAGACCTTCACGGAAGTTCGCTTTGATTGGGAGTTCGAAAATTCGTCCGGATGGTGTTGCCATCAGTCCGCGCATACCACCAAGCTGGGTGATCTGCGATTTGTTACCCCGTGCCTTCGAATCAACCATGAGCATAATGGAGTTGTAACGGTCCATTGATTTCAAGAGGATATTCGTAAGCTCGTCTTTGGTTTTCGACCAAATCTCAATGACACGGTCATACCGTTCGTCATTGGTGATCAAACCACGGCGATATTGGTTAGCAACTACATCAACCTTCGCGTCGGAATCCTTCAGAATTTGTGCTTTTTCTTCAGGTACAACAACGTCTGATACGGCAACCGTTACACCGGAACGAGTGGAGTAAGTGAAGCCCAGTTGCTTGATTTTATCCAAAATCACAGATGTTTTGGTCGTATGATAAGTCTCAAAACAACGAGCGATGATAAGCCCAAGATATTCCTTACCTACAGCACCAGCATCTGAAGCATTCATGATGCGCTCGTGGATATCGGCACCTTTTTCATAGATGAAGTACTTATCAGGCGTACCATGAAGCAGGTTTGTTTTGGTTGCTTCGTTAATATAAGGGAAGCTGCTCGGATAGATTTCATTAAAGATAATCTTTCCGACAGTTGTGATCATCAACGCATTTTGTTGCTCTTCAGTAAAGGATGTTTTGTTAAGCGCCTTAACTGGAATAGCAACACGAGCATGCAGACCTGCAGTTCCGCGTTGGTAAGCCGAAACAGCTTCGTTTACGGTGCGCAGAATCATACCGCTGCCCTTTTCTTCCTTGTTGTCCATGGTCAGGTAGTACGTACCAAGGACCATATCCTGGGAAGGTGTAACAACTGGTTTACCGTCTTTAGGGTTAAGAATGTTACCAGATGCCAGCATAAGAATGCGAGCTTCAGCTTGAGCTTCTGCTGACAGAGGTACGTGTACCGCCATTTGGTCACCGTCGAAGTCGGCGTTGTAAGCCGTACATACGAGCGGGTGAAGACGGATAGCATGACCTTCTACCAGAATCGGTTCAAACGCCTGGATACCGAGACGGTGAAGCGTAGGGGCACGGTTAAGCAGAACCGGGTGCTCTCTGATTACTTCTTCAAGCACATCCCATACTTCAGGACTAACGCGCTCAACTTTACGTTTTGCGCTCTTTATGTTGTGGGCAAGCCCTTTATTAACCAATTCTTTCATTACAAATGGCTTGAACAGTTCCAGCGCCATTTTCTTAGGCAGGCCGCATTGGTACATCTTGAGGTACGGACCTACGACGATAACGGAACGTCCGGAGTAGTCAACCCGTTTACCGAGCAAGTTCTGACGGAAACGTCCTTGTTTACCTTTCAGCATGTGGCTGAGGGATTTGAGCGGACGGTTACCAGGACCGGTTACTGGACGGCCACGACGACCATTGTCGATCAGGGCGTCAACTGCTTCCTGAAGCATCCGTTTTTCGTTTTGCACGATAATATCAGGGGCACCAAGATCAAGCAGTCTCTTCAGACGGTTGTTCCGGTTGATTACACGACGGTACAAATCATTCAAGTCAGACGTAGCAAAACGGCCACCATCCAATTGAACCATTGGGCGAAGCTCCGGTGGAATAACCGGGAGCACATCCATGATCATCCAATCAGGTTTGTTGCCGGAGTTGCGGAAAGCCTCGATAACTTCCAGGCGTTTGATAGCCCGGTTGCGGCGTTGGCCTTGAGCCGTACGCAGCTCTTCTTTAAGGAATTCCAATTCCTTGTCGATGTCGATATCTTGAAGAAGCTTTTTGACAGCTTCAGCACCCATACCGGCTTGGAATCCGTAGCCGTATTTCTCACGGTAGCTGCGGTATTCTTTTTCAGACAGCAATTGCTTCTTCTCAAGCGGAGTTTCACCTGGGTCAGTTACAACATAGGAAGCGAAATAGATAATCTCTTCCAGGGATCTTGGCGACATATCCAGTGCCAGCCCCATCCGGCTAGGAATACCTTTGAAGTACCAGATATGCGATACAGGAGCTGCTAATTCGATATGCCCCATACGTTCGCGACGAACTTTCGCACGTGTAACTTCTACGCCACAACGGTCACAGACAACACCCTTATAACGGACGCGTTTGTACTTACCGCAATGACATTCCCAGTCTTTTTGGGGTCCAAAGATACGCTCGCAAAAAAGACCCTCTTTTTCCGGTTTCAATGTACGATAGTTAATGGTTTCCGGTTTTTTAACTTCTCCGCGGGACCAAGAACGAATTTTCTCCGGAGATGCGAGTCCGATTTTCATAAATTCAAAATTGTTAACGTCCAACAAGGAGCAACCCTCCTTAACCTAATCCTGATTTAGTGCCGCTGGCCCTCCCTTGATCATGACAATCAAAAGAGGGCGCGGTCCTTTTGTAATGGAATTCCAACGTTTCGGGATCTATTAATCTACTCCGACTTCTGAGCCTTCCAAGTTGAGGCTGAGCTTGTCGCCTGACGTATCGTCCTCATCATCCAGTTCTTTCATCTCGATCTCCTGCTCATCACCGCTCAGGATTTTAACATCCATACCCAGTGACTGCAGTTCCTTGATCAATACTTTGAACGACTCAGGAACGCCCGGTTCAGGTACGTTCTCGCCTTTGACGATGGATTCGTACGTTTTCACACGACCAACCACGTCATCGGATTTCACAGTCAGAATTTCTTGCAAGGTATAAGCAGCACCGTAAGCTTCAAGCGCCCACACTTCCATCTCCCCGAAGCGCTGACCACCGAACTGAGCTTTACCACCCAGCGGCTGTTGCGTAACGAGAGAGTATGGTCCAGTAGAACGAGCATGAATCTTATCATCAACCATGTGCGCCAGCTTGATCATGTGCATGACGCCAACGGTAACCTCACGCTCGAAGCGTTCACCTGTCCGGCCGTCGTATAGCACGGTCTTACCGTTGCGCTGCATGCCTGCTTCTTCCATCGTGTCGAATACGTCGTTCTCACGTGCACCGTCGAATACCGGCGTTGCGATATGAATACCCAGACGCAAAGCAGCCATACCGATATGCACTTCAAGCACCTGTCCAATATTCATACGGGAAGGGACACCCAGCGGGTTGAGGACAACCTGTACTGGTGTACCGTCCGGCAGGAACGGCATGTCTTCTTCTGGCAGGATACGGGCAACGACACCCTTGTTACCGTGACGTCCGGCCATCTTGTCACCTTCAGAAATCTTACGCTTCTGAGCGATGTACACACGAACCAATTGATTCACACCCGGTGGCAGCTCATCGCCGTTCTCGCGTGTAAATACTTTAACGTCAACGATAATACCATCACTACCGTGAGGAACACGCAAGCTTGTATCACGTACTTCACGCGCCTTCTCACCGAAGATGGCATGTAGCAGGCGTTCTTCAGCCGTAAGTTCCGTTACACCCTTAGGCGTTACTTTACCTACAAGAATATCGCCAGCGCTGATTTCCGCACCGATGCGGATGATGCCGCGCTCGTCAAGATTGCGCAAAGCTTCTTCCCCAACGTTAGGAATATCACGAGTAATTTCCTCAGGTCCGAGCTTCGTGTCACGGGCTTCAGATTCGTATTCTTCGATATGGATCGAAGTGTATACATCCTCTTTAACCAATTTCTCACTCAGCAAGATCGCATCCTCGTAGTTGTAACCTTCCCAAGTCATGAACGCAACGACTACGTTACGACCAAGAGCCAATTCGCCCATTTCTGTGGAAGGTCCGTCTGCCAGGATATCACCTTTCTTAACTACGTCGCCTCTCTTAGCGAGTGGGCGTTGGTTAATACAGGTACCTTGGTTCGAACGCATGAATTTGTGTAATTTATATTTAACGATATCGCCTTTAACTTCTTTGCCTTCGACAGTCTCGACACGACGCAGCCAAATTTCGTTGGCAGAGGAACGCTCGATAACACCGTCATATTTGGAAACGATACATACGCCGGAATCTTTAGCAGATTTATGCTCCATTCCTGTACCCACTAGTGGAGCCTTAGGAATAAGCAATGGAACTGCCTGACGTTGCATGTTGGATCCCATCAGTGCGCGGTTGGAGTCATCGTTCTCCAGGAACGGAATGAGCGCCGTAGCGACCGATACAACCTGTTTAGGCGATACGTCCATGTAATCGACGCGATTACTCGGCATGGATGTAATGTTATCCGAATCTTTGTTGTAACGAACGATAACCATGTCTTCTTTGAAAGAACCGTCTTCTTCCAAAAGAACGTTGGCCTGTGCGACAACGTAGTTGTCCTCTTCATCCGCAGTCAGGTAATCAATTTGCTCAGTGACCTTACCTGTCTTCGGATCAACCCAACGGTACGGAGCTTCAATAAATCCGTATTCGTTGATGCGAGCGAAGGTGGACAAGGAGTTGATCAAACCGATGTTCGGACCTTCCGGCGTTTCAATTGGACACATCCGGCCATAGTGACTGTGATGGACGTCGCGAACTTCAAAGCCCGCGCGTTCCCGCGTAAGACCTCCGGGTCCGAGTGCGGAGAGACGACGTTTGTGTGTCAACTCTGCAAGCGGGTTAGTCTGGTCCATAAACTGGGACAACTGAGAGCTACCGAAGAACTCTTTAATCGATGCGATAACCGGACGAATGTTGATAAGCGCCTGTGGTGTAATCGCATTGGCATCCTGAATGGACATTCTCTCACGTACTACGCGTTCCATACGGGACAAGCCGATACGGAACTGATTCTGCAAGAGTTCGCCGACAGAACGCAGACGACGGTTACCCAAGTGGTCGATATCATCCGTGTTGCCGATACCGTGCAGCAAATTAATAAAATAGCTGATTGAGGAAATAATATCAGCCGGAGTAATATGCTTGACCGCTTTATCGATATTGCCATTGGCAATCAGCTTGATCACCCGTCCATCTTCAATCGGCGAATAAACGTCGATCGTCTGAAGCGGAATATCTTCACTGTCAAGCACTCCGCCAGTTACGCGGTAGTTCTTGTGAGCAACATCTTTCTCAAAATGCGGAATCAGCTCATCAAGCAAACGACGGTCTACCATTTGTCCTGCTTCAGCCAGGATTTCGCCAGTGGCTTCATCTACCAAAGGCTGAGCCAGACGCTGATTGAACAGACGGTTCTTAATGTGCAGCTTTTTGTTGATTTTGTAACGACCTACGTTAGCTAGGTCATAACGTTTTGGATCAAAGAAACGTGCAACCAGCAAGCTCTTAGCATTATCAAGAGTTGGCGGCTCGCCCGGACGAAGACGCTCATAAATTTCGATAAGCGCTTTTTCCGTAGAATCCGTATTGTCTTTATCCAGCGTATTGCGAATATATTCATCATTACCAAGCAATTCCAAAATCTCAGCATCACTGCCGAAACCTAGTGCACGCAGAAGCACGGTAACCGGAATTTTACGGGTCCGGTCAATCCGAACATACATGATGTCCTTCGCGTCGGTTTCAAGCTCTAGCCATGCGCCGCGGTTAGGAATTACTGTAGCGGTGTAGGTTTTCTTGGCGTTCTTATCTACTTTTGTGCTGAAATAGACGCTTGGAGAGCGAACCAACTGGCTGACAATAACCCGTTCCGCACCATTGATAATAAACGTGCCGGTCTCCGTCATCAGCGGGAAATCCCCCATGAACACTTCCTGCTCTTTGACCTCACCGGTTTCCTTATTGATGAGACGCACCTTTACCCGAAGAGGAGCCGCATATGTTACGTCCCGCTCTTTAGCGTCATCAACCGTATATTTCGGTTCACCCAGGCTGTAATCAATGAACTCGAGTACCAAATTGCCTGTGAAATCCTGGATCGGCGAGATGTCCTGAAACATTTCCCGTAATCCCTCTTCCAAAAACCAATCATACGATTTTTGTTGGATCTCGATCAGATTCGGAACCTCGAGAACTTCGTTAATTCTCGCATAGCTTCGCCGAGTGCGTCGACCATACTGAACAAGATGTCCTGCCAACTTTACTCACCCCTCATGTCTACTCACTTAAAAATTGATTGCGAACCCTTGTTTGGAACCGTATAATGGAACCATAACAGCAGGATTCAGCCCTAAATAAAGAAAGGCCCTTATCGAAAATCTTCGAAAAAAGAGCGCATTTATTTACGGCGAAAATACTCCTTATCCAGTAGATTTGCCCAAAACGTACATATTATACGTCAGCAAGCAACAGTTTATGCATTTGTCCTCACGCTCTCGGCTTCGTAATACCACCACAGACATGAAGCACACTTCCGCAAAAACATGCCGTACGGCATGCGCTTGCCGCCGACAATATATCACTTGACATTTCAGCAAACTAAAGACATGGAGCCTATCTTAATACTGACATTTTATAATAATACCACTATCAGTATCTCATGTCAACGACCAAATGCCTTTTATTTTTGAGCCCGCAGAATTCGGTAGCCCTTGTCTTTCCCCACTTCTTCAACTTCCGAGAATAAACTCTCCAGCTTGGTCACTGCCGACGGTGCACCTTGTTTCTTCTGAATGACTACCCACAGGCTTCCGCCTACTTCCAGGTGCTCATAAGCTTCTTCAAAAATTTGATGAACGACTGCTTTTCCCGCCCGAATCGGGGGATTGGTAAGGATCACATCGAATTTCTGGTCCTTCAATACGCTGAGCACGTCGCTTTCCATTACCGTAACATTCCTTATCCCGTTCTGCTGTGCATTCTCGCGCGCCAGTTCAACCGCACGGCTATTGATATCAACCATCGTTACATGTCCCCCAGGGACAAGATGAGCTGCGCTGATTCCAATAGGTCCATACCCACAGCCGACATCAAGCACAGCCGAACCATCCGGGATCTCCATCATTTCTATCAGTACACGGCTACCATAATCAATATCGCCTTTTGAGAAAACACCGGCATCGCTCGTAAAGCTGAGATTCTTCCCTCTGAGAACGGTATTAATCGTGCGTCTGTTATGACGCACTTCGGGCTGCTGCGAATAATAATGCTGCGACATGTAGCTCCTCCCTTTTCCTTAAACCCATTGAATGTACAAGCATTCCCTTTTCATACAGCAAACCCCTTGAACATGTTCAAGGGGTCTTTTGTAAGCCGGAAGGAATGACTTCGCTTCCGAACGCTGTACCTGTTGCTTTAAAACTATTTTACTTCTACTACTGCGCCAGCTTCTTCCAATTTTGCTTTGGTAGCTTCTGCGTCTTCTTTGCTTACTTTTTCTTTGATTGGTTTTGGTGCGTTGTCTACGAGGTCTTTAGCTTCTTTCAAGCCAAGGCCAGTGATTTCACGAACGATCTTGATAACGTTGATTTTGGAAGCACCAGCGCTAGTCAGGATTACGTCGAATTCGCTTTGCTCTTCAACAACAGCTGCTGCTGCGCCACCTACAACAACTGGAGCTGCTGCAGTTACGCCGAATTCTTCTTCAATTGCTTTAACCAGGTCGTTCAGTTCCAATACGCTCATGCCTTTAATTGCTTCCAAGATTGCTTCTTTACTCATGATTGAACCTCCATTTTATATTTAAATTTGTTTGTGTTAATGAATTACACTGCAAAGAGCAAAGGCTTACGCGCTTTGTTCTTCTTTCTCAGCAACAGCTTTAACTGCAAGTGCGAAGTTACGCACAGGAGCTTGAAGCACGCTAAGCAGCATGGACAGCAAACCTTCGCGGGAAGGAAGCTCTGCCAGTGCCTTAATTTGGTCCGCGTCGATGACACGGCCTTCTACTACGCCGCCTTTCAATTTCAAAGCGTCGTTTTTCTTGGCGAACTCGTTCAAGATCTTAGCCGGAGCTACTGCATCAGTTTCACTGAATGCGATCGCTGTAGGACCAGTCAGAACTTCGTCCAACTCAGTCAATTCAGCCGCTGCAGTTGCACGGCGAAGCAATGTGTTCTTCAGGACTTGAAAGTCAACGCCAGCTTCACGAAGCTGCTTACGCAGTTCAGTCACTTGGGAAACGTTCAAACCGCGGTAGTCCGCAACAACAGTAGTTACGCTACCTTTAAACTTAGCAGTAATCACATCTACTGCATCTTGTTTAGCTTGAATTACTTTTGCATTTGCCAATGTATACACCTCCTGAAAATTTATGTGACGGCGTTCCATCCGAGGAATCCGCGCCGTTCCTACGCAGGCATTAGAAAAGCCTCCGCAGAATCACGAAGGCTTGATAAAACGATAGCTACACGGCAAGCCGGGCAACCTCTTGTTTCTATCACAACACCTCGGTAGGAAATTAAGCCTTAGGGCACCTACTGTCTACGGTAAGCATATTCAAGTTCAAGAATGATACCTTAGTTCGTCACAACTGTTATAGATTATCAAAGATGACTGCAAGAGTCAATCCCTAATTATCTGAATGCAGTAGTGTTTACACGAGCGCTTGGTCCCATAGTGGAAGAAATCGAGATACCTTTAAGGTATACACCTTTAGCAGCAGCCGGTTTCGCACGGTTCAAAGCGTCGATCAGAGCTTTAAGGTTGTCATTCAATTTTGCTTCGTCAAAGGACACTTTGCCGATAGGCGCGTGAATTTGACCAGCTTTATCGAGACGGTATTCGATTTTACCGGCTTTGATTTCTTGCACAGCCTTAGTAACATCGAATGTAACTGTACCTGCTTTAGGGTTAGGCATAAGGCCTTTACCACCGAGCAGACGTCCCAGTTTACCGACTTCACTCATCATGTCAGGTGTAGCTACGCAGACATCGAATTCAAACCAGCCTTGTTGGATTTTGTTGATCATATCTTGATCGCCTACAAAATCAGCACCAGCAGCTTCCGCTTCCTTCGCTTTTTCACCTTTTGCAAATACAAGCACGCGTTGTGTTTTACCTGTGCCGTGAGGCAGGACAACAACACCACGAACAGCTTGGTCTTGTTTACGAGGGTCTACGCCCAGACGAACTGCTGCTTCAACGGTTTCGTCGAATTTTGCAGTCGCAGCCTTTTTCACAAGCTCTACAGCTTCTGAAGGCTCGTAAGTCGCTTCGCTGTTAATCAGCTTAGCAGCTTCTTGGTATTTCTTACCGTGTTTAGCCATGAAATGTTCCTCCTTTGTGGTAATAGCGGAATTTCCTCCCACGTATTGCGGTCATAATTGACCAATGCATCGAATACTTATTAGTCTTCGATTGTGATACCCATACTGCGGGCAGTACCTTCAACCATACGCATAGCAGCTTCTACGGAAGCAGCGTTAAGGTCGGGCATTTTTTGCTCAGCAATTTCACGAACCGCTGCGCGGCCCAGCTTAGCAACTTTTTTCTTGTTTGGTTCACCGGATCCTTTTTCTACTTTAGCAGCGATGCGAAGCAGAACGGCAGCCGGAGGAGTTTTGGTGATGAATGTAAAGGAACGGTCTTCAAATACTGAAATTTCAACCGGGATGATCAGGCCAGCCTGGTCAGCAGTACGAGCGTTGAATTCCTTACAGAATGCCATGATGTTGACACCCGCTTGACCAAGCGCCGGACCTACTGGTGGGGCTGGGTTCGCTTTCCCTGCAGGAATTTGCAGTTTCACCATTTTAATAACTTTTTTAGCCATGAGTGACACCTCCTTGCGTCAATAGTGGTCTTCGAACGCATTTAGCGCTCTCCCACAAGAAACCCTTGCGTTTTGTTATATTTTCTCCACTTGAGTGAAATCCAACTCCAGCGGGGTTTCCCGTCCAAACATGTTAACGTGTACCTTAACTTTACTCTTGTCAGCCAAAATTTCTTCCACGGAGCCCACAAAATTCGCAAATGGACCAACCATAATACGTACGGATTCCTTGATTTCGAAATCAATCTTCGCTTTAGGTTCAACCATACCCATATGCTTCAGAATTTGTTCTACCTCTTCTGGAAGCAGCGGTGTAGGTTTGGAACCCGAGCCTGTCGAACCAACAAATCCAGTAACGCCCGGTGTATTGCGAACAACATACCAGGAATCATCAGTCTGAATCATTTCCACCAAAACATAACCAGGGTAAACTTTACGCATGACAGTTTTTTTCTTGCCATCCTTGTTTACCAGTTCTTCTTCCATAGGAACAAGAACACGGAATATTTTGTCTTCCATGCCCATGGACTCAACGCGCTTTTCCAAATTGGCTTTGACCTTATTCTCATACCCAGAATAGGTATGAACGACATACCATCTTTTTTCCATACCAAGCCACCTGGAACCTCTCTAAATAATCGCTTCAATCACAGCGGAAATACCGATGTCCAGAACCCAGAAGTAAATAGCGACAACTATAATTGTACCAACAACGATCAATGTATAGTTCTTCAATTCCTTACGACTAGGCCAGCGAACTTTTTTGAGTTCACTCCAGCTTTCAGTGAAAAAGGAAAACATAGACTTGAAACTACGTTTCACGCCGACTACACCTCCCAAAGACTATCTGGTTTCGCGATGAGGAGTTTGCGAGTTACAATACTTGCAAAATTTCTTCATCTCCATGCGGTCGGGGTGATTTCGCTTGTTTTTGGTTGTCGCATAGTTTCTTTGTTTGCAACTTGTACAAGCCAAAGTGATAATTACCCGCATGATGTGCACCTCCCGAAGACGTCCTTCTAACGGTAAAATTAGAAGACGCAAAATTGATCCTAAAAAATGCCGCGAATTTAGGCCTACCTAAAACACTTTAGCATAATGTCAAGGCCTGTGTCAACGAAAGAATTGCCCTTCTGCACTGGGTATTTCCGGGTGTTATCGTCACGTGTTGTACCCTGCCTTTGGTCTTGTCTTTTCCACTGGTTATCGCTGTCATCCTTATCATTATGGAGCATTCCGACTGCGAATAAACCTGTCTGCACGGCATTCTAGCATTTTGCTGCAAAAGTTAAGAATCTTCCGTTCCGGTAACTATAACAAAATAATCAACCGGAAATTAAAATCCCACTAAAAAAAGACTCGTTTACCCGAGTCTCTCCTGTCCATTATATCATCAATTGTCACGCACTTCCAGATATCTTTCCAATTTACGCTTCACTCGCTGTAAAGCATTATCGATCGACTTCACATGTCGCTTCAAGTCCTCGGCAATTTCCTGATAGGAGCGGCCATCCAGATAGAGCATCAGCACTTTACGCTCCAGATCACTAAGGATCTCCGCCATCTTGTCTTCCAGCCCGATGAATTCCTCCTGATTAATAATCAGCTCTTCGGGATCAAGCACCTGAGACCCACAGATCACATCCATCAGTGTCCGGTCGGAGTCTTCATCATAAATGGGCTTGTCCAAAGATACGTAAGAATTGAGCGGAATATGCTTCTGACGAGTTGCCGTCTTGATCGCAGTAATAATCTGTCTAGTGATGCACAGCTCTGCAAAAGCCTTGAAAGAAGAAAGCTTGTCTCCCTTGAAATCACGAATGGCCTTGTACAGACCGATCATGCCTTCCTGGACAATATCTTCGCGGTCAGCCCCGATCAAAAAGTAGGAACGCGCTTTGGCACGTACAAAATTACGGTATTTGTTAATCAAATGCTCCAATGCGCCACTGTCGCCACCACGGAAAGCCTCGACAATATCTTCATCGCTTATGAAATCATACTCAGACAGCATTATTTCCTTGAGGTCGACACTCACCAAGAATCCCCCCGGCTGCAACGCAAGACACATCGTTACTTCGCGAAATATACGAACAGTATATATTATGTTACCTAAAAACGTCAACCGAAGTTTCCCCAAAATCAATCATGAATAGCATAATATGGGTTTACAATGACATATCCGGGTCAATTTCCGTATTATTTCATTGCCGCCGCCAATTTTCCAGCCTGCTGCGTACATCGGGTGGCAATTTATCCTCCAGGGAATGACGGGTTGAACCTGTGCTCCCCGGTTCTATGGCTTTCTTGACTTCCTTCTGATTCTCTTCCACTTCAAGCCGTAATTCCCTTGCCGAAACCCGAAGTGCTCCTTGTGCAAAAATAACATGCTGTTCCACAAAGTCGCTGGTGGCTACATAGATCTGCCGGCGACGGTGACTGAATTCACCGACCAACCGCTCTATGCATTCATCAGCTGTTTCTTTTTCCTTCGTGAAGTAGACCTGTACCTTGCCCTGCACGAACGAACGCCCCAGTCCCGGAACCCGGTAAGCATCAAAAACGGCGATAACCCGGCGGCCCGAATATGCCTGATAATCCGCGAGCAGATCCAGAAGTCGATCGCGCGCTTCCTGCATCCCCTTCATCGACAATGCCGCAAGCTCCGGCCAGCCGCCAATCATGTTATATCCGTCTACAAGCAGCACATCGCGCCAGTCGGCCATAGGCTATCCCTGCTGACGGCGGCGGCGCAGCACTTCGTACATCACTACGCCCGCAGCAACGGAAGCGTTAAGGGAATTGATTTTCCCGGACATTGGCAGCTTGAGCAGCACATCGCATTTTTCCCGAATCAGACGACCCATTCCCTTGTTCTCATTACCGATTACTACAGCTACCGGTCCTGTGAAAATATCCGAAGCATACAGATCCTGATCGGTATCGACGTCGGTACCCACAACCCATATTCCCTGTTCTTTCAAGCGATCGATAGTTTGTCCAAGATTAGTCACGCGCGCTACCGGAACATATTCCACCGCACCAGCCGAAGTTTTGGACACCGTCGCCGTAATTTGCGCAGAGCGGCGCTTCGGTACAATCACACCATGAACGCCGGTGCAATCCGCAGTACGCAGAATGGAACCGAGGTTATGAGGATCTTCGATCTCGTCTAGCAAAATGAGAAAAGGAGCTTCACCTTTAGCCGCAGCCGCGGCCAGCAAGTCATCAACCTCTACATACGCAAACGGCGCCGCTTGTGCTACTACACCCTGGTGCTGCACACCTGGAGCTAATTGGTCCAGCTTACGCTTGTCCACATGCTGAATCACAATCCCCGCTTTGCGGGCTTCAGCCACGATTGGCGCGGTCAGATGCTTTTGCGCAGTTTCGGCAATCCATATTTTATTCAGAGTACGTCCTGCACGCAGCGCCTCCAGCACAGAATGCTTTCCGGCCAATATTTCTTCTTCTGTTTTCAATTCTTCCATTTTTATTGCCTCCTGTTTGTGGTCATTCCTTACTAGATCATGGCCGGTTCTGCATAAACTCTATGCCGATGTGCACAATTTCCTGTAATCTTGCCTGCTGTCCCGTATAGTATAAATACCCGATCAAACATTCAAAAGCCGTAGCATGGCGGTATTCCAACACATTCGCATTTTTCGGGATCGATCCCGACTTTGCATTCCGTCCTTGGCGGGCAATATCCTGCTCTTCTTCAGTCAACACCGGCTCCAGATGTGCAAGAATGGCACACTGCGCCTTGGCCGACACCAGTCCCGTTGCCGTACGATGCAAATGATTCGGCCGCAGATTCGGCAGGGATACAAGGTATTGCCGGACGGCAACCTCATAAATAGCATCACCTACGTACGCTAGTACGATAGGTGAGAGGAGCCGCACCGGCTTGGATGGATCATACGGAAACCATCCTTCTATGTTCAATGTTTCTTCATCACTCATTTACGCCGCCACCGCATTCCCTGCGGAGTGTCTTCAAGGAGGATTCCCATAGCGCTCAGTTCATCGCGGATTTCATCGGAACGAGCCCAATTCTTGTTCTTGCGCGCCTCTGCCCGTTCAGCAATCAGCCGCTCCACTTCCTCGCCCGCTACTTCTTCTTCCACTTCAGACGTCAGGATCAATACTGTATTCATCTCATCAAAGGCCTTCAGCAGCGCAGCCAGATCGGCAGCAGCAGCGTTATTATCCGCCAAGGTCAGGTTCGCCAAGCTCACCCAATCGAATACAGCCGTAATGGCATCCGGCGTATTGAAGTCATCCTGCATTTTAGCATGGAACACCGCCAGAATACCGTCCAACTTGTCGTTGATTTCCTTGCTAGCCGTAGCGCCGTTCACAGTTCCAGCTAGTTCCAAACGATGCTTCACATTGCTTACCGCAACCGAAATCCGCTCCACACTTTTCTCCGCTGAGGCCAGCGCATCCATCGTGAAATTTAGCGGATTGCGATAGTGTGTGGAAAGCATGAAGTAACGGATCGCTCCCGCCTTGAAGCGCTCACGGATATCCTTTACCAGCAGGCCGTTTCCGAGTGATTTCGACATTTTCTCGTCTCCGATATTGACGAAACCATTATGCATCCAGTAGTTAGACAACGGCTTGTCAGTCAGGGCCTCAGTCTGTGCGCATTCGCATTCATGGTGCGGGAACTGCAAATCCTGTCCACCACCGTGGATATCCATAGTGTCACCAAGGAACTCGCGTGCCATAGCCGAGCACTCAATGTGCCAGCCTGGACGACCCGCTCCCCATGGGCTCTCCCAAGATACTTCTCCTGGCTTCGCCGCTTTCCAGAGTACAAAATCCTCGGGTTTCTCCTTGCGGGCGTCCACTTCCACCCGAATCCCAAACTGCAGTTCCTCCAGGTTCTGACGCGACAGCTTACCGTAATCTTTGAACTTGGCCGTCCGGTAGAACACGTCCCCGCCACTTTCATACGCAAAGCCCTTATCTTCAAGATCCTTAATGAATCCGATGATAATCCCCATACTATCCGTTACACGTGGATTCAGTGTGGCCGGCTTGACATCCAGTCCCTTAAGATCCTCGTAATAAGCGGCTATGAACATCTCCGCCACTTCAGCCACCGTAATGTTCATATCTTCCGCCTTGCGGATCATCTTGTCATCGACATCTGTGAAGTTCGTAACATACTGAACATCGTTGCCGAGCTGCTCCAGATAATTGCGAACCGTGTCGAATACGATAACCGGCCGGGCATTGCCGATGTGCATATACCCGTATACGGTAGGACCGCATACGTACATTTTTATCTTGCCCGGTTCCTGAGGCACAAACTGTTCCTTGCTGCGCGTCATAGTGTTGTAAATTTGCAAAGCCATCTCATTCCAATCCCTTCTGTTATCGCCGGATCCCCTTTTGAATACCGGTAAACTTAAATTTCATAATCGCCAATGTACTGCTGGCTTTCGAGACGCCGCTGCTCGGCCTTCTGTTTGTCTTCTGTACCGCCCAGCTGCTCCCGTATTTCTTCAATCTCCTTCTGCAAGAAGCGAAGTGAATCGACAAGCGGGTCTGGCATCTTCGTATGATCGAGCCGATCAGATACCCGTTCCCCGTTGCGTTTGACCACACGGCCCGGATTCCCTACAACTGTGCTATTGTTCGGCACTTCGCGCAGGACGACCGCATTGGAGCCTATATTGGAATTGTCGCCGATTCGGAAGGATCCTAATACCTTCGCACCGGAACCAATGACTACATTATTACCTATTGTAGGATGGCGTTTGCCCTTTTCCTTACCTGTTCCCCCCAGCGTGACCCCTTGATAGATGATGACATCATCACCAATCTCGCAGGTCTCCCCGATGACAATGCCCATGCCATGGTCAATAAACAACCTGTTGCCGATGACAGCCCCAGGGTGAATTTCCACGCCGGTCATAAATCTGCTGAATTGCGACACGATGCGCGCGAGTGTATAAAAATGACGCTTGAAAAAATAATGAGCGAGCCGATGACCCCAAATAGCGTGCAGACCTGCATAGGTGAAGACAACCTCAAACCAGCTTCGGGCTGCGGGATCATTGTCAAAAACGGCCCGAATGTCCGACTTGATATGCTTAAACATCGCGCTCCCCTTCTCTTGACTTCCTTGCCTCCTGCTTACAGGTCTGCGCGGAAGATAATGTCTTCTGGAACAACACCCGGTCTCTCTATAAAAAGCTTCTATAAGACCTATCCGGCAAATGTTCCAATTCCTTCACTAACTCTCTGCTCCAGCATATGCCGCATTCACTGATTTGACTGTCCGTACACGAACAATCATTTGTACACCCTAATGGAAAAATCAAATAAAAAACGTCCCTGCAGCATAACGCTGCAGAGACGTTAAAACGCGGTTCCACTCTGCTTGGACGGATTCCAGGCTGCCGTGAATATCAATAGCAGCGGTTCTTCGTCCCCCTTGACGTCCATAACGGGGACGTACCGGCGCAGCCTAACGGACCCTTGCAAAAGGACGCTCAGCCGTGCAGCTCACAGGCGCATGTTCCGTGGCAGACAAATGAATAACTCTCAGCCTGAAAAGATTGAACTCTTCGCGGTTATTCTCTCTGGCAATTGCCTTATTGCACGTACTTTTCCTGATCATAGCTATTAATAGTATTCTTCTATCTTAGCGAAAAGATGAAGGACTGACAAGGGGCAGTCCGCAATCACCCAGCAACGCTTAGGCGCCTTTAATCTGCGATTTCAAGCGTTCAATAACCCGATTTTGACCCAGCAGGGCAATGGTAGCATTGAGATCACGGCCATGAGTTTGTCCAGTCAATGCGACACGAATCGGCATGAATAGCGCTTTGCCCTTATGCCCGGTCTCCTTCTGCACTTCCTTGATTAAGGCAGCGATATGAGCTGCATTAAATTCGGAGGTGTTTTCGACCTTTGCCAGGAATGCAGATAGCACTACAGGGACTGTATCTTCCGCCAGTACCTGCACGGCTTCACTTTCCAGCTCCAGGTGGCTACGGAAGAACAGCTCTGACAGGCCTACGATATCGGAAGCGGACACCAGTTGCTCCTGATAGAGGGCAACAAGGCTTTCCGCCCAGGCTTGCTCTTCTTCGTTAAGTTCAGCAGGAAGTCTTCCCGCTTGCTGCAGATGAGGAATAGCCAGCGCGGCAATCCGCTTCGGATCAGCATTTTTAATATAATGGTTGTTCAAGTGGGCCAACTTGTTTGTATCGAACACAGCAGGGCTCTTGGACAATCTGTCCGACGTAAAGATGCGGATGAGTTCATCCTTGCTGTAGATTTCCTCTTCCCCTTCCGGCGACCAGCCGAGGAGAGAAATAAAATTGAACAGCGCTTCCGGCAGATATCCGAGCTTATCATACTGCTCAATGAACTGGATAACCGATTCATCACGCTTGCTGAGCTTCTTGTGGTTCTCGCCCACAATCAGCGTCATATGTCCGAATAGCGGCGCTTCCCAGCCCAGTGCTTCATAAATCATCAGCTGGCGCGGCGTGTTGGAGATATGGTCTTCCCCGCGCAGCACATGCGAGATTTTCATCAGATAGTCGTCCACGGTAACCGCGAAGTTGTAAGTTGGAATCCCATCTTTTTTCACAATAACAAAGTCGCCCATTTCCTTCGTATTGAAAGAAATACTGCCTTTAACGATATCATCAAAAGTGTACGTCCGGTCTTCCGGCACCCGGAAGCGGATGCTGGCTACACGTCCCTCGGCTTCAAACGCAAGGCGTTGCTCCTCGGTCAGATCACGATGCTTGCCGGAATAGCGCGGAGTCTCGCCTCGAGCTGTCTGCTCTTCGCGTTCTGCCTCCAGCTCCTCTTCCGTGCAATAGCAGTGATAAGCCAATCCACGGTCCAGCAAGTCCTGCCAGTGAACACGGTACAGATCCAGCCGCTCCGTCTGGCGGTAAGGGCCGTATTCGCCGCCTACATCAATACTTTCATCCCACTCAATACCGAGCCACTTCAAGTATTTCAGCTGGCTTTCTTCGCCACCGGCGATATTGCGCTTTACGTCCGTATCTTCGATCCGGATAATGAATTTCCCACCCTTGTTGCGGGCGTACAAATAATTAAATAACGCCGTTCTGGCGTTTCCGATATGTAAATGTCCCGTAGGGCTCGGTGCGTAACGCACCCGGATTTCATCCGCCATTTCAATCCCTCCGCTCATGTTGTTAAAAATAAAATT
The DNA here is from genome assembly GCF_058133325.1 of Paenibacillus sp. MAHUQ-45. Taxonomy (NCBI): domain Bacteria; kingdom Bacillati; phylum Bacillota; class Bacilli; order Caryophanales; family Paenibacillaceae; genus Paenibacillus; species Paenibacillus sp. MAHUQ-45. The sequence continues at coordinate 53,749 of NZ_JBYUPV010000020.1, forward strand.
CCTGGTTCAGCCATCTCATGATGATATCACATCTTTAAGCAGACAGACAATAGATTGCGCTGCTATCCCCTCACCGCGTCCGGCAAAGCCGAGCTGCTCCGTGGTGGTTGCTTTAACGTTGACCTGAGTGCTCTCTGCACCCAGTACACGCGCGATAATTTCCGTCATTTGTGGAATATACGGTGCCATCTTCGGTTTTTGGGCAATAATAGTGGAATCGATGTTCCCAAGCTTGTATCCCCGCTCCCGTGCAAGCGCCCACACCTGCTCCAACAGTTTCAAGCTATCAGCGTCTTTGAAAGCCGGATCGGTATCCGGAAAATGGCGGCCGATATCTCCAAGTCCCAGTGCGCCCAAGATAGCGTCGCTGACCGCGTGCAGCAGCACGTCGGCATCAGAGTGACCCAGCAGCCCCTTTTCATATGGAATGGTTACTCCACCGATAATGCATGGCCTTCCTTCCACCAACTGATGCACGTCAAACCCTTGTCCTACAGCAATCATTTGTCTCCCTCTCCCCTGGTTCTTTCTGTGAATTCCGCAAAATCAAGATCTTCAGGCGTGGTAATCTTAATATTCCTGTAGCTACCCTCTACTACAGACACGGCAATACCGGCGCGTTCGGCCAGACTGGAATCATCCGTACCGAGAAACCCATCCTGCTCCGCCGTTTCATAGGCCATCAGCAAATCAGACAGACGAAAAGTCTGCGGGGTCTGAATCGCCCACAGACTTCGCCGATCCGGCGTAGACACCACGGTCCCTCCGCTGTCCACCTGCTTGATCGTATCCTTGACCGGAACAGCCAGCACAGCGGCTCCGCTCTGAAGTGCTTGCTGGTAACAGGCCTCAATCTCGCGAGGATGCACGAACGGCCGGACACCGTCATGAACCATTACCCATTCGGTGTTCAGTTGCAGTAGCCCTCTGTACACCGAGTGCTGTCGCTCGGAACCGCCTGGAACAATCATCTTAACCTTGTCCAGCTTATAAGCAGCTATCCATTCCTGGCATCGCTCCATATCCTCAGCCCCGGTAACGAGGACGATTTCCGAGATCCGCTCATGCCGCTGAAACACCTCCAGCGTATGTACAGCAATCGGCTTGCCCTCCAGCAGCAAGTACTGCTTGCTTTCTGCTGTTCCCATCCGTGTTCCTTTGCCTGCCGCCACAATCACGGCGCCTACACTGTTTGACATCCCCTAAGCTCCTGTCTTTCACGTATACCCCCATCATAACGTGTTTGACGGGCATTTCCAACCCATTTCAGAGCCTGCACTAGCAGATGTTCAGGGTTATTGCGCCTTCTCTAGCAGCTTCGGCTTAGCAAAGATCATCCGTCCAGCGGAGGTCTGAAGAACACTGGTCACCAGAACTTCCATCGTCGTGCCAATATATTCGCGTCCGCCTTCCACGACAATCATCGTTCCGTCATCGAGATAAGCCACTCCCTGACCATGCTCCTTACCATCCTTGATGACTTGCACAACAATTTCTTCTCCGGGCAGCACGACTGGCTTCACTGCGTTGGCAAGATCATTGATATTAAGCACGGATACTCCCTGAAGCTCACATACTTTGTTCAAGTTAAAATCGTTGGTAACAACTTTACCTCGCAACACCTTGGCCAGCTTGACTAACTTGCTATCCACCTCGGAGATTTCTTCAAAATCCCCCTCATAGATCAGGACTTTGACATCCAGCTCTTTCTGGATTTTGTTCAGAATGTCCAGTCCGCGTCGTCCGCGGTTGCGCTTCAGCAGATCAGAAGAGTCAGCAATATGCTGCAGCTCCTCCAGAACAAATTCAGGAATGACAATCGTTCCTTCGATAAATCCTGTCTTGCAGATATCGGCAATCCGTCCGTCAATGATAACACTGGTGTCCAGAATTTTATGTTCCTCCAGCCCACGGCCCTCTGGCTCGTCCGCTTGTCCGAAGCGACCGCTCGTCCACAGGGTGGCCAGCTCCTGCTTCTTCTCCAGCCCGATCCGCATCCCCATATATCCCAAGGCAATCGTAGCAACTACCTGAAGCAGCTGTCCGGCCTTTCCCAGCCAGCCCAGAGCGGGATGCAGTAAGATCGACAGCACCAGACCTCCGGTCAAACCAGCAGCCCCTGCGGCCAGCTCATTCATCGGTACACGTGAGCAGAACTGGACCGCCTCCCGCAGCTTAATACCTACCCATTCTGCGCTCAACGTTCCCGCAATCAGAAAAATAATGGCTCCCAGCACCGCGAATAAAATACTTCCCTCCACCGGCAGGCTATTTGCCAATCTCCCTGCACCTATAGGAAAACTTCTTTCTGCCGCATGATATAACGAATAACCGCCCCAGCCCCCGCAAATTGCGACGAAGGACAAAATTAACTTTTTCCACATCACTCGCGCACCTCCTTCTATATTCATCCTAAAATGCTGTATTCCTCACCAGTATGTTCCAATTTTTAGGACGATAATCGCAGGTGCAGTTATTTTTTCTACGCAATGTATTTATGCAGGGGAATTACAACGGGATGTCTTACTTCCGGGTTGAAAATAGTGGATGCCCTGTCATATAATGAACTCAATTACGAACCCAGGGGTGAATGGAAATGAGCGCACTAAGTTTACAGGCCTTTCAGGATCAAGTCTCCGAACTGCTGCTCCGTCACCGTAGTCTGCTGGATGTGCTGTCCAAGAACGGACAGAGCAGCGCATCCGTCAACCGCGCCGTTGTCAAAGCCATCACAGAATGCGGCTGCATACAGCTACATGCCACGAAACAGGTTTTTGAGCCCGGTGCTGGGCTAGAGCATGCTAAAGAACTTGCCGGTACCCACGTAGAGGGACATCTGTGTGAGAATTGCCGGGAAGTTATCGGCTCGGAGCTGGGCCGTGAGTTGTTTTATATGTCTGCCCTCTGTAATTTACTTGATATCAACATGGACGAGGTTGTAGAGAAGGAATCGCAGAAATGCGCAACGTTGGGATTGTTCAATCTATCCTGACCTCAAGCAATGGTGCCGTCTTCACTTCCCCTGTGTAATTCATGTTTCGAAACACCGCCATTTTATAAGGTTCCGCATATAACAAGAAAACGGATATCCCCCTTCAGTGGACGGTATCCGTTTTCTTGCATTTACGAAAAAAAAGACTCTGCTGTCCATTCAGGACCGCAAAGTCTTTCTCATACAGTTATATTCTACTCAGTAACCGCAGGCTCCCGCTGTTAGCCGTTCTTGGAATGATACACTTTATCTTCGGATCGTCTTCTGCGACGGTGACGGCGTCTTGCTGTCAAACGATCGAGATTCTGCTTGAAGCCGTATAACGCATAAAGACCCAGCAGCACGAAGATCAGCTTGGCAATTTGCTCAGGGAAAATCACGGCTACGGCCACGGCAACCACAATCACCAGCGGCGCACCAATAATAGCTTTCTTGGGCAGACCAATTTTTTTGAAATTCGGGTATTTCACCGTACTTACCATCAGATAAGATAAGAGCAATGTCGCCACAATCATGAATCCAGGGGACACATCTTTATGAAAAAGCGCCAGAGTGGCAACAACGCCACCAGCGGCAGGTATTGGCAAACCGATAAAATAGCCGGGAACTCCCGGGCGTACATTAAAACGGGCCAGGCGGAGTGCGCCGAACACCGGGAAAATGGCAGCAACCGTCCATCCTAATGCCGAATTGAGGTTCTGCAAACTCGTCATATACATGATCAAAGCGGGAGCAACCCCGAATGACACAATATCCGACAATGAATCGAGCTCCTTGCCGAATTCACTCTCACACTTAAGGGCACGAGCCACACGGCCATCCAGGCCGTCAAGTAGCATTGCAATAATAACCATGATCGCGGCCATGCTAACATTGCCATCCAGCGCCATCATGATCCCGAACATTCCGAGCATCAAGTTACCGATGGTAAACAGACTCGGAATTGATTTTTGTATCAAATTCTTCACCTCTACATTCTAACTTTGAGCCTCTACGTCACCAATATTACGTGATTGTATGATATTTACATTTGTCTGTCAATAAGCACTTGTTTCTGCAAACGTTTTAACCCTTCTTGGATATTGCGAGCTCGCACCTCGCCGATCCCGTCAACTTCGTCCAATTCCGCAATGCTGGCCGTCATAAGATTAGGGAGCATCTCGAAGCGCTCCACCAGATTGTGAATGATCACATTCGGCAGTCGCGGAATTTTGTTAAGCAGGCGGTAACCGCGTGGTGTCACCACTTCTTCCGAAGCAACGGCTGTGGAGGAATAACCCAACAGGCGAGCGATATGGTTATCGTCCATCAGTTCATCGTCCGACGCGCGTTTAAGCCCGGCAATAATTTCGCGGATTTTCTCCTCTTGCTCTTCCCTTGCATAGTCTCTGTATAAAAGCCATGCTTCTTCCTCTGTATTTCCGACCAGTTCTTCCATCTGCATGCTAATCAGACGGCCTTCATTGCCCAATTCGTTGATGTAGCGTTTGATTTCCATTTTAATCCGCAGTACCATTTCTACCCGCTGGATAACTCCAACCACTTCCGCTACGGTCACAATCCCCTCATATTCGGAAGCGGACAGGTTGGTCAGTCCTTGAGTTAGTACCGCTCTGTACTTCTCCAGTGTCTGAATGGCTTGATTGGCCTTCGCAAGAATAGCGCCAATTTCCTTCAGGGCATAACGGATAGAGCCTTGATACAGAGTAATAATATTCCGACGCTGGGAGATGGAAACCACCAATTTCCCCGTTTGCTTGGCTACGCGTTCAGCGGTCCGGTGGCGGATTCCTGTCTCAATGGAGGAGATCGAGGAGTCCGGGATTAGCTGTGTGTTGGCATACAGTATCCGCTTAAGATCCTCGCTTAGGATAATAGCACCGTCCATCTTGGCCAATTCATACAAATAGTTTGGCGAAAAATCGCAATTAATGGAGAATCCGCCGTCTACGACTGCCATCACCTCTGGGCTGTATCCAACGACGATAAGCGCGCCAGTCTTAGCGCGTAGTACGTTCTCTAGCCCTTCCCGGAAAGGTGTACCGGGTGCCGCCAGTCTGAGCAGATCATTCATATTATCTGATAGGTTTTCTTTCATGTCCCTGTGCCCCCTAATCTAACGCGACCGATAGTGCATCTGCTACGGTGCTGACGCCAATAATCTGAATATCCTGCGGGTGCTTCCATCCTTTCATGCTCTTCTCAGGCATGATGACCCGCCGGAAGCCAAGTTTCGCAGCTTCCTTAACACGTGTTTCCGCACGCGACACACCTCTCACCTCACCGGTAAGACCAACTTCCCCGAAGAATACATCATACGGTTTAGTCGAAATATCCCGGAAGCTGGAGGCGATGCTGACTGCCACGGCGAGATCAATCGCTGGCTCATCCAGCTTCACACCACCGGCTACGTTAAGATAGGCATCCTGGTTCTGTAAGAACATGCCCATCCGTTTCTCCAGTACAGCGATGATCAGCGCCATACGCTGGTGATCCATCCCGGTGCACATACGCCGCGGAGATGGAAAATGTGTCGCTGCAACAAGGGCTTGCAGCTCCACAAGTACCGGCCGGGTGCCCTCCATGCTGGCCACGACTGTCGATCCCGCTACTCCAAGCGGGCGTTCTGACAGGAAAAGCTCGGAAGGGTTCTCGACTTCAACGAGTCCCCCCTCACCCATTTCGAAGATGCCGATCTCATTGGTAGAACCAAAGCGGTTCTTGACCGCCCGGAGCAGCCGGTACGTATGATGGCGCTCCCCTTCGAAATACAGCACGCAATCCACCATATGCTCCAGCATCCGCGGTCCCGCGATAGCCCCCTCCTTGGTGACATGCCCTACAAGCACTGTGGCAATCCCGCGGATTTTGGCGATTCGCATGAATCTTGTCGTACATTCCCGAACCTGCGTAACACTGCCGGGTGCACTCGTGACTTCTGGTAAAAATACGGTCTGAATGGAGTCAATAACAAGGAACTGCGGCTGGATCTGCTCTATCGCTTCCTCAATGCTTTCCATGTTGGTCTCACATAGCACGTATAGCTCACCTGACAACGCCCCGAGGCGATCCGCTCGCAGACGGGTCTGGCGCACCGATTCCTCCCCAGAGATATACAGCACACGCAGCCCCTGCGTCGTTAAAGCATGTGAAGTCTGCAGTAGTAACGTGGATTTCCCGATACCGGGATCGCCGCCCACCAGCACCAGTGAGCCGGGCACAATGCCGCCCCCCAGGACACGGTTGAGTTCGCCAATGCCTGTCAGGATACGCGGCTCCTTGTCACTTTCTATATTTATGATCGACTGCGCTTTTTCTTTACTATGAAAAATAGGGGCGCTCATGCCCTGGGTTTTGACTACGCTTTCTGTTTCCTCCACCATGGAGTTCCACGCCTGGCAGCCTGGGCATTTCCCAAACCATTTGGGCGATTCATACCCGCATTCGGTGCAGTAAAACTTTGTTTTCGCTTTGGCCATGACTTCTCCTTACTGTCGGAACTTTTGTAAAAAGCAGAATATTTCCTGCCAATAAAAGTTTACCATTTCTGACCCTTGAACGAAAGGCTATTCCGAAAGCGATTTGCCCCGGTTTCCGTTAGGATTAGCGAGTTTCCTAAAAAGAATGCTTCCGCGCAAGTAGAACCGGCTTTGCCGTCCTCTAAGTGACGGTATCCGTTTCAGCCGGAACTATTTAAAAAAAGCCCCCAATTCTCTTATCGGAGAATTGAGGGCTTTTGTATAATAATTCTTATTCAGCTTCTACTTCTTTTTCCAATGACGGGTTTTCCGGCTTAACTTCCCGGTTGACGACAAGCTCGTTATCAACCTCATCAATGGTCAGCGAATCTCCTTTTTGGATATTGCCTTTCAGCAATTCCTCGGACAAACGATCCTCAATATGCTTCTGGATCGCCCGGCGAAGCGGACGAGCACCAAAGGCAGGATCATATCCTTCTTTGGCCAGGAATGCCTTGGCCTTATCTGTAAGGACAAATTCAACATCATATTCACGCAGCCGCTTGCGCAGCTCGTCGGACATCAAGGTCACGATCTCGGCAATATGCTTCTCTTCCAGAGAGTGGAAGACGATGATCTCGTCAATCCGGTTCAGGAATTCAGGTCGGAAGCTCTTCTTCAGCTCTTCCATAACCTTGCCCTTCATATTGCTGTAATCCGCTCCCGCATCTTGTACAGCGGTGAATCCAAGCGTCGAATTCTTCTTGATCGCCTGTGCCCCAACATTGGAGGTCAGAATGATCAGTGTGTTGCGGAAATCGACTACCCGGCCCTTAGAGTCAGTCAGACGACCGTCTTCAAGCACTTGCAGCAGAATGTTGAATACTTCCGGATGCGCCTTCTCGATCTCATCTAGCAAGACAACAGAGTAAGGCTTGCGGCGTACTTTTTCAGTCAGTTGTCCGCCTTCTTCATATCCAACATACCCTGGAGGAGCTCCGACCAGACGGGACGTGGAGTGCTTCTCCATGTATTCCGACATGTCGATCCGGATCACCGCGTTCTCGTCGCCGAACATTGCTTCAGCAAGCGCACGAGCCAACTCAGTCTTACCTACACCGGTTGGTCCGAGGAAGATAAAGGAGCCCATTGGACGCTTCGGATCTTTCAGACCCGCACGTGCCCGGCGGAGTGCCCGGCTCACAGCCTTCACGGCTTCATCCTGGCCGATTACACGCTCATGAAGCAGAGCTTCCATGTTCAGCAGGCGGTCGGTCTCTTCTTCTTTCAGCTTGCTAACCGGAATGCCGGTCCAGATAGCCACAACCTGAGCGATATCCTCAGGCGTAACCTCGGAATCGGTACGGCCTTGCTTTTCTTTCCACTGGTTCCTAGTGGTATCCAGTTCCTCGCGGATTTTCTGTTCGGTATCGCGCAGCGCAGCCGCTTTCTCGAACTCCTGGCTTTGTACCGCAGCATCCTTCTCTTTGCGAATATCATCCAGGCGGCTTTCCAGTTCCTTCAGATTCGGCGGAATCGTGTAGGAATTGAGTCTTACCTTAGAGCCTGCTTCGTCGATCAGGTCGATCGCTTTGTCCGGAAGGAACCGATCTGGAATGTAACGGTCAGACAACTTAACTGCTTCAACTATCGCTTGATCCGTAATCTTCACACGGTGGTGAGCTTCATAACGGTCACGCAGTCCGAACAGGATCTGTACAGCTTCCTCTGGAGAAGGCTGATCCACCGTAATCGGCTGGAAGCGGCGCTCCAAGGCAGCATCTTTCTCAATATATTTGCGGTATTCGTCCAGCGTGGTTGCCCCGATGCACTGCAGCTCTCCACGGGCCAAGGCCGGTTTCAAGATGTTGGAGGCATCAATAGCACCTTCCGCCCCACCTGCACCAATCAGAGTGTGCAACTCGTCGATGAAGAGCACGATGTTACCTGCTTGACGAATCTCGTCCATAATTTTCTTCAGGCGGTCTTCGAACTCACCGCGGTATTTGGTACCGGCCACTACGGAACCCATATCCAGGGTCATGACACGTTTGTCACGTAGGGTCTCGGGAATCTCATTGTTGATGATTTTCTGAGCCAGGCCTTCAGCAATAGCTGTCTTACCTACCCCAGGCTCACCAATCAGCACCGGATTGTTCTTGGTACGACGGCTAAGCACCTGGATTACACGCTCAATCTCTTTGCTTCGGCCGATAACCGGGTCAAGGTTGCCATCCTTGGCATAGGCCGTCAAATCACGGGCCAGACCATCCAGCGTTGGTGTGCTAACATTAGCTGGAGTACCACTGTGGCTGGAAGCCGCCTCACTGCTGCCCAGAAGCTGCAGCACTTGCTGGCGGGCCTTGTTCAGGCTAATGCCCAGGTTGTTGAGTACGCGGGCTGCTACGCCCTCTCCTTCACGGATAAGTCCGAGCAGGATATGCTCCGTGCCGACATACGTGTGACCCAGCTTGCGGGCTTCGTCCATCGACAGCTCGATAACTTTTTTGGCGCGAGGAGTATAAGCAATGTTCGTAGGCTGTTCTTGGCCTCTGCCAATCAGTGTTTCCACTTCGTCTTGAATCTTCTCAAGACCCAGACCCAAACCGATTAATGCTTTTGCGGCAATTCCGTCTCCTTCGCGAATAAGCCCAAGCAAAATATGTTCTGTCCCAATATTGTTGTGTCCCAAACGAACGGCTTCTTCCTGCGCCAAAGCAAGCACTTTTTGTGCGCGTTCCGTAAATCTTCCAAACATCATATCTCCTGCACCTCCATGAATATTAAATATCTATGATTAATGTTGTGATCCCAATGTTTCGCGGAGCAGCTTCGCCCGATACATATCGCGCTCAGTAGATGTCATCTCGTCGCCAAACATTTTCTGCAAAAATCCAGGCTGTGTCTTGACATTCAGCTCGTTAAGCACGGAGAGCGATGGTCCTTCTAGGATACCCAGATCAACACCAAGCCGGACATCCGACAGACGTTGAGCAGATTCCTTGAGTTCCATCACTGCTGCATAGGACAAAATACCGTAAGAACGCATCACCCGGTCGGTAATCCGCAGCGCTGAATCGGCCAGCAGACGCTCACGGGCATTTCGTTCATGCTCGATAATCTGAGTTACTACGCTATGCAGGTTCTCAATGATCTCACTTTCAGTTTGTCCAAGGGTAATTTGATTGGAGATCTGAAAGATGTTCCCTACTGCTTCGCTGCCTTCACCATAAATTCCTCTTACGGTCAATCCCACCTGATTCACTGCCGAGAGAATGCGGTTAATCTGATGCGTCATGACGAGAGCTGGCAAGTGCAGCATCACGGAAGCCCTGAGACCTGTTCCAACATTCGTTGGACAGCTAGTGAGGTATCCTCTTTTATCATCAAAAGCGTAATTCACCGAAGCCTCGAAGATATCGTCAATGGCTGCGGCACGCTCCCATGCTTCCTTGACATGAAGTCCGGGGAAAAGACACTGAATCCGCAAATGATCCTCTTCATTGATCATAATGCTGACCGACTCGTCTTCGTTCAATATTACGGCTCCGCCGCGAGAATCATTGGCGAGATTGGGACTGATAAGATGCTTCTCCACCAGTACCTTCTTATCCAGCTCCTCCAGATCATCCAGCCTCAATAGCTGAAAGGTGCCAAAATCTGCTGCCGCCTCTCCCTGAAACACAGGACTAAGCTGTTCCAATACCTCTTCCGATTGCTCGGCAGATGCAAGTAGAGGGAAAGGGAGATGCTGCAAATTACGGGCGATTCGCATACGACTGCTGATGACAATCTCAGAATGGTCACCGTCGCTGCGCATCCAGTCACTAAGTGCTTTTTCGGTAAAACGGAGACTTGACATGTCATATCCCCCCTATATATCAAAGACTTTACTCTTGTGCGATTTCTTTTTCAAGCTCACGAATCTGATCCCGCAATTGAGCCGCGGTCTCGAACTCTTCCTGGGCGATACTCTGCTGCAACTGCAGCTTCAACTCGTCGATTTGACGTCTGAAGACGATCCGAGTTCCAGCGCGTTTCGGAATCTTGCCCACATGTGCTGTGCTACCATGCACACGCTTGAATAGCGGGTCCAAGGCATTGTTGAAATATTTGTAACAAGAACTGCAGCCGAAGCGGCCAAGTTTGCTGAACTGGGAGTAAGTCATTCCACAATTCTCGCATTGCAGACTTTGTGTGGTCTTCGCTGCCGCAGTCTTCTCCTTACCTGCCCCTTCGAGATCAAGCAGACCAGAGAGCAAACTGTGAATAGAGAAACCTCCGGCTGTTCCCGGAATCAGTTCTCCCTTTTCCCGCGCGCAGCTCTCACAAATATGAAATTCCGTCTTCTCTCCATTCACGATTTTGGTAAAATGGAGCGTTGCCGGCTTGGCGCCACATTCCTGGCATAACATGAGGTACAGTCCCTCCCTTGGGATTGACGTTTATTTGCCCAGTAAAGAGATTAGCATAGCCTTCATAAGCTTGGCACGAATCTCATCCCGGTACGGAAGCTTAACTGTCAGGCATTCCCGAGAAATGGCAGCACGCATAAGGCATGCTTCCCGCTGACTCAGAAAACGGGCTTCCTCCAGCTGATAAATTAGCCCTTCGGCAGTATTTTGGTCAATTCCGGCCCCAATTGTGTGATTCAGATGAGTATGCAAAGCCACATTCTGGGGTAGCTCAAAACGCTGAATCCGGATATAACCGCCGCCTCCGCGCTTGCTCTCCACGATATACCCTTTTTGCAGAGTAAAGCGTGTACTGATGACATAGTTGATCTGTGACGGCACGCATGAGAACTGGTCCGCCAGGTCATTTCGCTGGATTTCCACCGTACCTTCGGGACTTTCATGCAAAATATTCTTCAGATATTGTTCGATAATATCGGAGATATTACGCATCACTCATCCTCCAGTATTCCATTCTTGATGTTGCAATATTGCCATTGAAAGAGTGCCAACAGTCCAATCAAAGAATCCTGACCATCATAGCCACTTCATGATAAGGTACAAACACTATAGTGTGACCTTAGCGTTCGAAGTTACATACCTTGTAAGTCAGTGGGAAGTTCAAACACCTCTTATTTTGGTTTGCGTTGACTTTGACTTTCTTTGACTTTTTTAATATTATAACATATTTTTTTGCAATGCCAAGTGCCTACTCTTATTTTTTACAAAATGTGATCATTGTATTCGAAGCTTGAGCGTAAAATCGTTTCATTGTGGGATGTAAAAAGCTCTTCCACAGCGATTGCCATGAAAGAGCTTGAGTCTTTATATGAATGATTAGGATTAGAAAAAGTCAAACAAAGCGGTCTTCTGTACCGGGATAATATCCTCCAGCCATTGTACTCCTGTCTCACTACCGGTTATCCTGCCTACCTTAGCCATTTCTGCCGGACGCTTATAGCCGAGCAGCAGTACCGTTAATGTTCCAATATCGAGGACCACATCCCCTTGCGAGTGCTCGCCTTCAATCTTTTTCAAAGACGCCGCCCCTCGATCTGTAACCTGCCATTCCCAAAGTCCATGATTCCACGGTGCATGCTGGTCCTCGATGAATACCTTTGACTGACCAGAAAGAGCGAATTCATTAAATGAATACTCCTCTACAAAAGCCTTAGCATTCACAATGCGGCCCATAAAATAAGGATGGTTCTCCTGGGTAATTCGGGGATCCGGCAGCAGGAAAGGCAGAATATCATCACTTGGAACAAACTTTAGCGATGCCCCAGTCACCATAGAGTCATGATTAGCCAAGAAGGTCCATAGAGCTTGCCGCGAGGCTTCATTCAGATAAACAAACTCCCTGATAATCAACTCTCTATTCTCTACCCTATACAGGATATACCCTTCTGGATCACCTTCTGACGAATAAAAGACCGCATGATGTGTATTCTCATTTAGCACGGAATGTTCCCACCAGTCTTTGCTGCGAACCAGAGTTCCATTATATTGGGAGGCAAAACGCTCATATAATTGTTCAAGCTTCTCAAGGTCCTCGCGCACATCGCGGCGGACACTACCTTTAACGTCAATTTTTCGAGGGAACTGCGAGACAGGAATCGTATAATTCTTGGTCTCACAATAAATCTCCCAGCCAAATTTACGATAGAATGGAATCAGGAAAGGGTGCAAAAAGGACAACGTTTGTCCGGCTTCATTCATCGTCTCTAGCGTATGAGACAACAATTGAGCTACAAGGCCTTGTCTGCGATTTTCCGGCCATGTGGATACACCGGCAATTCCCCCCATAGACACGGTACGGCCTTGTAAGTTGACCTGCAGTGGGAGCAGCGTCAGCATTGCGCTAAGACTACCATCCTCAAAGATTCCCCAAATCCGTTCCGGTTTGAATCTTTCTTGTTTCTTTTTTCTATCTTCGATGGAAAGTTTATACTGAAAAGCATATTGGGATAAGCTTACGCTATCCTCAAATTCAGTGGAATTCAATTGCCTGATCTCCATTAACTCACCTCATCTGTACAATAATCGATCTAATGTGAGTATACAGGCATCCGACTTTCATTGCTATTTCAGTGAAAAAATCAGAGTATATCAACAACTTATCCACAACTCTATACTTCGAAACTTTCTTCTTAACGATTAAACCTCATCTATCCCAAGAGTTATCCCCGATTTACCGGATTTTATCCACATATTCAAGTTTTTATCCACAAAAACCGTGTATTACTGACCTTTTTACTTGACGATACCATTTAAATATGCATTGTATCCACAAAAATGAGACAATCTACTTTGCAACATTGTGTCCACATGTGTGTAATTTTTCTGTCTTTTTCTCAAATTATCCACAACATTTCCACAGGTCTGCACAACGCAAAAAACCATTGTTGAAAACTCAACAATGGTTTGAATTGCTTGGCGGCGTCCTACTCTCCCAGGACCCTTCGGTCCAAGTACCATCGGCGCTGGAGGGCTTAACGGTCGTGTTCGGGATGGGTACGCGTGGAAC
>NZ_JBYUPV010000021.1:0-65986 GCF_058133325.1 Paenibacillus sp. MAHUQ-45
AGCTTTCAAATCAACTCCGCTCGACTTGCATGTATTAGGCACGCCGCCAGCGTTCGTCCTGAGCCAGGATCAAACTCTCCAAATAGGTTTTTTCGAGTGTTCACTTCCTCGAATTACTCCGAGAAAATAACCATCCGAAAACTTATCGAAAAGAGCGATTGCTCATTTTGAAACTGACGATTCATTAAATGAATCTTGTTAAATCAACGTGTTCCATTTGTTCAGTTTTCAAAGAACTTGCTCCAGTTCGTTAATGACTCTCGTCCGAACCAGGAATTAGATCATATCATGTTTCTTTATTTCTTGTCAACTTATTTTTTCAACGCTCTCGTTTCCGTTAAGCGATGTCTCATAAGCACAAGAGATAATATACCATGGGAATCGAATGATTGCAATACTTTTCTTAAAATAATCTATTACACGTATATTTCTCCCCCCTACAGCACAAATTGTTTCCCATAATCCATTGCATATGGCTAAAATAGGATCTATCGTAAACATAAAAAAGAACCCTATCACACATATGGAGAGGAGCCATAATGAAAAACAATTCAACAACCGCTGCCCCTAAGCCAGGCCTCCCGGCTGCAGAGCAGCGCAATATGCAACAGGCCACGATTTACCGCATTCTACTCGCTGTAAGTTTTGTTCATTTATTTAATGATTCTATTCAAGCAGTCATTCCGGCGATTTTCCCGATTCTCAAAGATAACTTGCTGCTTTCCTTTGCTCAGATCGGCTGGATTTCGTTCGCCTTGAATGTAACTTCCTCGGTCATTCAGCCTGTTATCGGCTATGCCGCCGATCGCAAGCCACGCCCGATTCTACTCCCGCTCGGGATGTGCTGTACGTTTGCCGGGGTCTTTTTGCTGGCCTATGCCAACAACTATATACTCGTGCTATTTTCAGTTGTTCTTGTCGGATTCGGATCCGCTGCCTTTCACCCGGAAGGTATGCGTGTTGCCCATATGGCCGCAGGACTTCGCAAGGGACTATCCCAATCCATTTTCCAGGTAGGGGGCAATGCCGGGCAATCGCTTGGACCCATGCTGACGAAGTGGATCTTCATTCCTTTCGGGCAAATAGGCGCCCTCGGCTTTACTATCGTTGCCGCCGCAGGAATCGCCGTGCAGACCTATGTAGCTCGCTGGTATCGGGAAATGCTGAATTCCGGATATACGTTCCGTAAAAAATCCACAGCCAAGCTAATGGACCCTGCAAGGCGCAAAAGCATCCGGAACGCAACGATCATTCTTGTCTTCCTGGTATTCGTGAGATCCTGGTACGGGGCTTCCATCGGCAGTTATTATGCATTCTACTTAATGGATAAATACCGGATGTCTCTGGATAGTGCACAGGTGTATATTTTTATGTACTTGGCAGCCGGAGCTGTAGGTACATTCTTTGGGGGACCGCTGGCAGACCGTTTCGGGCGGCGTAATTTGATTCTCTTTTCCATGGTAGGCACGGTTCCATTTGCATTGGCTCTACCTTTCGTCAGTCATTTCTGGGCTGCAGTGCTGCTGCTGATTGGCGGCTTCGTACTTCTGTCCAGCTTCTCGGTTACCGTCATTTATGCGCAGATGCTGTATCCCGGCAATATCGGGACCGTATCTGGACTAATCACCGGACTTGCATTTGGACTTGGTGGCATCGGCTCACTCGTGATTGGGAATCTTATTGATGTGATCGGGATTTCAAAAGTATTTGTGGCCTGCGGCTTCCTGCCTCTGCTGGGATTATTGGCTTTATTGCTCCCAGGTGACAACAAGCTGGAGGAATGGGCGGCGGAGTAAGTCTCCTCCCCTATTAGATAGCTCATCCGTTCTCTACTTGAGGACCGATGAGCTTTTTTCTTATTTTCCAGTCTTCGCCAAGGCTTGGGACATGATCTTGGAGAAGAGCGCTGCCGCCGTCCCACTGCCTGCCGTCATATAATTGTGCTCATCCGTCCGGTCAAAACCAATCCATACCGCTCCCGTCCATTCCGGGGTGTATCCGACAAACCAGAGGTCCCGATTGCCCTTACGACTCACCCCAGGCAGATCCAATTGGGTCGTCCCGGTTTTTCCTGCAACTGGGCGGTTCATCTGAGCCTTTTTTCCGGTACCTTCATTAACTACACTCCGAAGCATTGTGGTCATCCTGTCTGCTGTAACTGGCGAGATGACCTGAGGTGAAGCTGACGTGTACTTATAGATGACTTCCCCACGGGCATTCTTCACCATCCGTACAAGATGACCTTCATTGTACTTCCCTCCGTTTGCGAACACGCTGTAGGCCTGGGCCATTTTTAACGGAGAAATGCCTTTATGCAGGCCACCAAGTGCGATTGCGAGATTATTGTCCTCCTCTGTTAATTCAATACCAAGCTTAGTCGCAAACTTACGCGCCTGACCTATACCTACCTGCTGCAACAGCCACACCGCTGGTGCATTGATGGATTGCTTGATCGCTGTCTGCATAGTTACCTGTCCACGGTAATTCCCGTTCAGATTCTCCGGTTGATAGCTTCCATAGGCCGCCCGTTGATCAGACAACAGACTGTCAGGAGTAAATTTCCCACTTTCCAGCGCAGGTCCGTAATCGATAATTGGTTTAAAAGAAGACCCCGGCTGTCTGGCATCCATAATCGCCCTGTTCAGCCCCCCTTCCTTAGGCTCCCTCCCTCCCATAAGCGCTACTACCTCACCATTGTGATGATCCATAATTACCATAGCCGCTTCCACTTGTCGGTCCTTCCCATCTGGAGGAAAAGAATTAGGCTGCGAAAAGGCCTTCTCAAGCACGCTCTGAACCTGCACGTTCATGGCAGTAACAATCGTATAGCCGCCACTCTGCAATTCTTCTCTAGACTTGCCGGTTAGCCTGGCTGCTTCCTGAAGCGCGGCATCGCCATACGATATCCCGACAGCCGAAAGCTGCGATTCCACTGATGGAGCCTGATACTTATGAAGCAAAGCAGTATTCATCTGTGCATGAGAAATCAAACTTCGCTGCTCCATGATGCGCAGAACAAGCTCCCGTCTTTCAGCAGATCGCTTTGGATCATCCACAGGATTATAGATCGAGGGGCCTTTAGGAATCGCTGCGAGCGTAGCAATTTGCCAAATCTCGAGCTTTTTCAGATCGGTAATGCCAAAGTACCGCTCTGCGGCAGCCTTGATTCCATACTGACCTCGGCCCATATACAACTGGTTGAGATACAACTCCAGAATCTCGCTTTTGGACAAACGCCTCTCCAGCTCCAAGGCAATAGACGCCTCGTTCACCTTACGTAAGAGGTTCTTATCCCTGTTCAGATACAGATTCCGGGCCAGCTGCTGGGTGATGCTGCTCCCGCCCTCAGCTATTTCCATATTCGTTGCATTGGTTACCAGTGCCCGCAGTATTCCTTTGTAGTCCAGTCCCTCATGGATATAAAAACGGCGGTCTTCCACCGCCAAAAACGTAGCAGTCAATAGCTTCGGCACCTCTGCAAGTTGTAGGGAACTCCTGTAACCAGACCCAGGCAGAGGAACTCTGCGCATTAAGGACCCATCCGCAGCAAGCATTACACTGGACTCCGGTAAAATCAGCTTGTCAGGATAACGACTAACTACGGTGCTTCCATATTCATGAATGTACACAAGACCGGCTAACATCAGCAGGACAGCAAGTACCCCAAGATCAAACAACAGGTACAGGATGCGCATAACCCTAGCACGCATGTTGGACCAATGAATCCTTCTATAGAAGCTCTCATCGGGTCTCCTCTCCAGCGAACTACTCATGACCCAGTAATCAGGCGCTCCAGAGCCTGCTCCATTGCGGTTGCCTCCTGCCTGGCTATTACGAGAAAACCAAGCATAGCACTACTGTCATCCCCCGCGGCTTCCGCCTCATCAAGACATCGAATTGTAGCTTTAACCCTGAGGATCATTTTCATGACTTCTTCGGTGGTCAGCACCGAGGGTGAAATAGAAGCCGGGTTGGGAGCGAAATCCCCTGTAACAAGATGTGGGTCAAAGCCTCTCCTATTGCTATTTATCCGCTCCAGATGTCCGGCTAATGCCTGTAATTCCCCCGCGGACAACACCTTCAGTTCCGTGAAAGAACCGTGATTGGCGAGCTGCTCGGCTGCTTGAAGCAGTGATTGCATATCCTGTGCCGGCTTCTGCGAGCGCAGCAAAAAGAGCCCCGAGAATACCAGCACAAATAGCATGGCAGCAAAGGGAGCTTTTCCAATATGATTGATAATCCAATGAGCCAACGTTACAACTAAAGCCCCCGAATCCGGGCTGTGACGGGAATACATCCATACAAACATTCGATATAACACAAAAAGAAAAGCAGCACTCAAGAGTGTGCTTCCTCCAAAAATATATAGATATACCAACCTCACAGTACGCCGCTTCCTCAATCCAATTCCTCCTTTCAGAAGGGGGTATTTCCCTCTGACACAAGGATAAGGAGCAAATCTTAAGAATGGCTCTATAACTTCTTAAGATTTGCTGAAGAAATAAACGAGAAGGTGGACAAAAGCTACCCTTGTGAAAGCGGAATACGGGCGATAAAGTCCGTACGTTGCCTGTTGCTTACGGCCAAAATAACACCCCCGTGCAGTTCAATGATCCCCTTGGCAATCGCCAGCCCCAATCCGGAACCGCCGGTATGCTGTGAACGCGAGCGCTCCGCCCGATAAAAGCGTTCAAAGATATACGGAAGATCGCCTTCCGCTATCATTTCTCCGAAATTGCTAACTCGCACCACGGCTTCATTACCCTCCCGGCTCAGTCCAATCTCCAGCTTCTTGCCGTCACGACCATAGCGGATTGCATTGGTGATCAGATTATCAAAAGCACGAACCAGTTCATACGGAGCTCCTAGTATCCATAGCGATTCGGTATCGTCTTCAATCTCATATTTCATACCGGCCGCAGTCAGTGCGGGAACAGCTTCCTCTGTGAGTTGCCGCATGAATGCCTTTAGATCCAGGGGGGCCAGAACAAATGGCAAGCCACCACTGTTCACCCGTGTGTATTCAAAGAGATCATCAATCAGCTTTCTGAGCACCAGCGATTTCTGATAAGCAATGCCTACGTAATAACGCATTTCTGTCTCATCCCGGCAGCGGTCCTGCTCAATGTATTCCAGATAGCCTAACACAGAGGTTAACGGAGTACGAAGATCATGGGATACACCGGTAATCAGCTCGTTCTTGGCGGTTACCGCTTTGCGCTCTTCCAGCAGGGAATGCTGAAGACGATCGGACATGATGTTGATGTTCTCGGCCAGCACACCCAGTTCATCCCCTGACCTTACTTCAATCCGGTGTGACTCCCCTAGCTTGGTGATTTGTTGGATGCCTTTGGTGATCTCTTCGAGGTAAGAAATGATTTTACGGGTATAGATGAAGAAGAATAGCAAAAAGCTGATGATTCCGGCCGCCGCCATAAGCGGAGCTGAACCGATATGGTTAATAATCCATTTCAGGATCAAGGAGTACGGTGCAGAGGGCGGAGCCGGATTCAAATACACCATGGAGTTCACCAACTGATAGCATGCTGCGAGCAGGATAGCGCCCGAGAATACACTCAGCAGAAAAGCCCATATAAACTTCCAGCGGATTGTACTGATATATTTGGAGTTCAAAATTAATCACCTCCGGCCGATCAGGACGGCCCGTCCAGTTTATAACCAATGCCCCATACGGTCTGCACATAACGAGGCTGTTTGGGATCAAGCTCGATTTTTTCACGGATATTGCGAATATGTACCATTACTGTATTGCCTCCGTCAAGAAAAGGCTCATTCCAGAGATTGCGATAAATCTGTTCCATGCTGAGCACCTGACCCTGATGCCTCGCTAGCAGCTCCAGAATAGCAAACTCCCGGGGAGTCAGCTTGACCTTGCGGCGATCCACACTGACTTCATGTTTGGCCGTATCGATGATCAAATCCTCAAACACCAGTTCATTCTCATTCCGACGTATGGGACTGCCTGTGTTCAGTTTATGATAGCGACGCAGCTGCGATTTGGCCCGGGCTACCAGCTCCAGCGGGTTAAAGGGCTTGCCCACATAGTCATCAGCACCGATGCTGAGTCCGGCGATTTTGTCCATATCGGTATTTTTCGCGGACAGCATAATGATCGGCATGTTCCGTTCCTGTCGTATTTTCATACAGGCAGCAACGCCATCCAGCTTTGGCATCATCACATCCAGAATAATGAGATCCACCTCTTCATTGTTCAGGCACTCCAGTGCTTCCAGTCCATCATAAGCCTTAAGCAGCCGATAGCCCTCGTTGCGAAAATAGATATCCAGCAGGTCCACGATCTCTTTCTCATCGTCTACCAGCAATATTGTCTCAGGTCTCACAGAAAGAACATCCTTTCCAGTTCTTTTGTTAACGTTCCTTCCTTATTCTAACAAAAGATCCCGGCCAATTCGCCTATGCAAATTAACCGGGATCTATAATATTTATGCTGAGCCTGAGCCGCAACACTTATTGCACTGTAATTCTAGCCTTCCAACAGCCGAATCAGTTCTTCCTCGTCCTCAATGACCTGAATGCCGAGCTGCTGGGCTTTGGCCAGCTTGCTGCCTGCCTTCTCGCCGGCAATGACCAGATCCGTCTTCTTGGAGACACTTCCGGTGACCTTCGCTCCCAGCGCTTCCAGACGTTCCGCCGCTTCGTCGCGTGTCAGCTTATGCAGTGTACCCGTAAGAACAACGGTTTTGCCGCTAAAGAAGGAATCCGTACTTACCACACGCGGTGCTTCCGGAGCCTTCGCCTCAACGCCAAGCGCCAGCATACGATCAATCCCTGCCAGCACGAACGGATCAGCAAAGAATCCTACGATGCTCTCAGCCACAATACCGCCAATATCCGGCAGTTCAGCGAGTTCTTCGGCTGTCGCCTTCATCACTGCTTCCAGATCGCGGAAATGATCGGCCAAGGTACGCGTCGTTGCCTTCCCTGTGTTAGGGATACCTAGCGCGTACAGGAAGGAGGCCAAATCCCGTCCCTTGCTATCTTCCAATGCCTGAAGGAGATTGCGAGCTTTTTTCTCACCGAAACGCTCCAGCCCTAGTAGCTGCTCGAAGGTCAGACCATAGAGATCAGCCGGCTGGCGAACACTTAGCTCCTCAAAGAGCTGTCCTGCTGTCTTCTCGCTGAAGGTCTCAATGTCCATGGCATCCCGTGAAGCAAAATGCGTAATCCGGCTGACGATCTGTGGCTTGCAGTCCAGCTTGTTGTTGCAGAAGAGATGCGCACCGCGCATTTCCAGCGTAGACCCGCAAGCAGGGCATTTATCCGGGAAAATAATCTCCCCACCGTCGCTCTCCTCGGTCACTTTGCCCAAAATCTCCGGGATCACATCATTAGAACGACGGATGAAGACTCTTGTGCCCAGTGCATGCTTCAGGTTCTTCCGTTCGATGTCGCCCACATTGTTCAGTGTGCAGTTCTGGACAGTAACCCCGGCCAATTCAACCGCCTCAACTCGCGCCAACGGCGTGATTTTGCCGGTCCGTCCCACATTCCAGCTGACGGATTCGAGAATCGTCGTTGTCTCTTCTGCCTCGAACTTGTAAGCAACTGCCCAACGTGGAAATTTGTCTGTATAGCCGAGCACTTCCCGAATCCGGAAATCGGTGACCTTGATCACCGCTCCGTCTATGAGGTAGTCCAGAGAAGAGCGTTTTTCTTCGATCTCTGCCAATTGCTCAGTCACATCGTCAAATTTGTCGTAGTAAGTCACATAAGGGTTCACCTTGAACTGATTATTCCGCAGGAAGTCCATCATCTCCTGATGATCGCTAAACTGCACTCCCTCTGAATAGCCTATATTGTAGAAAAAGGCATTCAGACGTCGCTCGGCTGTCGTCTTAGGATTCAAATTCCGCAGTGCACCCGCCGCGCCATTACGGGCGTTCTTCAACGGCTCGGCTGCCCGGGTATTATAATCGGCCAACACCGAGAGATTCATGATTCCCTCGCCCTGCACCTCAATCAGGCCTTCCTTGAACGGGATGGTCAGCGGAACCGACTTAATCGTCTTCACTTGGGCCAGAATGCCCTCGCCTGTCACCCCGTTGCCACGCGTGGCAGCTTGCTCCAGCACACCATTACGGTACGTCAGATTCAGCGTCAGCCCGTCAAATTTGAGCTCAACAGCATAACACGGGTCTGGCAATGGGGTATCCGGGTTCTTGGTGTTATAATCATTGACCAGCTTCAGTACGCGGGCATTCCAGCTCCGCAGCTGTTCAATATTCTGCGCCTTGTCCAAGCTCCACAGGGGGGCCAGATGGCGGTGCGGTGTAAAGCCCTTGAGCAATTCTCCACCCACCCGCTGTGTTGGTGAATGGGGAAGTACAATACCGCTCTCTGCCTCCAGCGCCACAAGCTTGTCATAGAGAACGTCGTACTCTTTGTCACTAACGAGCGGTGTGTCGAGCGTATAATAATGATAGTTATATTTGTGAAGCTCTGCTACGAGCTCTTCCATTGTATGCATAACATCCATACAGGTATATCCCTCCGTCAATAAGTGTCCTATGATTAGCGTCGTCCAAAAAGACAATCGTTAATCGCAGCCGATCTATTCCACCTTGGCGATCGGCGCAAAGCCGGCCAGCAGCCGTTTCACGCCCACCGGCGCCGGAAAAGCAATCTGCAGCTCCGTATCGTTGCCGGTGCCTTTGACGGACACAATGGTGCCTATGCCCCATTTACCGTGGGATACCTTGTCGCCCGCCTTGAAATCGGCGGGCCCTGAAGCCCCTGCTCCGGCTGAGGGCTTCGCCCCGCCGGAGGTCACGGTCACACGGCCCTGGCCAGCAGCGGCCGTGGCCGTGCTTCCGCCGAAGCCTGCGGCATTCGGCGTAGATCCGGCGGCCCCGCCTCGGCCGCCGAAATTGCCCCGGCCGCCGCTGGCGAAGCCGCGGCCGCCATAGGCTCCTCCCACTTCCGTCCCGCCGCGGCGGAAGCGGTCGTGGGAGGCTGGGGCGGTATCTTCCTTCAGCTCCTCTGGAATCTCCTCCAGGAAGCGGGACGGCGGGTTGGCCGTCGTCCGTCCGAAGAGCGTGCGCACCCGCGCGCAGGAGAGAAACAGCTGTTTCTCGGCGCGGGTAATGCCGACATACGCCAGCCGTCGCTCCTCTTCCAGTTCATCATTGTCCTGGAAGGCCCGGCTATGCGGGAAGACACCTTCCTCCATCCCGACAATGAACACTGTCGGGA
Source organism: Paenibacillus sp. MAHUQ-45 (assembly GCF_058133325.1). Classification (NCBI taxonomy): domain Bacteria; kingdom Bacillati; phylum Bacillota; class Bacilli; order Caryophanales; family Paenibacillaceae; genus Paenibacillus; species Paenibacillus sp. MAHUQ-45. Next base: position 9,235 of record NZ_JBYUPV010000021.1, read on the forward strand.
ACTCCAGCCCCTTGGCGCTGTGCATCGTCATCAGCACCACCGCATCGCTGCGATCTTCCTCTTCATCATTCATGCTGTCAATGTCCGCGATCAGCGCAAGGTCTGTCAGGAAGGAGACGAGCGACTTGTCCTCATTATTTTTCTCAAACTCCATCGTTACAGACAAGAACTCGTCGATATTCTCCAGTCTGGAGCGGGATTCAAGCGTGTTCTCATTTTGCATCTCCAGACGGTATTGCGACAATTCCAGCACTTTCTCGGTCAGTTCAGTCACCGACAGGAACTCTACCATCCGGTGCAGCGCTTCGATCATATCGTAGAACTCCACCAGCGCATTCCTGGTGCGTCCGGCAAAGCCCAGATCGTCCACCGTCTCCAGGACACGGAAGATCGATACGCCACGTTCGGCTGCAGCAGCGGCAAGCTTGCCAACGGTCGTATCCCCTAGCCCGCGCTTCGGCACGTTGATAATCCGTGTTAAGCTGATATCATCATCCGGGTTAGACAACAGGCGCAGATACGCCAAAATATCCTTGATTTCTTTACGGTCGTAGAACTTGATGCCGCCCACGATTTGATAGGGAATATCCGACTTAATCAAAATTTCCTCGATTACCCGGGACTGGGCGTTCGTCCGGTACAGGATCGCGTGATTCTGGTAAGCCTGACCTTGTTTCACATTCTTGCTGATTTCTCCGGTGACAAAATACCCCTCATCATGCTCAGAGTCTCCGCGATAAACCTTAATCTTCGCCCCTTCATCAGAGTCCGTCCACAGCTTTTTGGGCTTGCGTCCAGTGTTGAGCGCGATGACACCATTGGCGGCATTCAGGATATTGGAGGTGGAACGATAGTTCTGCTCTAGCAAGATAGTTTTCGCTTCAGGGTAATCCTCTTCAAAATTGAGAATGTTAGTGATATCCGCGCCGCGCCAGCGATAAATCGACTGGTCACTATCGCCGACTACACAAATCCGGTGATGGCTGTCAGCCAGCATCCGGCACAGCATATACTGCGCACGGTTCGTATCCTGATACTCGTCCACATGAATGTACTTGAATTTCTTCTGATAAAAATCCAGAACCTCCGGTACTTCTTTGAACAGTTGAATCGTAGCCATGATCAGATCATCAAAATCCAGAGAGTTGTTGCTCTTCAACCGCTTCTGGTACATCGTGTAGACCTTGGCAATCAATCCTTCAAAATAATCGCCGACCTTCTGCTCATACTGGGCCGGGGTTACCAGCTCATTCTTCGCCGTACTAATCACTGACTGAACAGCCTTCGGCTCGAACTTCTTCGTGTCGATGTTCAGTTCCTTCATACAATTTCGAATCACCGACAACTGGTCTGTGGAATCCAGAATAGAGAAGTTGGAAGTAAAGCCGATCCGCTCGATATCCTTCCGTAAAATCCGTACGCACATGGAGTGGAAGGTCGAGACCCAAATGTCGCGGCCCTCCGGCCCGACAAGCTTGGATACACGTTCCTGCATCTCCCGCGCCGCTTTATTCGTAAAGGTGATAGCCAAAATCGCCCAAGGCGGCGCCTTGCGGTTCGCAATCAGCCACGCAATTCGGTGCGTCAGCACCCGCGTCTTGCCGCTGCCCGCGCCAGCCATGATCAACAGTGGTCCTTCAGTAGCCTCCACAGCCTGTCGCTGCGGAGGATTGAGCCGACTTACGGCGTCTTGTATGTTAACAGGTTGCATGTATAACATGCTCCTTTCTTCATTCATATGAATTGCATTTCAGAGTAATTCTCTCTATAACGACTACTCAAAATGCATTTGCCCTGTATTCTTTACCGCCTGAACCGTCAGCAGTGCCTGCTGTAAATCCTGATAGATGATATTGCCGACCACAACCGTATCACATAGCGCTGCCATCTGCACGGCTTCTGCTTCGGATGTAATTCCTCCGCCATAAAAGAGCTGACTATGTTCAACTGTCTCCCGTACGGTCCGCACAGTTTCCACCTCTCCGAATCTACCGCTATACTCCAGATACACCACAGGCAGGGACATCAGCTTGTCCGCAACCTGTGCGTAGGCTGCAGCTTCTTCAGCTTGAAGCTCCGTATCAGCTTCTGTAAGTCTAGCCACAGTAGAATTGTCGTTCAACACAATGTAACCCTCAGTCAGTAGCATATCCCAAGGGATCAAGTAGCCGTAGCGTTCAATCGCCCGGCGGTGATGACCCACAATCCAGCTCGGATCCGGCGTGTTAAGCACCATAGGGATCAGATACAGATCAAATCCCGGGACAGCCGCCTCCAAATCCGATACCTCCAAGGCTACAGGCAGCGCATAGCGTCTGATTCTCGACATCAGGTCCACAGTATTCTCATAAGTGACCCCTGAAGAGCCCCCTACGATTATGGCATCCGTTCCCGACAAACATAATGCCTCCAGCTCTCCATCCCCCAGCTCACGGTCCGGATCCAGCTTGAATACATGCCGCCACGGCTTGATCATCTGCTGCACTGCTCTCATGTTCTTCCATCCCTCATCAGTCATTTAGGCAGGACAAAATCCCCCCTGCCTCCGCTAAAGATATAACTCTAGTCTATGCCAGCGGGAAGGGGGGTGTCAATTTAAAGCAGGTAAAAAATACGAACATTTTTTCGCTTTTTTACCATATGAAAGACTACAGACTGCTGCGCAGTCCCTTGATCCGGTTCAGATCATTCTCAGCCACAAAATCAGTATAAAATCCGTCTACACCCATACGGGACAGCTTCACAATCTGATCTTCCTCGTTCACGGTGTGAACGTATACCCGCGCCCCCGCCTTTTTGAGCTTCTGCACAAAATCTCTGCTCGCCCGGCTAGCTGGCATTGTTATATCCACCTTATTGTTTTGCACAAATTCAAGGACCTCAGCATCTGTATCCTTGGAGTTATAAAGGGTATAAATTACCGTGGGGAACATGTAAATATTGTTAAGCTCATCCAGCATAGCACGACTGTAAATCTGGGGAACGATCCGCTCCAATAATGCGGAATCTCTTGTCCGGGCCGCTTCAGTCAGCATCTCGAATTGTTCCATGATTAACCCGGAATCAAACTCCTTGGTATCCGTAACTATGTACGCATCTGTATAGTGCTGCATCAAATCCAGAATCTTCTCTAAATCCAATGGAGAATAGATATTCATTATCGGGCTGTTCATAAACTCATCGTGGCTTAGCGGAGCCCCTACTTTATCGGACGAAAGGACTTCGGTCTGACCCAGCAGCTTGCTCATATTCGCCGTCCACTCGTGTCTGGCAATGAGCTGATTATCCGTACTTAACAATAGATCCGTCTCAAAAACTCGGGTGCCCTGCTCATAATTCGCTATAAAAGCTTCAAAAGCATTAGTATATGTATGTCCCCCGATTCCGCCCATCGCATGAGCAACGACCCGGTGAGCGGCAAAGCCCGAGGCCGGCTGTTCCTGTTTCTGTCCAAGTGCGAATATAACTAAGAGTCCTAGTGCCAAAATCATGATTACAGAAGCCATTATCTTCTTTTTCTTATTCATATAAAAGTTTCCTTTTAGTAGTAAGATTGGAGAAGCTTAAACACAATACCCCGCTTTGCCGGAGGCAAAACGGGGTATCTCTCATACGTTCACCAGGCGTTTGGTTTAGTAGGCATTCTTATTCATAAATCCGTTACGAATCGTCTTAAATATAATTCGAATATCGAACAGCAGTGACCAGTTCTCAATATAGAAAATATCATGCTTAATGCGCTCCTCGATCGAGGTATCGCCACGCAATCCATTGCTTTGAGCCCAGCCTGTAATACCGGGACGCACATGGTGTTTCACCATATACTTTGGAATCTCATCACGGAACTGCTGTACATAATATGGCCGCTCCGGGCGCGGACCCACAACGCTCATATGGCCGAGAAGAACATTAAAGAACTGTGGCAGCTCATCCAGACTGGTCTTGCGGATAAAGGTGCCGAACTTGGTTCTACGCGGATCTTCGCGTGTACTCCAGCCGGTATCTTCTCCGGTATCCACCTGCATCTTCATGGAGCGGAACTTGTACATCATAAAGTTACGGCGATTCAGTCCCACCCGCTCCTGCTTAAAAATAACCGGACCAGGTGAGGTGAGACGCACACCAAGCGCAACAATCAGCATTACCGGCAGCATCATCACAATCGCAAACAGCGCGAACACGATGTCAAACATTCGTTTGGCCAGCTTGTTGCCTGCCATATCCAGCGGAATATCCCGTACATTGATCATCGGCATGCCCGCAAAATTATCGAAGTATGGCCGGGCCGGCAAATAATCGAAGAAATCAGGAATGATGAGTGTACGTACACCTGCTTTTTCACAAGCGGCAATGATTGAGGGATACTTCGAGTGAGCATCCAGCGGCAGCGCCAGGATCACCTCATCCACAGGCAACATCTCCAACATCCCGGACAACTGGTCTATCGTTCCCAGGATTGGTTTGTAGCGCTGTTCCTCGATTCTGTCCCAGGTATGGTAATCATCCAGAAAACCTACAGCCTCATAGCCCAGTTCAGGGTATTGCTCCAGATTATTGTAGAACCTTTTGCCAAGTGTACCGGCACCTAGAATAAGTACGTATTGACGATTGAAGCCTTTTTCGCGAATGGATTTAAGCATGGATTTGACAAAATAGCGGTAGAACATGACGGAGAGCAGATTAAAGCTCATGTAGAGTGCCAGATAAGTACGTGAAATATTGATTTCCTTGACGAAGAACATGAGACCAAGCATGATGAAAAGCGCCATCACATGCACTTGAAAAATCTTCATGAATTCATCGACAAAACGTTTCTTACGCTTCGGTAAATAAAGCGATATTAAAACCCCAATCAATACGGCAATAACGCCATAGATCATACTCCAGTAAGCATAAGACTCTACAGGCAGCGGGTTCTCATATTCCATCCATCCGCTCTTGAATTTCAGCCACCAGGCCGCCAGAAAAGACATCTGTATGACCACAAAGTCTGCAACCATATACATTTGCGTTAAAAATTGTTGATTACGGCGAATCATAATCTCACCTCATCTTTCGATTCAGTGCGTGTACCGGCATCGCCGGCAGCCGACAGACTCTGAGCTGGAAGAGGTACTTTTCTAGGTGATATCATGGCGTTCCGCACCAGCGATAAAACAAACTTGAGACCCACTCCGGCATAAACCATTCCATTAATCATACTGTTGTACTGCTGGCGATAATGCTTACGATGAAATAAAATCATTGCTCTATGAAATTCATACACAATCTTGAATGGTCTGCGACGTGCGCTACCGCCCTTAAGATGGATAATAGAGGTCTGGGAATAGTAATAAATCTTCCATCCTGCTGCCTTGATGCGGTAACACCAGTCTAAGTCCTCTCCATACATAAAGAACTCTTCATCCAGACCGCCGACATGTTCAATCGTCTCCCGCCGGAGCAGCATGAACGCGCCAACCAGACAATCGACAGGATAATTCTTATCCGGGTCCAGATAACCCAACTGGTAACCGTTGAAGCGAGGATTATTTGGAAATAACTTACTGAAGCCAAAGGCATAATAAAAAGAGGCCGAAGGTGTAGGGAAACCACGTTTGCAGGCCTTATCCAGTGATCCGTCGGGCAAAATGATTTTGCAGCCAGAAGCCCCAACGTCTGGGCGACTATCCATAAAGGAAATCATCGTCTCCAGCGTATCTTTACGCACGACCGTATCGGAATTCAGCAACAGTACGAAGCGTCCGGTAGCAATCTCCATGCCCTGATTATTGGCCCTAGCGAATCCTGTATTCTCCCCATTAGCTATCAAGGTAACGTTCGGAAACTCCCTACTAATGGTCTCTACTGACCCATCATGGGAATTATTATCTACTAAAATAATCTCATAGGAAAACTTCGTCTCCGAGTCATATACCGACCTTAGACAGTCCATCGTCAGGCGACAGGTGTTGTAATTAACAATCAATATACTTACATCCACACTCAATGCTATTACTCTCCTGACAAATATAGTAATCTCTCGACAAATAGTATAACACAAAACCTCCAAGAAAGGCGTGGCCTTGGCAGGGAGGTTTTGTATAAGATATCCTATATTGTTGTTACTTTCTTATATTCATCTTGCCCTGTCCTTCACCTTACGCTGCACCGCCTTACGCTTCTCCTTAAGAGCCGGCAGCTGCGAGAAAAAGGACTTCCATGCTTTAAATAACCCAGGCTCTTTAAGAAGCATGTATCCATGTGCGGCAATTTCGTAGGGTAATGATATGAGTACGGTTGCCAGCAAGTTGCGGCTGTGTTCATTTTTATACATCATTTTATATCTATTAATATACGATATCCGCCTAATGAACATCGATTTCCCACTTCTCCCGGAAGTCTTCCAGCCACGCTCATGATATCCAAGAGCTTCTGCATCATAGTAACCTTGCCAGCCCAGCAACTGCGCCCTCCAGGCTACATCTACATCTTCCTTATATGCAAAAAAGTCCGCATCAAAAAACTCGCCGCCTACGCTTATATCATCTATCATTCTCCTGGAATACATCGCAGCGGCACCCGATACGCCAAATACTGGACCAGATTCCTGCCAGTTTGCAGCCGCTTCTCCAGCCCCCCGGTCAAAGGCACGACGTGCTCTGTTCATTCTGAGACCTGTACTGTCGACCAGATTGGGATCTGCTTTTAACAAAAGCTTTCCCGTTGCACTCCCAATCTGCGAATCGACTGCCATATCTGCAACCAGTCTGCTAACATAATCAGGTGCCAGCGTCAGATCCGGGTTAAGCACAAGAACATAATCTGTATTGGTTAAAGAAATGGCCTGATTATGCGCAGGGGCAAAGCCAGTGTTAACCGAATTTTGAATAAGCTGTATCCGCTTATGAGAGGAATCGGGGTTGCTATGTCCACTTTGTAGGATATAGTTCTTAACCCTTTCCGCTGTTCCATCTCCGGATGCGTTATCAATCACCACAATTTGTTCAAGAGGATAATCCTGCGCCAACACCGCATCCAAGCATTCTACGATATCCTCTCCACTATTATAAGTAACAATTTGCACGCTAACTGTTTTGTTATTCATAAGGATCCTCGAATCTTTATTTTTCACTATACAGACTATTGCTCTATTATAGCGAAAAAATTAAAAAAACTCCCGCACCGTGTGTCGGTTCGGAAGTTTAATTTGTTATTCTTTTAACTCAAGCAAGAAATCCCTTAATCCTTCACGCCAATGCCGAATATCTTCAAATCCATTGGTGCGGATAGATAGATGCTCCAATACGGAGTTACGTGGCCGAGGCGCAGGCAGCGGGAACTCCTCTGTAGTACAAGGCTCTAGCTTGGCTGTGAAATCCAACCCCAGAATATCATGGGCATCTTCAAAAATAGCCTGAGTAAACTCATACCATGTACAAGACCCACTGTTCGTAGCATGATACACTCCGTACTTTTCAGTCTGGATCAATTCCAGCACAAAGCTGGCCAAATCCACCGTATATGTCGGCGAACCCTTCTGATCATTCACAACTTTAAGTAATGGCTTTTCCTGGCCGAATTTCAGCATCGTCTTCACAAAATTCTTACCGTATTTGCCGTATACCCAAGCCGTACGCACGATGAAATACTTGCTGGATAAGCTTTGTACTAAATTTTCACCGGCCCGTTTGGATTTTCCGTAAATGCTCCGCGGTGCAGTATTATCATATTCATGGTACGGTTCTGAACTCAGCCCTTCAAAAACATAGTCCGTACTGATGTACACCAGCTTGGCACCAACTTTTTCAGATGCAAGAGCTACATTACGGCTTCCCGTGGCATTAATTAAATAAGCACCGTCCACGTCGCTCTCTGCAGCGTCTACCGCTGTGTAGGCAGCGCAATGTATAACCGCATCAGGGTTAAAGTCACCAACCACTTTTACCGTTTGTTCCAGATCGGTGATGTCCATCTCTTGTCGGTCACAACCAAATACCTCATGGCCTTCCTTTTGCAGCAATAGAACAACGTCCTGCCCCAGTTGTCCAGCAGCACCGGTAACTAATACCTTCATTGTAAACCTCCGTAAGTTACTTATAGGCCATGACCCACCAGTTAAAAGAGGTACTGATCCGCTCTATAAGTTATTGCATACTCTGAAAGAAATAGATAGCCTATAGTGAGTCCCCTAAGCGACTTCCATATTGCAGTTCCGCATACTTTTGGTATTCCCCGGACTGAATGCGGGTCCACCACTCACGATTATTCAAGTACCATTGGATCGTCTCTTTAATTCCTGTTTCAAAGGTATGCTTCGGCTTCCAGCCCAACTCGTTGGTGATCTTGGTAGGATCGATACCATAACGACGGTCATGTCCTGGGCGATCCTGTACATAAGTAATCAAGGAGTCCGGTTTGCCAAGCTCCTGCAGTACAGTATTCACGATGTGCACATTCGTCCGCTCATTGTTGCCACCGATATTGTAGACTTCACCATTCACACCTTCGTGAATAACGAGATCAATCGCACTGCAATGATCCTCTACATACAGCCAATCGCGAATGTTCAAACCATCACCATACACAGGTAGAGCCTGATCAGCTAGTGCACGGGAGATCATCAGCGGAATCAGCTTTTCAGGGAACTGGTAAGGACCATAGTTGTTCGAACAACGGGTGATGTTCACCGGTAACCCAAACGTTTCATGGTAGGCACGAACCAGCAGATCCCCGCCTGCCTTACTCGCAGAATACGGACTATTAGGAGTTAGCGGAGTCTCCTCAGTGAACAAGCCAGTGGCTCCCAGCGTACCGTACACCTCGTCAGTCGACACTTGAACAAACTTAGTGACACTGTATTTTTTCGCTGCGTCCAATAGAACCTGTGTACCAAGTACATTCGTTTTTACAAACACATCCGGCTCTAGGATACTTCTATCTACGTGTGACTCTGCCGCGAAATTAACGACTACATCAACACCCTGACTGAACAAAGCATCCATTGCTTGGACATCCGTAATATCAGCTTTAACGAACGTATAATTCGGATTGCCCTCAACAGATTTTAGGTTTTCCAGATTTCCTGCATAGGTCAGTGCATCCACGTTAACGATTTGATATTCCGGATGCTGATTAAGCATGTAAATTACAAAATTGCTGCCGATAAAGCCGGCACCGCCAGTTACAAGCAGTTTCATGAAACCGACCACCTTCTTATACAATTATTAATAATATTCTATTCATCTGTTTCTCACAGAATCAATGAAGTTGGATATTTAATCAAAATTAAGCTCAGCATCTTTAAGTAAAGGATGACGTTGATCTTTATCGGATAGAATCGGATTGGTCACCGGCCAATCAATTCCCAAAGCAGGATCATTCCATTGTATGCCACGATCATGCTCTGGGGAATAGTATTCGTCTACCTTATATAGTACTTGAGTATTCGGTACGAGCGTGCAGAAGCCATGGGCAAAGCCCTTGGGTACAAGGAGTTGACGTTTGTTATGTTCACTCAAAATAACTCCAATCCATTGACCGAAGGTCGGCGAATTGCGGCGAACATCTACAATAACGTCGTAGATCACGCCGGACAAAACACGAATCAATTTTGTCTGTGCCTTAGGGTTTAATTGATAGTGCAGTCCTCGCAATACTCCAACCTCAGCTGAAAGAGAATGGTTATCTTGAATAAATTCATGCTTGATACCGATGGAATGCATTGTTTGCTGGTTATAACTCTCCATAAAAAAACCCCGGTTGTCGCCATGGACCACCGGTTCAAGAAGGCTTGCGCCTTGTAGTTTTAAAGGAGTGACTTTCATAATGGATATCCTCCTTTTATCTATAACTTCAATTTCCCAAAATCCTCATCAAACAAAATATCCTTGGCCAATTCATTAGCTTTTGCAAGTGAAGCATGCGTTCCAGCATCCGTCCACCAACCCTCAAGGATATCGTAAGTCAATTCGTTTCTTTTAATGTATGCATTATTGACGTCGGTTATTTCAAGTTCTCCACGGTTAGAGGGTGTAAGTGTCTTGATAATTTCAAAAACCCTACTGTCAAACATATATATCCCTGTCACAGCATACTCACTTTTAGGTGCAGAAGGCTTTTCTTCGATTGAAATAATATTATTCCCTTGTAGTTCAGGTACACCGAACCTTTGGGGATCAGGAACTTCCTGAATCAGAATTTTAGCACCGTTTCCCTGGCGTCTAAATTTCTCAACAAAAGGATTAATATTTTCTTCGAATACATTGTCACCAAGAATTACTACACATTGTTCCTGTCCCACAAACTGCTCTGCTAAACCCAAGGCCTGTGCTATGCCACCTGCTTCATCCTGAACCTTGTAGGTGAAGGATACATCCAGGGTATTCCCACTCCCAAGCAGATTGACTACGTCTCCCATGTGGTCTTTTCCTGTAACCACCAGAATGTCTTGAATTCCTGCCTGCTTGAGTCTATAAATTGAGTGAAAAATCATCGGATACTTGCCTACAGGAAGTAGATGCTTGTTAGTTACTTTTGTTAAAGGGTACAGACGAGAGCCCGTGCCTCCGGCTAGGATTATGCCTTTCAATAAAAGAACCTCCAATATCATGAAATTCCTGAAATATAAATATTTTAATAAAGATTAAGTGAATTTTTTAATAAAAACGACTAATACAGAGAACAAAACCACTGTAACCAGAATATGCTTATCATTAAGTAATATTTCTTCAGGCTTTCCTCCAGCGTTTTTCATATGGATTAAGTAATAGTATCTAAAAATTCCATATAACACAAAAGGTATTGTAAACATCATCGCTGATTCTTCTGATGCTGCATACATAGAGTAGAACATAATTAATACACCTGTAATTATAGTCATGAGTTGATCTAATAATTGAACACTATAAAAACTCAGAACTTTACGCTGATTGGTAGGATCATCTTTGAAAAGTATCAACTCATGCCTTCTTTTGCCCAAGGCTAAAAACAAAGAAAGCCCAAGCGTACATAAGACAAACCATGACGTAAGAATGCCATCTACTGCTAAAGCTCCCGTTACAGCTCTTAATACAAATCCAGCAGCTATAATCATAACATCAATTATTACAACATGTTTCAAATAAAGACTATAGGAAAGATTCATTGCGAAGTAGACTAGTACAGCGCCTATCACATAGTAATTAATAGAATAAGCTAAAACAAGCGCTATTAAAAAAGTGATAATGCCAATACATATTCCTGCGGGAATGCTTATTGCACCTGACGCAATCCGTCTATTGCGCTTTTCTGGATGCAGACGATCTTTTTCAACGTCAACAATATCGTTAATTATATATATCGTACTAGCCATAAAGGAAAAAGAAAGAAAAGCTAACAAAGCGTGTATCAAGGTTGTCGGATTTAAAATAGCTCCTGAAAAAATAGCAGATGCAAAAACAAGCAAATTCTTCGTCCACTGTTTAATACGCATTTCAACCAGTACATCTGCTAGACTAGTAAGTAATGTCCTTTTCTTAGCCAATGCTACTTGATGATTCAAAATAATACACTCCTATTAAATAAGATATATTATATATCCCAATAAAACACCTAGAATAATTCCTCCGGTTACTTCTATTTTGGTATGTCCTATTCTTTCTCTTAATTTTACAGCTGAATCAATATTAAGAGAGTTAATATTCTGCGCATGCTGACCTACGTACTTTCTCAATCCAGTAGCATCAAATATAACTATCATCACCAATGCGGTGCCTAGACCAAAAATTGGTGAGTCAAACCCCTCCCTTAAACCAATCAACCAAGTTATTGTGGTTACAACTGTTGTATGATTACTTGGAAAACCGCCATTTCCAATATAGCCATAAGCAGCACTACCAAAACGAAATCTATTAATTAAATACTTCAAAGTACCTGCCACAAGCCATGCTACAAAAGGAACAAAGCAATAATATATCATTTAATGTCTCCTATTCATTATACACGAGTTATAGCCTAAATCAGATTAAATTAAAACACTCTATATACTTGGTAGCCGCACTCTCCACTCCAAACAATTCATTAATTAGAGTTTTGTCCTTAATGTAGCTATCCCTGTTCTTTAATACTTTAATGATAGCCTGTGCAAGCTGTTCCACATCTTTTAGAGCGGCAGTTTCGCCCATTTTGGTCCTTCTTGTTATCTCTCTTACACCAGGTAGATCCGAGGCTACTACAGGAACCCCCGCCAACATGGCTTCAACTTGCACCATCCCAAAAGCTTCTAGTGAGTTTGTGCTTGGTAGAACAAATAAGTCAAGCGAATAATAAAATTCAATTAATCGGTCAGTAGATAATTTCCCTAAAAAACTCACATATGTTTCATCCCAGCCAATCCTTGTTTTCAACTCTTCATATATGCTCCCACCTGCAACATTTGTGTAGTCACCTGCAATTAAGAATTTAACATCCGGCAATGCTTCTTTTACAATAGGAGCAGCTTGAAGCAGAATATCTATGCCTTTCTCTTCTACAATTCTTCCACAAAACCCTACGTATGTCGCATCCCTATTAGTTCTATTTCGTGAGTTTTCGAATTCTTTATAAAATGATGAAGTAGGATGAATCTCTAACCATTTATCTTTGAACTTAGGCAATACTCTTGAACTCTGTGCATAATCATACGAGCTTACGACTATCTTTTTCGCTCTTTTAAAACTCGCCCTTGAAGATCTATCCATCAAATTAACTATAACAGAATTAGTAAGAGATTTAGGCAAATTGACATCACATTGATAAGTTAATATTAGTTTTTCTTTGCTTGTCAGATGGCTAACAATGGCAGCTTCCGCCATTGGCAGATGTAAGTTAACGATATCAGCTGCTTTTTGTAGTTTATAATATTTGTTGAAAAAATCCAGACTTATATAGCCTTTACTTATTTTAAACAACAAATTAGCACGCTCTATCTTAACACCATTAATTTCCTCGTACTCAGGAAGGTTCTTTTCATGCTTAGCCGTAAGAACTGTTACATCATGTTCTTTTGCCAACTCCTCAGCTAATGACTTGGCACATTCAGAGAGGCCACTTATATATGGGTAATAATAATTAAGAACAATTAATATCTTTAATCTCATTTTAAATACCTCTTTTTTTTGTATTAAATACAAAAAACTTATTTACTCCAAACGTAGCAATAATAATAACAAAACTAAGTGCAACCCTTGATATATTTACGTCGTATTTCAGTATGGTTACCATTAAGTAGAACAAAAGGTTGTCTATAAATAATGACACTAGTCTGACAGCGAAAAACTTAAGAAGTTGGCTACTATTTTTCTTTTCATTTGAAGCAGTTATAAAAACAAACTTCTTGTTTAAAATATAGTTCACTAGAACAGCCAATACATAGCTAATAATATTAGCAATAATATAGTATAAGCCTAGCCTCTCAAGTAAAAAAAACAATAAGAGGTTAATTCCTGTTGTTATGGCTCCCCAAAAACCATATTTCACGAATTCTTTGATATTACGAATTGTATTCCTATTTTTATCGGAGACAGTTGAACTAGGCAAAATTAAACACCAACTATCGTTGTATTATATTTACTTGATGTACTGAACTACCGATTGCTTCCCTAGAAAAGAAAAGTACGTTTTTCTAGGGAAGCAATGTTCTTGTGTCAGTTTCTAAATAAAATCAGAAATCAATTTTCGAAGACCTTAATATTTTGTACTGCAATTCCCAATTCCCTTGTATCTTGACCTACGCGTACCGCTCCTTCTTTGACTATGAATTTAATATTGTTTACTTTGTTCAATTCAATGTTCAAATTTGAAGTTGTGAGTATCGTATTACTTGTCACTTTTTTCTCTTCAACAAATTCACCATTAACATACAGGAGAATAGTTCTTTCCGTTACATTTGGCGGTAAAACTGCGTTGAAACTAATAGAGACCTTGTTAGTATTTAAGACTTTAGCAGAAAGACTAAATTCAGACTTCGTCCATCGTGTAGGGATACCATTCCAATCCTCCAAACCATGCCAGCCCTCATCCATCGATATGTTGAAGTCCTTGTATAAACTGAACTTTTCATTATGCCAAATCAAAAAACCATCATAATTTAAAATATCACCACTACCTTTTAAAGTATAACTGGACTTTGAACCTTCTGGTATAGATGACGGAGCAAAGTATGAATTAGAGTTCTTAAAGGAGATATTTGTATTCTTTAACAAAAATGAAAGTATATGCTCTTCATCTTTAGTTACATCTTCTATAGACAATATTTCGTCTTCAGGAATCAATTTATTTATTTCTTTTACTTCAGTATATTCTTTTGTGACAAGTAGTCCTTTATAGAGGATAATATTTTCCAGTTTACTTATTTGGAAACAATTCGAAAGTAGTACAAGTGCCAAAATACCCAACTGAAGATATTTCGATGCTTTAAGTTTCATTGCTAAGTAATTAAAACCAATGGAAAACAATAATATAACAAATGGCTGGGCAAACATTAACGTTTTATAGTAGCCATAAGGAAATTTATTAATGAAATGCAAATATAATAATAGCGCTACTATAAATAAAGAATAAATCATCAAATAAACTTTTATTTCTTTTTTTGCTATTAATGATCCTATTATTACGAAAATCAACAGTAGTGATCCTATTATTATATAAAAACCAGATGTAGAGCTATAATCTAAAGATTTAAATCCAAATACCATGAGAATTTGGTTAAAGAAAGGTATATATTCTACAATACCAACTGAGTTTTGGGTGGAAGTATACGCAAAGATATTGTACCTTAACGCTATAAATGTACTTACTGGATTGAATATAACTGCAAGAAACATGATGTAAAACAATATCTTAGTATATAATCTAGTATTCTTATAGTCCTTAAACACACTAAACACAAAAAACATCATTGCGGGCACTAAAAGGTACAAAGTATATTCACTATAAACCGCTATGAGTCCTGCAATACTTAAACTTGTGGGAACGACTAAATTAATTTTCTTTTCTTTAATAACCCGATAAATAAAACCTGCTGATAGAACATAAAATGCATTACCTCCAATCTGAGGCATATACTGTGTAGTAAACATCCAAAATAATAATGTATTAATTGTAGATAAAGTAACCGCCGTTAATACAATCGAATTTGATAATCGGAAACTATACTTGCAAGTGTAATAAACCGAAAGTGAAAATAAGAAAACAAAAAAGCAAGAAATCACATTAAACGTATGCATTGCATCCGTATGAAAGAATGTCATACCAAGTGTATTAAAATAATCTGCTCCCACTCTAGAAAATCTAGAAAAATGAATCTCTGCTATTGAGAAAAACGGATGAAAACTATCAGATATAGCATTTGTAAAATACCCCTTTTCTATTAGCCATTCTGGTATGGATAAGTAGAAAATAAGATCATTGTTTATACTTGCAAAAGATGTAGGAAAGCCTGCAAATAAACTAGGAAAAAAATAAATTAAAAATACGATTCCAAAAAAAGAAGCATAGTAAAGTTTTTCCGTTGAATTTTGTATTGATATTTCATTTTTCTTAATAAGAGAATTATACAATACTACAAATAAGATTATTATTCCGCCAAGAATTATGAATGGATTATAGAATTTCGCCCCCAAAAAAATTCCTAGAAGTTGAGAAATAGCTACTAAAAAAGAAAACCCAAAGAAAGGATACAAAAGATGTATCCCTTCAATATCTTTAATAAAGCCTTTAAAAAGGGTCCTAAAAAGAATTCCGTATGCATAAGCAATAAAAATATAAAATAAAAAAAGTGAGATTATATATATCATCCATTTCCCCCTTAAACATTCGACTTCTAAATATTCCTAACAGTAATATTTAATTCATAAATCGTTTATATAAAGATGCAGTAATATTAAAATCACACTTCTCACTTATATATTTCTTAGCGTTTAAGCTCATTTCATTTCGGATGGTGTAGTTATTACTTAGCTCTATTAAGTATGATAATAGTAGCTCTTCTTCGTATTCATCCACATCAACTTTCCATACACAATCATCAGGATATTCCATGTACGATCCTACATTAGACACTATACATGGAACACCATAGCCTAAAGCTCTCATCAAAGTACCTGAAGTCTCTCCCATCGTTGGCCATCTTAGATTTATGCATAAATCAATTTCTCTTATATAGGTTTTGAATCTTTCAATATCAGGAGAATCTATGAAGGTAACATTCTTTTTTATCTTCAGACTTTCTACTAGCTTGTACAGTTCTTTTTGATAGTTTTCCTCAGAGTGCCCAATAATGTATAAGTGTGTTTCTGGATTTGTTTCTAAAAGTCTAGAAACAGTGTTAATAATAATATCAACTCTTTTGTTTGGTATAACATTTCCAAACACACCAATAGAAAATTCCCGAGCCTTCTTATCATTACTGAAATTATTTTTTTTTGATACTTCGTTATGCTCTAACGTGAAGCCGTGTGGAATTACTTCAATAGGACCTTTAAATTCATTATTTAGAAGAATAGATTTCTTCACCCACTCACTATGAACAATCACACCATTACTTAAATCAACTATTCTATTACTTAGTGGGAATTGCTGACTTTCTGGTATAATACCTGAGTTTAATAATGAATTTGCTGCTTCTTCACCTTGAACTCCACTGTTATAAGCCAATTCGTATACAAAATTATCTTTTTGACCTTTTAAATAAGTAGTATATACGAAGAATCCGAATAAATTAAAATCATGAAGTACTATATAACCCGGGTACCTTTCTAACGCATTTACTATCCATTCATGGTACTCATTATTGCCAATATGATAAAGTCTCTTTTCGAATTTCTCCATTCCATCATGAAATTCGTTAATATCTATAATATCAAATGTATCAACAATGAACTTATTGGTGGGCTGATACTGATTAACAAAGATAGTAATGTCATAATATTCTTTTAAATACATTAGCAATTCTTCACTGTAGTCTGAGATCCCAGAAGTTTGGGGATTAAAAGGGCTAAAATAAGCAAGCTTTTGTTTATCTGGGGAAGACACTTTATTGTTCTCCTCATCATAAATCAATTGAATAAAATGCCCCAAACTCTTTGACACAACAATTTCCCATGAAAATAAACGCGACTGAGTGTATCCTTGGTCAATAAATCGTTCTCGAAGAGCATTATCAGAAAGCAATTTCTCTATTGCGGCTTCGATCGCTTCTTCACTACTAGGATCTACGAGTTCCGCAGATGTGCCGACGATTTCTGGCAATGAGGAGCAATTACTAGTAATAACCGGTGATCCACATCTCATCGCTTCCAAAACGGGTAGCCCAAATCCCTCATAAAGAGAAGGAAACACAAATAATTCACATTCCTGATAAAGCGCCACCAAGGCTCCTTCAGAAACATAACCTAATAAAATCAAGCGATCTTCGCTTAAACCTTTACTTTTCGCGAAATCAATCAATTCTTTTTGTTCTTGAGGTTGTTTAATGCCACCAATTACAAGCTTTATAGCATCTCTTTTCTGAGAAATTCTCGCAAAAGCACTTATAAGCCCTTTATTGTTTTTTCTTGGATCATATCCTGTCAAAGAATAAATAAAAGGTCCATCAATACGCAATTCTTCTTTTAAGAGTTTTATTTGATACTCACTTGATTTTGGATTAAACAATGATTCATTAGTTGAAGCGTATATCACATTGATTTTACTAGAGTTTATTCCCAAATACTTTATAATATCCGATTTTGATGCCTGAGATATTGTTAAGATTAAATCTGCTTCTTTTAACTTTTGCGATCTTTTTTCATACAGAGACTGTACATGTTTTGGCCATTTTAAAAAGTATTCCTCTTTCATCACTATGGGAATCAGATCATAGACTAAATAAGATATCTTCACGCTTTTATTTTTTATATCAGGTATCTCTATATCAAACATATACGGACTTGTAAAATGAACAATATCCACTTTTTTTTGCTCAATGAACTCTTCTAAATCTTGTTCAAACCAATATCTTTCTTCATTTAATCTCGAATTATAATCAACAAATTTTGATACAAAACTAAAACACCATTTATCTGCTTTTCTCTTCATTAGATAAATCCTATGATGAGTGCTCTGATTCACAAAATTTTCAAGCCAATGATGGGTATATATTCCAATACCCCTCTTTTTTTCATCAGTATATAGAGTTTGTACATCAATTAGTATTCTCAAGTTAGGACTTCCTCCTTGCTAAAGCCTTTCTCATTTAAAAACTGAATGATTCGTTCGGCGGTGATTTCCCAATTGTACTCGGTTTTAACATACTGTTTTCCGTTCTGCCCCATTTGTATCGCATTCTCATTTGAATCAAGATATATATTTAGAACCTTCTCGAAAGAATCGTAGTCTTTATAGTAAAGTCCACCTTGACTTCTGTCACAATGTCCTTTGGTTACTGGACAATTTTCATGAACAATCACAGGAGCTCCACAAAGCCAACTTTCCATAATAACAATAGAGAAACTTTCCATTAATGAGGGTTGTATTAACGCTACGCTTCCAGCAATTGCATTAAATTTATCCTCGTCATTGAGTTCTCCCATATGAATTATCCCTGGTGATCTTTTAATCGTTTCGACTATCTGTTCTTCTCCTTTACCCACTACCAGTAGCTTTACATTCTTTTCGTTTTCTTCATAATATTTATTGAACAGTTCAATCATTTGAGGCACATTTTTCCCGCCTACAAGCCTACCTACATATATAAAATAATCCGTATCTATCTTATATTTTTTACGGAAAGCTGTATTATCAGGAATATGATCAACCACCACACCACCGCCAGATATAACTGAATCAGAAATATCGATGTTATGTAGCTTTTGAGTAAGTTCCTGTTCTTCAATTGTATTAAAAAGAATTCCCTTTACCCTGTTGAACATATGTCCAATGGATTCTAAATAAGCCATCTCCTCATCGTGTAGACAAGGGATCACGAAGCTTCGTTCTGGGACCATCTTACTCCCCCAGTAAGAAGTACCAAAAATATATGGAATAAAGAGGAATACATACCGTTCCCCATTATCCACAATAAATTCATACATCGTGTCGCTATTTACAGTTTCATGAAACAATTGCATTTCTTCAGAATATTTAATTTTCTCATTATTAAGCAACTTACCTAATATTTCTTCATATTTTTTCTTATTTCTTTTTCTCAAAGCAAATCTTCGTACAGATATATTATTTATTTCGTAAATTCCAGGATCATAAAAATTATTGTCCCATTCCCAGAAAGAATCTTTCCCACATGTAGTCAATATCTCAACATCGCAACCTGCATCTTGTAAGCTTTTAGCAATACCACCCGCAAATCGCTCTGCCCCTCCAGATATACTATCTGTAAACCAAGGAGTTACTATTGCAATTTTCATTCCCGATCTCCTTGCATGATTATTTTTCCAAGATTAATGAATAGTTATAATACTCTGTATATTCTGTTCTTCCATTAGGTAATATTATTTCTTCACTCAAATAAGAATTTACGACCTTAAATCCAGCCATTTCAGCCAAATGCTTTAAAGCCTCCGGAAATAATGGTTTTTCATGAGTAGGATCCAGATAATACAGATTGTTCATTACAAATCCGGAGGTTGCATTAGGTGTTTCAATTATTAAAACGCCACCTTTTTTTAACTTTTTAAAGCATAAATCTAAAAAAGATATCTTTTGAGGCACAGTTAAATGTTCAATAACATGTGCAAAAAAAACAGCATCCAAGCTTAAATCTCTTTGCTTCAAAAGGTATTCGCTGCCTTCAACAACATAAGCTTCCAGGTTTTTTTCTGTACATTCATCGATAAGCTTAGGGTCAGTATCTACACCTATCCCTTTTAAGTTGTTCTCTCTCAACAACTCTAAGAAGTATCCCTTTCCACACCCTATATCGATTACCGTATCGGTTGGCTTGAAAAATTGTATATATTGAGAAAAAATCCGTTTCACATCTTTACCTGAGGCCATAAATCTTTTAGCAAAATCAGAATAGTGGAAATTTCCAATTGTGTATTTTTGGTTGAACTGATCTACAAACTTCCGATAATCGTTAGTATGATTATCTTGGGCAGCTTGCAGATTGCTTTGCTCTTTTTCTAAAATAGAAATTCGCTCCGCTAAACGAGTAATTAATTTATTTTGTTCTGAAATAACTTCAATTGAATTATTTAATCCGAACCACACATCGTTATTTAAGTATTTTTGCTGATTGGATACCGTATCCACATACCACTTTACAAACAGTCTATTCCCGAATCTTCTTAGTGGTGTAATGAACTTATCCAAGAATTTATAGCGAGATACCAATCGAGGCTCCATAAAGGCAACAGGCATGTTGGGGGTTATTCGATGAACTAGCCTACTAATTTTAGCACTTAACACCTGCAAATCTTGTTGCAAATCACTATCCATATGGATGACACTAGTGAGATCCCCTTCATTTTTCCCCATTATATCTGCAGTCGTTATTTCCTGTTTTCTAACTCCTGAACGAATTTGATGCATTATCTTAGCCGGATTAGCTTTATTATCAGACATCTTGAGGTCCATCTCCTTTTACATATTGTGCCCATTCATGAGGGATCTTTGAAATCCCCAAATCATTGGAGAGACTGGTTACCTTAAATGAGAATTTCTTATCATGAAAATCAAACTGATTTCCATGTTCGTCGTGTACTGCTGCTGTAACTAGATATGTTCCTGCACATAGATTCAAAGAAGGAATGTTAAACTGAATCACACCTTCATCATTAGGATAAATGTCGCTAATTTTATGATAATCAATAAATGTATTTGTACCATAACAATGAATTTGATCAATTGTATGAATAGCGAGCCCAAAGATTGGGTTCTCGACTTTTTTTCTACCCTTATACTCTATTTTTATAATCATTTTATCCTCTGACAAAAAACTAAACTTACTTTTATGATTATAGTCAGTAAAATAAACATTAGTTATTTCTATAAATCTATTCCCCCATCTTTGGGGATCAGAGTTATCAACTGATTCAATCCCTTCTTTGTTCACAATTACTTCATCCTCAAAATTTACATCTTCTTCCATTTTAACTGAAGATTCATCAATCAGTCGCTGATTCTCTTCTTCTGCAAGGTAAGATAGATATTGGTCGATGACTTTTTTTGGACTACCATCGTTTATTACGTCACCTTTATTAATCCATACTACTCGATCACATAATTTTTCCATTGCACCCAGATCGTGTGATACAAATACAATCGTTGTGCCTCTTGTTTTCATTTTCAATAATTGATCCATGCATTTTTGCTGGAATGCCGCATCTCCAACAGCCAACACTTCATCTATTAATAGCACATCTGGTTCAACCATAATTGCTACAGAAAAAGCAAGCCTCATATACATACCCGATGAGTAGTTACGGACTGGATTATCTATATATTCTTTTAGCTCTGAAAATGAAATTATTTCATTTAGTTTCTTTTTTATTTCTTTTTTATTTAGACCTAATATTGCTGCGTTCATGAATATATTCTCTCTACCCGTAAAATCAGGATGGAATCCCGCCCCGAGTTCCAGCAGACTTGACACTTTACCCTTAACATTAATTTCACCGGAATCAGGATGTAATATTCCAGTTAATAGTTTAAGCAAGGTGCTTTTGCCTGATCCATTTCGTCCCATAAATCCGACTGTTTGACCTTTTTCAATATTCAGAGATACATTGTTCAATGCATAAAATTTCTGGAAATTATTTTTCCTACGATTAACGATTCTATCTTTCAAAGTCCCTGATCTTTCAGTGAATATTTTAAAAGACTTGGTGACATTATTAATGGAGATTGCATCCATTAGGGCACCCTCCTTAGATCTCTTCTGCAAAATTTCTACTTAATTTACCGAAAATTGTGTAACAAATCAATAGAAGGACTATTGAAAGGATTGTAACTACTCCAAGACCGCTTAAATCAGGCATCCTGTTATAAAAAAACACATCATGGAAACCTTCCATAATAGTCGTCATAGGATTAAGACTAAATACACCTTTCAAACCTTCTGGAATCATGTCAGAAGTAAACACAATGGGAGTTAAATAGAACCATGCCATTATTACGACTCCAATAATATGCTCTAAATCACGGAAATAAACATTTAAACAAGAAACTAAAGTTGTTAATGCCAAAGTAAATATCGAATATATCAGTAAAAGTACAGGGACTAGTAGTAGCGACCAACCTAACTCTATATGTGAGAAAATCAGGACAGGAAAGAGGACAATTAGACTTAATGAAAAATTAATGATACCACCTATAACTACTGCTAAAGGAAGTATTTCTTTGGGAAAGTATATTTTTTTTACAAGTCCAGCATTCCGAATAACAGAAGTCGCTCCAGATGTAAGAGATTGACTAAGGAGATTCCAAGTTACAATTCCTATAAATAAATACGAGGTATAATTCTCAAGAGAAATTCTTACAACATACTTAAATATCATCGAGTACACTGCAAGCATCAATAATGGATTAAGGAGCGTCCAAAAAAAACCTAAAAACGATCCTTTGTACCTAGTTCTTAAATCCGTCAGTACCATACTTTCAAGCATCTGTCTATAATTAAATATTTCCCTTATCTTTCTCAACATTTAGTAAGCTCCTTAATTCAAATTCCTCCAGTAATTTAATATATCCTGTAGTGATTTTTCAATCAAATATTCTTTTCTCCATCCAGTATGTTCTCTAATTTTTGAGGAATCACCTATATATATTGGGAACTCAGAAGGTCTCATTTTATTCTCATCTTGCTGAATTTCTATATTTTGATTAGTACTTTGTGATAAGAAATTATATAAGATATTACGTATAGATATAGGTTCACCAGAACATACATTATATACTTCGCCTATTCTCCCTTTTTCCATTAACATTGTATAGGCTCTAACTATATCCCTTACATCTGTAAAATCCCGTTGAGCATCCAAATTACCCACTGCAATAACCGGAGCAGATTTACCCTGTTCAATTTTAGCAATTTGCTGAGCAAAATCAGATGTTACAAAACCAGGACCCTGACCAGGCCCAATGTGATTGAATGGTCTTGCATAAAGAAGATTCAAACCATATACATTAACATATTGTTGAAATAACAAAGAAGTTGCAGCCTTTGATACGCCATAAGGACTTATCGGTTTTAAAACATTCTCCTCTAGAATAGCTGTGCCCCCATTAATAATAGCCCCGTATTCTTCAGAAGAGCCGACCATAAGTAACTTTGTTGTTTTAGCCATGTCACTCTTACGGAAAGCTTCCAGCAAGCGTACAGTTGAAATCATGTTGGTTTCTATAGTTTCTACTTTATTGTCCCAAGAAATCCTAACAGAACTTTGCCCTGCCAAATGATAAATCTCGTCAGGTCTTATTTCATTAATGATGGCTTGGATATTTTCTTCATTATTATAATCAATCGGAATTATTCTTCCCACTGGCGTTTTAAAACTAGTACTAGGACAACTTTTTCGAGTTGTCCCCCATACTTCATATCCTTTTTGATGTAGTACATTTGCTAAATTAGTACCTACAAACCCACTAATCCCCGTAATTAACGCTCGCATATTAGAGACCTTGTTTTATATCATTTTGATGTAATTTAGACACTCTTTCCAAGTCACTATCCACCATCATCTTAACCAATTGTTCAAACCCAACTTCAAGCTCCCAACCCAGCTGTTCCTTCGCTTTAGTACAATCGCCAAGCAAGAGATCAACTTCAGCTGGTCTAACAAATTTTTGGTCAATTACAACATAGTCTCTCCAGTTCAAACCAACGTGACTAAAAGCGATTTCCACAAGTTCTTCAATTGTGTGAGTTTCACCCGTTGAAATCACATAATCATCAGCCTTATCCTGTTGAAGCATCAACCACATAGCTCTCACGTAGTCGCCTGCAAAACCCCAGTCTCTCTTGGCATCCAAGTTACCTAAGCGAAGTTCGTTTTGTAGTCCCAATTTAATTCGTGCAACAGCATCAGTAACTTTACGGGTTACGAATTCGATACCACGACGTGGAGACTCATGGTTAAACAAGATACCCGAGCAAGCATACATGTTGTAGCTCTCTCTATAGTTTACAGTGATCCAGTGACCATACACCTTTGCAACACCATATGGACTACGTGGGTAGAAAGGTGTCGTTTCTTTTTGTGGGGTTTCTACTACTTTACCAAACATTTCACTACTCGATGCTTGATAAAATCTAGCCTCTGGTTTTGTTAAACGTACAGCTTCGAGCATGTTAGTTACACCAACGCCCGTTGCTTGTCCAGTCGCTACCGGTTGAATCCAAGAAGTAGCTACAAAGGATTGAGCAGCCAAATTATACACTTCATCCGGATCAGATATGCGTACAGCATTAATCAGTGATCCCAAATCGAGCAGATCACCATCAATAAATTCAATTTCATTCTGTAAGTGTTCAATATTTTCAATAATAGGCACACTCGTTCTACGACGCAAACCGAATACTTTATATCCTTTAGAAAGCAAAAGTTCTGCCAAATATGAACCGTCTTGTCCTGTGATTCCTGTGATTAGAGCGCGTTTAGTCATTTTCGTAGTTCCCCTTTATATAAATTAATAAGTAAATCTAACTATTATAGATATTGTTCAAGCTTCTGCATACGTAATTCCTTGAGCAGTAGCTTCACTTCTTGAGCCTTATCTTTAGTACAAATCAATGTTACATCCTCAGTATCAACAATTATTAAATCCTCAATTCCAAGAGTAGCAATAAGCTTCCCATTGCTCTCAATAATACAACGTTTTGTATCGAGATTTAAAATATTCCCTTTAATCACATTACCATTCTCATCTAGATCGCTAATTCTCTCTAAAGCTGTCCAACTCCCTACGTCGTCCCAACCAAACATACAAGGAATAACATAGATATTATTCACCTTTTCCATAATCCCGTAGTCAATGGATTGATCCGGCATTTTAATAAACTCAGCTCTGATAATAGCATCACGTTCTTCAGATCCTAGAACTGTTTTCATAGTCTCTAATATATCATGCATATCAGGCATCAGTTCTTTAATATAACCCCTAATCGTCTCTGTTCGCCACACAAAAATGCCACTATTCCAGAAGAAGTTACCTGACTCAAGGTATGATTGGGCTGTTTCAAGATCAGGCTTTTCAACAAACTTGTTAACTTTATGAACCGTCAAGTCATTCACTTGCTTAGTCTCGCTACCACTCTCAATATAGCCATAACCGGTCTCAGGATATGTAGGTTGAATGCCGAGGGTCACCAAATTACTATTTTCTTGAGCAACTTCTACAGCAGTTTTTAAAATTCTTACAAAACCTTCTTCGTTCTCAATAATATGATCAGAAGGAATTACTATCATCGTACTGTCAGGGAACCGTTCTTCAATAATAATTGAAGCCAATCCTATACAAGGTGCAGTATTCCGACCTACCGGCTCTATAATGATGTTCTCTGGTGGCAAGTGAGGAATTTGAGCTTTAATTAATTCAGCGTACAATTCATTTGTAACAATAAATATTTGCTTGATATCCATCATATTTTCAAGCCGCGCAATAGATTGCTGAATCATCGATTTGTTACCCGAGATATTTAGAAATTGCTTCGGTAAGTTTGTTCGGCTTTTGGGCCAGAACCGCTCGCCCTTTCCTCCTGCCATGATCACACTAGTAATTGTCATTTTATCCTCCAAAATTCCATAACGAAATATAATCCAATCTCTTTTTGATAATTTCCCCAACTGCCTTTGGTGAGAAATCTTCTTTTATATCATGTTCGCCTTTTGACGAGATTTCTTTATAAAAGTCCTCATTGTCATAAAGCTTACGCATGAATGAACTTGCATGCTCAATATCTGGTTCTGCCCAATGCTGATAGGATTTATATGGGCCATGGTCCTCTGTGAGCTGAACTAACCTATAATCAACCAGACAAGAATTGTTAGCATTCATAAAATCAACATTCGAAGACCAATTTGTGCCAATCGCTGGTTTCCCTAGATACATTGCCTCTGCTAAGCCCAGCCCAAAGCCTTCACTTCTATGAAGGGATATGTAACTATCCGTTACAAGCAATAATGCATTAGTATCATTACGAGATAACGTTTGCTTAATTAAATAGATATTCTGATAGTTTCCAACTAAATCATGGAGTTCAGAAAGTTCTTTAGAATTATTTGTGGCACTGTTCACCTTAACAACAAGACCAACGCCCATATCATTCGGTTCAAATGCAGCTTTAAAAGCATTAATAGAAGCCTGAGGATTTTTCCTTTCCTGATAGCTTTTCAGATCATACATAGTCAGAAATAAGAAAGCTTTTTCCGGTAGTTTAAAGTATGAACGATCCCTAACCGTCTCAATTTTCACTTCAATACTATGAGGGATTTTCACAACAGGAACAGGGCTTTTCATAGAAATAGCATCTGCTACAAAGGTAGAGGGAACCCAGATTTCATTCACAAGATTAAAACTTTCTTTCCACTCGTCCGGAAAATCCGGCAACTCCCAATGCCAATACCCAATGTTATAACGCTTCTCAAAAATCGAATTCCCATAATTCGCGTAAATTTCAATCATCTGTTCAGCATTTATATGGAATATATTCACGTTATATTTAGGACTATCAATTTCTTTAGCTATCCAACTGGTATCATTCATTGATGCAGAGTTAGTACCGGTAAAATTAACTATTCCGAAGGGAATTTCACTTGCGGTAATGCTCTTGGCAGCAATTCTGCATGACTCACCAATCCCCATCTCAGCCCTAGCATACCCTATTAGATTGATACCACTAATTTTATCATCTAATAGACTAGAGTCTTTCTTATCTAAAGGGAAGGCGGTTTTCAATAGCTTATGTTTTACAAATTGCCTTGCCGAAAAAGGGACTAATTTGACGACAACAGGTTTAAGAAAAACCGCAGTTCTATAGAGATGTTTAAAGAACCATGACTTAACACTGCTCATAAATCTGAACACACTTTCTGTATAATAGCATTAATAATAGCCTCCACACTAGCCTTCTTATAATTTTTCACTATAATACCAAATTTACCCGCACCTTCTATCATAATTGAATGTGCTAGCTCTGCCCCTTACCATATGCTAAAATATTGTCGTACCTACAGGAAAAGGAGATTATAACGTGTCGAAACCAGTATACGGTAAAAACGCTGTGCAGTCGAGAAATGTTGCAAAGATATCAGGCTCGATGTGGGCATTAGCTGTTGGTTTTATTTTGTTTTTGTTCTGGACCCCGTTTCAGGTGGGATTGTTTAATGGGCAGGCAGTAGACTTTGAGAAACCGATCTATGTATCTGCATTACTTGGAGTGCTTTTGCTGCTGATTTGGGTGGGTCTTGACTTCAAGAAGTTCAAATTGGATGAGCAACGGGACTTGGTAAGCGTGGCTGTCCTGCTTCTACCCATTACATACGCATTGTCGCTGTTTGTCGCTGTTTCGCATTATATGGCAATGAATATGTTCTTTATTCAAAGCATGTATGCCGCTGTATTCATTATAGCGTTATATCTCTTGAAGCAAAAGCAAGTAAATGTTGTCATCGAAAATGCTGTGCTTACAATTGCTTATTTAATTGTGGGCTTTGGTCTCCTGAATTGGCTTGGAGGCGGGAAACTGGCGGGCAGTCTGGTAGGCTGGTTCTCTAACACTGTACGAAACGGTATATATTTGGATGCAGTGATGACAGATTCCAACGGTCTTCGACTAACTTCTATTTTCCAATATGCCAATACTTATGCAGCCTTTCTGATGGCTTTCCTATTCGTTGCGGTGTTCGCATTGGTACGCTCACGGAAGTGGTACGGTATTTTGACCCACAGCTTTATGTTGGTGCCTATCATTGTATCCCTGCTGCTGACACTCTCTCGCGGCGGTCTTGTGATGCTGCCTGTGGTGTTTATATTGCTTTTATTGTTCTTAAAGCCTGCGCAACAAATTCTGTGGATTATCCATCTGGGCGTTTCTGGATTGTTATCCCTCGTCATTACTAACCAGGTTACGAATCTCGGAATAGAATTAAATACTGCCTTCTCCTCTTCAGCAGCGCTCAAAGGCTGGGGTTACCTCCTTGGAGCTTCAGTAGTTGTTGCAGGTCTTGGTTGGGTCATTCAACGTTTTGCCGCTCCATGGCTGCAAGACAAGCTCGGAAATTGGTCTTCCCGTAAATGGACAAGCTTATGGCTTCCGCTGGGTTCTGTTGTGCTGGTCGGCCTCATAGCGTTCTTACTTATTGGCACAAGCGCCAAGAGTATCTTGCCTAGTAATATCGAGACACGTCTTGAAAATATCAACTTTAAGCAGCACAGCGTGCTTGAACGTTTCACCTTCTATAAGGATGCTATCAAAGTAGTGAAGGATTACCCGATCCTTGGCGCTGGCGGCGGTGGATGGTCTGCGCTTTATGAACATTACCAAAATAACCCTTATACGAGCCGTCAGGTGCATAACTTCTTTCTGCAGTTCCTGATCGAGGTTGGTATTTTAGGTTTCATCGTATTTATGGGCTTTATTCTGTATATCTTCTATAAGTATATCCGCGGATATGTGAAACGGGACAAAGATGACTTCAATAACGGATTCTTCTATCTTATTATTACGCTTTCCATCCTCATTCACAGCTTGCTAGACTTCAATATGAGCTATGCTTTTATGGGCATTCTCGTGTTTCTTGGTCTAGCCGGGATGGCCGCTGTCATGGACAGCAAACCACTGCGTCGCAATTGGAACAAAGCTGGGCTTCGTCTGGGGTATATGGCGGTAATTACGTTAGGATCCTTGTTCCTGCTGTTCCTCTCAGTTACCTACATTAGTTCCAGCAACGCTGCAGTCAACTCCAAGAACCTTATGAGTGTCAGTCAATCATATGAGGAGATTAAAACCTCTCTTACCAAAGCTCTGAAAAACCGTCCGACCCATCCTGAATCGGTGGCTTACCTCTCTGCCATGGATCAGCAGGTCTACAGCCAAACTCAGGATGAACAATACCTGAACGAATCCTATAGCCTGTTAACTCGTGCGCTTAAGGATGAGCCGTATAATAAGACTCTATTGAACCAACTGATCGCCTACTATAACCTCAAGGGTCAAAAGGATCTGGCTCTAGCGGTGTACCAGGATAATGCCGACAAGTTCAATTGGGACATCGTTTGGTACAGCGGGCTGATCAGCAGCTCTTTCGAACTCGGTCAAGAGGCATACAACCAAAAGGATACAGCGAAAGAACAGGAATACTTTAAAACAGGACTGGCAGCTTATGAACATGTTGTAGCTGGTGTAGAGCATCTTAAGACGCTCCCGCCTGAGCAATTGCAAGGCCGGCCGTTCTCAGTTACTCCGGAAATTGCGCTGAATGTCGGTAAAATGCAGTACATGTCCGGACAGATTGAGGTTGCAGCAGAAACTCTGAAGCTCGGTCTCAGCCAAGATTATAGCGATCAAAAGAACCGTGAAATTGCCCGCTGGTACTTGGCGGCACTCAAGAAAAACGGCGGGCAGGATCAAGCCGTATACGATCAGTTAATCGCTGCGGAACCTGCAGAAGTAGACCAAATCAATGAAATCGTAGCTACACAATACTAAGGCATCTGAATAAATGCACTAGACAAATAACACGGGTATCTTCCTCAAGAGGATAGTTACCCGTGTTTTTTTATTTTTAGTAGATGAAAGATTCAAGTTTGATTATTCCGTCGCTTTACCCGTTTCACTCTCAATGATCTCTTTAAGATAGAGAAGCAGATCGTCTTTTAAATCCTCATGCTGGAGTGCATAGTGTATCGTAGTTTGAATGAAACCCATTTTCTCACCAACATCATGACGGTGGCCCTCAAAATCATAAGCAATAATCCGCTCCACTTCGCTTAGACGCGCAATGGCATCAGTGAGCTGAATTTCTCCACCTACACCCACCTGCTGCTCACCCAACATGTCAAAAATCCGCGGAGTCAGAATATATCGGCCCAGTATGGCCAGGTTAGAAGGTGCATCCTCGCGTTTGGGCTTCTCCACAAGCCGGCTAGCTTTGTAGACCCGATCAGCGATAGAAACTGCATCCACGACGCCATATCGGGACACCTCTTCCCAAGGCACAGGCTGCACGCCG
Source organism: Paenibacillus sp. MAHUQ-45 (assembly GCF_058133325.1). Taxonomy (NCBI): domain Bacteria; kingdom Bacillati; phylum Bacillota; class Bacilli; order Caryophanales; family Paenibacillaceae; genus Paenibacillus; species Paenibacillus sp. MAHUQ-45. The sequence continues at coordinate 39,402 of NZ_JBYUPV010000021.1, forward strand.
ACTATAGAGGATTTATATTGGTCATAGACCTCAATCATTTGTCTCAGGCAGGGTTTATTTGATTCGACAATGTCGTCACCCAGCAGAACTGCAAACGGCTCATCCCCGATGAACTTGCGTGCACACCAGATGGCATGACCGAGGCCTCTCGGTTCCTTTTGCCGAATATAGTGGATGTCAGCCATTTCGGATGACTTGCGGACGGATTCCAGCAGCTCCCATTTTTGTTTCTCGGCCAAATTGAACTCCAGTTCGAATGAATTATCAAAATGGTCCTCAATGGCACGTTTGCCTTTCCCTGTTACGATAATAATATCCTCAATCCCTGAAGCTACAGCTTCTTCTACAATGTACTGAATAGTGGGCTTATCCACAATGGGTAGCATCTCTTTGGGCATAGCCTTGGTCGCAGGCAAAAAACGTGTGCCGAGACCGGCGGCCGGGATAATGGCCTTACGAATCTTCATGACATAGGCTCCTTCTATTGGTATCAATTCGATATCTCGCGGATGATGAGCTATATAAGATGAACTTAAGATCCGAACGATAGCTCGGTCGTCACTACGGTGGAATGTTTGGACTTCCGGCCGCTGTTGTCTCCAGATTTCTTTCATTGTACCGCTGTTTGCGGTTGAAATCCGGAGACAAAGGCGGGCGCTATCGCTCCTTCAGTTCCAAACTTCCCCCTTCGTTCCTCTTCGCTTTTTGTTATTTTCTTTTGCTCATCTTATATAGCATTATTTTTTTAATTATAACAGTAATATCCCAATTTTGGCAGTTCGGGACCCCTTAAAAATTGCTGAATGCTCTATTCACCCAAAACCCTCAAAATAAAACAGGCGGACAATCGGGGAAATTTCCCCGTTTTTGTCCGCCTGTTGTGTATATTCTTTAATTATTTGGCATTCACGAGTTGTCCACGGGTAACACCAAGCTGGTTGGTAGCCTTGAGACTCTTCCATACTTGGGTACCGGAGATCTCACCACGCAGTGCACGGCTGTACAAGCTAATTACCTCAGCCACCTGTTCAGGTGTCTCTTCCAGGAACTCTACCCGGTATGAGGAAACTCCCAGCTCACGGAAGTTGTTCAAATACTCTGCGCCCGATTGTTCTACAGCGTTATACACTGTGTTACGGCAGCCTTCATCCACACGTACAGGGTGGGACATGCCGATCCGGTCCTGGAGAGACGCCCGATGCTCTTCGCACGGCCGTCCGCAGTTCGTGTAGTCTGTTCCTTCGCTCATGAAGGTACAATATACACAGTGCTCGGTGTGGAACATCGGTAGATGCTGATGGATTACAATCTCCATCCGTGAGGTATCACTGCGACCGAGCAAATCAACCATTTGCTGAATGTTCAGGTCGTAGGACGGTGTTACCATATCGCAACCGGCTTCCAGGAACAGATCCACGGCCTTGTGATTGGCAATATTCAGCGAGAAGTCGCCAATCAGTCGCGGATGAACAGCATCCGGCTGCTCCATCCGGCGGCGCAGATAGTAATATAATGCGCCTGTATTGCGCACCAGCACCGCATCCGGCTGAAGACGCAGGATGTTGGCATGGTAGCCGTTCTCGTTCGGCATGTGAATACGCGGCGTTGCCAGCGCAATGCTTGCGCCCGCGGCCCGCACAGCCTCCACGGCTGCCGGGAACTGCTTGATGAACTCAAAGTCGGCGTAGATGTTCTTCACGCCGGCCTTGAGCGCAGCCTCAACCTGCGGGAGGCTGCGGCACAGCGCGGTAAGCCCTGCCGCGCCGCTCACACCCCAGCCATCCCGCACAGCCGGGATGGCTGCTTCAGCGACGCCCCTGCGGGTCGCGTCGCCGTAGACCTCTACCGCCCGTTTCACGTAGACGGGCGGTTTCGGGCGCTCGCCCGCAAGCAGCTCCACCGCGCGGCGGCGGATGCTGTTCAGCTCGCGCATAGGCACGATAACGTCGCCTTCCAGATGCGACTCCAGCGCTTCTAGCTGGAACACCGTGCCACCGAGGCGGCCGAATTGTTCTTCCAGCAGGGCGGCGTCCATCGGACGCTTTTGCGCAGTCTCCAGCGCAAGCTCTGAATCCACCTGCACAGTCACACCTTTCTGCGTATCTGTCCACCAGGTCTCCAGCTTCTCGCCAGCGCGGCCACTAACCTTCACCTGAACCGGGAATACCCGGTATGGCTTCTCTGTCTCGTACGACTGCCGCAGCGCTTTATCCAGCGCTGGGTCATTGGTTTTCCAGATCCGATCACCGACATGCAAACGGCGCAGATCCACATCATTGCGTCCGGCAATAATATCAACAACCCAGCCTTCACCAGCTTCGCCTTCCAGCTTCACGCCTTTACGGCGCAAGTCGTAGACGCGTCCGCCTTCTTCCTTCTTCGTAGGATCACCTGCGTCGAATACAATCCCGTCGCCACGTTTGAGCGGTGCATGAATGCGGCAGACTACACCGTCACGTAGAATTTGTTCAACCGTACCCAGGTAGACACCACGGCTTTTTGGGAAAGTCCCGTCAACCAGCTTCTTATTGTTCGTTCCCTCTAAGAAACCATGCGTGAAGCCCCGCGAGAAACTCTGCTGCAGCTCGCGCATTTCTTCCTTGGATGGTGCAGACCATTCACCGTCAAAGTAACGGTCGATGGCCTTACGGTATTTGCTAACCACGTTAGCTACATACTCAGGGCTTTTTAGACGGCCTTCGATTTTAAAAGAGGTTACGCCCGCTTCAATAAGCTCCGGCATCAGTTCAATAGCCGCCAAGTCCTTCGGTGAGAGCAGGTAAGTCACGTCACCCATCGGTTTAATCTCCCCATCGACCATCAGGTCATATGGCAGACGGCAAGCCTGCGCACATTCCCCTCGGTTGGCAGAACGTCCGCCCCACATTTCCGAGGTCAGGCATTGACCGGAGTAGGAGACGCAAAGCGCACCATGAACGAATACTTCCATCGGCAGACGAGCCTGATCACCGATCATGCGAATCTGCTTCAAATTATTTTCGCGGCCCAGTACCACACGTTCCATCCCGAACGGCTTCGTAAATTCAACCGCCTCCGGCGAGGTAATCGTCATTTGTGTAGAGCCATGGATCGGGAAATCGGGGGAGATCTCGCGAATAAGCTTAACCAATCCCAAATCCTGTACAATTACCGCATCAACGCCGGCATCCACGCAGGCATCAATCAGTTCCTTAGCATCAGGTAGTTCATTCTCGAACACAAGTATATTAAAGGTCAGAAAGCCTTTTACACCATAGCTGTGTAGAAAAGCCATAATCTCCGGCAGCTCGTCCATGCGGAAGTTGTTCGCTCTAGCCCGCGCATTAAATTTCTCTACGCCAAAAAAGACAGCGTCCGCCCCGTTCGCCACAGCCGCCCGCATGCAGTCCCAGTCACCAGCTGGAGCCAACAGCTCCACGTCTTCTCTGCGTATGTCCTGCTCTTTCATTTATATCCTCCCAAACCGTCCAAGACGGGTCATTTCTATACGTTTAACTTATTTATTGTATCAAAAATCACACCTATTCGCCATGTGTTTGCCAATATTTAATATAGCCACGAATGTAAATTACCGTCTTTGTCCGCAAATAAAAAGACACCTTTATTTCGCCACGGCGGTAAAGGAGTCTTTCAGACTTCACTTTTCAATTATCCTGGATTGCCCTTATTCTAGCTCAACCAGTTCATCACCATGGCATAGTCGGAAACGACGAAGACAAGCAAGCTCACTGCACCAAAAGCGATGGCGAATTTGTTCTTCTGCGGAGCCTTCAGCAGCCGTATCACCCCAACCAAGATGAGGATCGTGAACAAAATCATAAATACATCAAAGGTATGAAATTTAGATGGTCCTTGCGCGGCAGCTTCTGCAAGCAGCATGGCGATACCTCCTCAAAAGTTTTGTCAAGCAAGCGCCTCTATTTCCATATTCCCTTCTATGTTATCGCTACCATTTGGGCTGCGCAAGAGGCATTGTACAAAAAATGAGGTAAATGTCATAAAAAATATAATTTTCATCCATTTTTCACTTGAAAGAGATGATTTTCATCATTTACAGGAAGGAATGGAATCACTCGGAACGATACTAAACTAGATAAAGCTAACTTGGGATATGAATACAAAGCTCGGTAATTACTCCGGTGAATGTTTGGGCTTCCGATCGCTGTTGTTCCCAAGTCCCTTCTTTATAATTGCTCCTACCGAAAAACTTTCAGGGGAGTGCTTCGTTCCTCCTTGCATACTTTTGACTTGCAAAATAAAAAAAGAGCCACGCTATCGCGTGGCCCTCTAACTAAGGTTACATCAACTAACTAATGTCCGATGTCTCGAGCTGTAGAGCTTCAGTCCGCTCCGTGTCCCGGAGCAGGATAGGCTTCAGGTATCTGCCTGTGTAGGACGCCTCTACAGTAATCAGCTTCTCTGGTGTACCCGTAGCCAGCACCGTTCCTCCACCGCTACCGCCTTCAGGTCCCATATCGATGAGATAGTCGGCGGTCTTGATGACATCCAGGTTGTGCTCAATAACAAGCACGGATTCTCCAGAATCAACAAGGCGATGTAATACTTCCAGCAAGCGGCCGATGTCATCCACATGCAGCCCGGTTGTAGGCTCATCCAGGATATACAAAGTTTTGCCTGTGCTGCGACGGTACAGCTCGGAAGCCAGCTTCACACGCTGTGCTTCCCCGCCTGACAGTGTCGTTCCCGGCTGGCCAATCTTAATGTACCCGAGACCAACATCAAGCAGCGTCTGCATTTTGCGGTGAATACGCGGAATGTTAACGAAGAATTCCGTCGCATCCTCCACAGTCATTTCAAGTACATCGGATATATTCTTGCCTTTATATTTCACTTCCAGCGTCTCACGGTTATACCGCTTGCCTTTGCAGACTTCACAAGGTACATAGACGTCCGGCAGGAAGTGCATCTCAATCTTGATAATTCCATCCCCTCGGCAGGCCTCACAGCGTCCGCCCTTGACGTTGAAGCTGAAGCGACCCTTCTGGAAGCCGCGCACCTTAGCCTCATTGGTCTTGGCGAACAAATCACGGATATCATCGAACACGCCGGTATACGTCGCCGGATTAGAACGAGGAGTCCGACCGATTGGCGACTGGTCAATTTCAATTACCTTGTCCAGATTTTCAAGCCCTCTGATCTCCTTGTGCAGCCCCGGACGAACCTTCACCGCTTTGTTCAGATGGCGAGCCAGGCTCTTGTAAAGAATCTCGTTAACCAACGAAGACTTACCGGACCCGGATACACCTGTTACGGCCGTAAAGACACCCAGCGGAATTTTGACATTAACGTTCTTCAGATTATTCTCTTTGGCACCACGGATCTCCAGCCAGCGGTCATCCGTTGGACGGCGTTTGGAGGTCACCGGGATAAACTTCCGACCACTTAAATATTCTCCCGTCAGAGAATTAGGGTCCTTCATAATCTCTTCCGGTGTCCCCTGAGCAATGACCTGACCGCCATGAATCCCTGCACCTGGGCCAATATCAATGATATAATCAGCAGCCATCATCGTGTCTTCATCATGCTCGACCACAATCAAAGTGTTGCCAAGGTCACGCATATGCGCAAGAGTGGAAATCAGACGATCGTTGTCACGCTGATGCAACCCGATGCTAGGCTCATCCAGAATGTACAGTACGCCCATGAGGCTGGAACCAATCTGGGTAGCCAACCGGATACGCTGCGCTTCCCCGCCAGACAAGGAGCCTGCTGCTCGGCTAAGTGTCAGATAATCCAGACCTACGTTCACCAAAAAGCCGAGACGGCTACTGATTTCTTTGAGAATCAAGTTAGCAATAGCCTGCTCTTTCTCAGAGAGAACAATATGCTCAAAGAATTCCTGGCAATCCCCAATAGAAAGATCCGTAACATCCGCAATATGGCGATCATTGATCGTCACTGCCAGAATCTCTTTCTTCAGACGTTTACCTTTGCAGACGTGACAAGGCTTCGCGCTCATAAAACCTTCGATGAACTCGCGAATGCCGTCCGAAGCCGTCTCACGGTAGCGGCGCTCCAGATTGGGGATGATACCTTCAAAGGCAACCAAGGCGTCTTTCTTTTGCCCAAAATCATTCTCATAGCGGAAACGGATTTTCTCACTACCTGTGCCGTTCAACAGCTTATCCATCTGATCCGCTGCCAGTTCGCTTACCGGTACGTCCTGTGGAATATTAAAATGCTCACAGACCGATTTCAAAAATTGCGGGTAGTAGTTGGAGGTGCTTCCCGTCCAAGCCAGGAAGGCTCCGTCTTCAATGGATTTGCTAGTGTCTGGAATCAACAGATCAGGATCGACCACCATCTTCACACCAAGACCATCGCACTCACCGCAAGCTCCGAATGGGCTGTTGAAGGAGAACATCCGTGGAGCCAATTCTTCTATACTAAATCCACAGACCGGGCAAGCGAAATTGGAGCTGAACAGCAGCTCTTCCTGATCGATAATATCAACGAGGATTTTGCCGCCCGACAATTTCAGTGCAGTCTCGATGGAATCTGTCAGCCGAGTCTCGATATCTTCCTTGATGACAATCCGGTCTACCACTACTTCAATGGTATGCTTCTTGTTCTTCTCTAGCTCAATATCCTCGGTCACATCACGCAGTTCTCCATCCACGCGCACGCGGACAAAACCTTGCTTGGAAATATCCGTGAAAAGCCCTTTGTGCTCTCCCTTACGTCCTGAAATCACAGGAGCCAGGATCTGCAGGCGTGTCCGTTCCGGATACTGCATAATACGATCCACCATCTGTTCAACCGTCTGCGAGGTGATTTCAATACCATGGTCCGGGCAATGCGGATGACCAATACGTGCGAACAAAAGCCGCAAGTAATCATAAATTTCTGTAACTGTCCCTACCGTGGAACGAGGGTTGCGGCTAGTAGTCTTCTGGTCGATTGAGATTGCCGGCGACAACCCATCGATGGAGTCTACATCTGGCTTCTCCATTTGCCCCAGAAACTGGCGTGCGTAGGCCGACAGCGATTCAACATAACGTCGCTGACCTTCGGCATAGATCGTGTCGAACGCCAGCGACGATTTGCCGGAACCGCTAAGTCCCGTCAGCACGACGAAGCGATCACGGGGGATCGTCACGTCTATATTTTTAAGATTGTGCGCCCTAGCGCCTTTAATTACAATATTTTCGTTCGCCAACGCTATAACCTCCTAGAGTTCACCCACCCCACTTCAACCTTCCTAAGTGAACCCGAAGAGCTCGAGCTCTTAGGGCAACGCTTAAGAGGCGAAATGATGGATGGGATTGTGCGGAATGAATCGACTGAACTACAAGCCATACAAAGGAATGATCTAAAAAGAACGGCCTGGGAATAGCGCCGTTCAAATTATATTTTTTTAGCGGAAAAAGAGAGTGTTGAATCGGCTACTCGGCACGCAGTTCCAACAATGCGTCACGAAGCTCTGCGGCGCGTTCGAACTGGAGGTTCTTGGCCGCGTCTTTCATCTCGGCTTCTAGACGCTGCATCAAAGACTGGCGCTCTTTCTTGCTCATCTTGCCACCAGCTCCGGTCAAATAATTCGCCTTCGATTCTGCAACCTTCGTTGCTTCGATGACATCACGTACCCGCTTATGGATCGTAGTTGGTGTAATCCCATGCTGCTCATTATAGGCGATTTGAATGGAACGACGGCGCTGGGTCTCACTGATTGCCTTATCCATGGACTCCGTAATCCGGTCACCGTACATCAGTACACGCCCTTCGGAGTTCCGCGCCGCGCGGCCAATCGTCTGAATAAGCGACCGCTCCGAACGAAGGAAACCTTCCTTGTCAGCATCGAGGATTGCGACCAACGATACTTCTGGCAAGTCAAGGCCTTCTCTCAGCAAGTTAATCCCCACCAGCACATGGAACGTGCCAAGACGGAGATCGCGCAGAATGGCCATCCGCTCCAAGGTCTTGATATCGGAGTGCATATAGCGCACCTTGATTCCGATATCTTTAAGGTAATCGGTTAGATCCTCCGACATTTTCTTGGTGAGGGTAGTGACCAGCACCCGTTCATCCTTGGCGATACGGTCCTGGATCTCGCTAATCAGATCGTCGATCTGACCCTCGGTTGGACGAACCTCAATAATAGGGTCCAGCAGACCTGTAGGTCGGATGATCTGCTGTACCATTGTCGGACAATGCTCCATTTCATACGGTCCTGGTGTGGCCGATACATATACGAGTTGGTTAGCCTTGCCCTCGAATTCCTCGAATTTGAGCGGCCGGTTATCCAGTGCAGACGGCAAACGGAACCCGTGATCCACGAGAACGTTCTTACGCGCTTGGTCACCATTGTACATCGCCCGGATTTGCGGTAGCGTCACATGCGACTCATCTATAACAATGAGCATGTCATCCGGAAAATAATCCAATAACGTATAGGGGGTCGCCCCCCGTTCACGGAAGGTAAGCGGACCGGAATAGTTCTCGATCCCAGAGCAGAAGCCCACTTCCTTCATCATCTCGATATCATAGCGCGTACGCTGCTCCAACCGCTGTGCTTCCAAGAGCTTACCTGCATCGCGCAGCGCAGTTAGCCGCTCTTCCAGTTCACGCTCAATATTTACGAGGGCCACTCTCATGGTCTCTTCCTTCGTTACAAAGTGGGAGGCCGGGAAAATAGCGACATGATCACGCTCACCGATCAGTTCACCTGTCAGTACATCAATCTCTGTAATACGCTCGATCTCATCGCCGAACAGCTCGACGCGGATGGCATGCTCCCCTTGCGAAGCTGGGAAGATCTCGATGACATCGCCTCGCACACGGAAGGTCCCGCGTACAAAATTCATATCATTACGCTGATATTGAATATCCACGAGCCGGCTCAGAATCTGGTTGCGCGGTTTCTCCATGCCCACCCGCAGTGATAACAGCAATCCACCGTATTCCTGCGGTGAACCGAGGCCATAGATACATGACACACTGGCTACGATAATCACATCACGGCGCTCGAACAAAGAACTGGTCGCCGAGTGTCGTAGCTTATCAATCTCTTCATTTATGCTGGAATCTTTCTCAATGTAGGTATCGGAGGAAGGAATATAGGCTTCAGGTTGATAGTAATCGTAGTAACTGACAAAATAGTCAACCGAGTTGCTAGGAAAAAACTCCTTGAACTCACTCGCAAGCTGTGCAGCCAGCGTCTTGTTGTGTGCGATCACCAGCGTAGGGCGGTTAAGCTTCGAAATCATTTGTGCGATGGTAAAGGTCTTCCCCGTTCCTGTCGCTCCCAGCAGCGTCTGGTGCCTCTTGCCCTGCCGGATGCCGTCTACTAATTCCTCTATGGCATGAGGCTGATCGCCCTGGGGTGTATATTCGGACTCCAGCTCAAAAGTCTTCGTGCTGAGGACAATATCACTCATTTGCCCGTCTCCCCTCTATCGACTAAAATATATTAATATATTATTGTTATCTGAAAATAAGCTCTTCATACGATGGTGATAAAATTTGGAAGATAAGAATACTTGTTCCCGTTCATTATACAATGTTGACGGTAACGTTGCAAACCATAATATATAGAAACTTAAGGAGCATGCAGCATGGATATCACTTCAATTATTGGCATCGTAGCCGGACTTGCCGCCATGGTCGGCGGCTTCTTCTGGGAAGGTGGAAGCCTCTCTGGCCTGCTACAGCCGAACGCCGCCCTCATTGTTTTTGGAGGAACGCTTGCAGCCATACTGATCAGCTTTCCGGCATCCAAATTACGAACCCTTCCTGCAGCGCTATCGCTGGCTTTTGGCAAAAACGTCGGAAACAATGAAGAGAAAGCTGAGGAAATCATTGCGATGGCTGCGATTACCCGGCGCAACGGGGTTCTTGCCCTGGAGAAAAGAGCTGAGGAGCATCCTGATCCCTTCACCCGTGAAGGCCTGCAGCTCATGATCGACGGGACCGACCCCGAGCAGGTCAGGCAAATCCTGGAGCTGGAGATGGACGCTCTGGAGGCCAAACATGAAAGCTATGCCAAGATTTTTGAAGCAGCCGGGGGCTATGCACCTACTATGGGTATTATCGGTACAGTCATGGGTTTGATTCACGTGCTGGGAAGTCTGACTGATCCTTCAAGTCTAGGTCCCGCCATCGCGGTCGCCTTTACGGCAACACTGTATGGGGTTGCCAGCGCGAATCTTATTTTTCTACCCATTGCCTCCAAGATCAAATCCCGCAGCCAGGAGCAACTACATGTTATGGAGATGCTGCTTGTGGGTATCCTGGCTCTTCGTAACGGGGAGCATCAGCAACTAGTGCGTAAGAAGATGAATTCCTTCATTGATGACTCAACTCCCACTGAGTTCATTCGTACAAGAGGCAATTCATGAGACAGCGAAATCGCCGGAAGCAGAGAAGAACCGAACAGGACAGCCGTGACCGCTGGATGATCACTTATGCAGACCTTATTACGCTGCTACTTATTTTTTTCGTCGTGCTTTATGCTATGAGCAGCCTGGACACCGAGAAGTATAATGTCGTCACCGGCTCCTTGTCCCATACCTTTAAGACCGGGAGTTCCTTGCTAGACGGAGGCAACGGCCTTCTGGATGGGCAAAAAGGAATAAACGGCACAAGCCCAGGCACACAGCAGCAGCCAGGCAGCTCCCAAGGTCCAGCTCCGGGAAATGGACAGAATGCAGGCGGAGCCCAAGCCAGTGAAGGACCATCGCCAACGAAGCCGGACAACCTGAAACCTTCGGAGCGAGAGCTGGCTTTCCGTGAACAAGAGGCCCGGCTTGCCGAACTGATGGGCGTGATCACCAAATACGTACAGGACAACAATCTGGGCGACCAAATCTTTGTGGCTGATAAGCCTCAGGGCATCGCGATCACACTCAGTGACCGTTTTCTATTCGATCCCGGCAATGCAGCGCTTAAAGCCCCTGCTCTTCCAGCGTTGAAGCAGCTTTCGGGTCTATTCCACGGAATAGGCGCTACTATAAGCATTGAAGGCCACACCGACAACATGCCCCTCTCGAAGCTATCCCGTTATAGCGACAACTGGGAGTTGTCCGGGGCACGGGCCCTTTCTGTACTGCGCTACTTTGTGGACAAAGAAGGGCTGAACCCAAGTACATTCCAGTACGCAGGTTATGGCGATACGCGCCCGGCCTCCGACAATTCCACCGAAGCCGGACGGCAGAAGAACCGCCGCGTAGAGATTATCGTGCTGCGCCAACTACAGGGCAAATAACGAACTTATGCAGGTATATACGAAAACAAGAAAAGCTCCCGCGCCGTCTAATAAACGGCTGGGAGCTTTTGTCATACAATATCAGCAGTTCTATCTATTCTTCAACAGTTATAACCGCGCCTAAACCATACTTTGTTCCCAAATAATAGTCTCCTGGCGATAAGGCTGTTATTTGTAGTCTTACGGGCTGATTTACTTTGGAAGCGTCAACCTCCATTTTCATTCCCCGATTTTCTGTAACTATTTTATCATAGTCAGCTTGGGGGCCGGTCTCCATGAAAGGAACCAAATAAACGGTACCCGGTGCATCAATGTTAAATGTCAGCATGTCACCAGCTTTGGCTTTCGCCTTCGATTCTCCCATAGGTGGCCTTGGTGACAACAAGTACAACCTGATGGGCAGGGTATGGTGACTACTGACAAACTCGACGTTCTTTTCCCCATTCGCTGTTGTGACTGCCCCTGCGATCAGCTTGAAATCATAGAAGTTGTCGTATTTCATCAAGCTGCTAGCCGTTTTGATGCGAATCTGATTACCTATAATCTCAACCCTGCCTGAAGCGGGAGTAAAGCTCTTAAACTCTCCGTTATTTTGACGGAACTGTACAATGCTTTCTAGACTTTGTCCCTCAGTAAGATAAACACTGCGATTATAAACGAACCACACTTCATATTCGGGATATCCAAAAAAAGGAACGGCATCAGGCTTGTCCAGGAGCGGCTCATTTTCATTAAGAATAGTTAACGACACATAACCTCTATACCCATTGTCATCGTAGGCAATAATATTAAACAGATGGTTCTGAGGGAAGCCAACATTCTTAAGACTACTTGTATCAAAGTAATTCCGTTCCCCCGCCTTCACATGTTTCTTAATCCCTTCACCATTTTGTACAGCCTGTTCAAGTGCATCCTTATATTTGGAAACTTTTGTACTTACAAGATATACATCATAATCAAGATTTGTTGTAAAATAAACAGCTTCTCCAACCCCAACGTGTCGTTTATCCAATTTAATAAAGTTATCAGGCTCCGTAGGAATATTTGTTGGCTCCGGAGTCATTGTTGCTTCCGGCGTTGGCGCTGGTGTTGGTGTTGGTGTTGGTATTGGTCCAAATGTTGGCATCGAGCTTGGTGCTGCACTAGGACTTGGGCCCGGTGTCCACTCTGGTAACGGTGTTGCTGTGGGTACAGGAGTTTCCGTGCTTGCCGGTGTCGCCGAAGGTATCGGCGTATTCGACGGTTTCGGTGTCGCTGTGAACACAGGAGTTTCCGTGTTTTCCGGTGTCGCCGTCGCTGTGGACACTGGAGCTGGTGTACTTGTTGGTGTCGATGTCGCTACCGGTGTTGCCGTCGGAACAGGGGTTGGTGTACTTTCAGGAATGCCGCCAGTTCCTCCACCTCCTCCAGCTCCGCCACCGGCCTGAACCGGAACCTGCGTTGCTGCCGGAGCTGGCGTAGATGATGCCTTTGGAGCTATTGTAGCTCCTGGCGCTCCTCCGATGCTTACAGTGAGATCGGCAGGCACGCTGCTGCCCAGAGTAAGGTTTTCCGGTTTATTTTCAAAAGAAATCCCGAGCGCATTAACGACACTATTCTGGATGCTGCCCAGACCTATAACCTTGGCTGAAGCATTCAGCACCATGGACAGGATGGAAGATTCCTTGGAGACCTCAAGAGTAGCGTCCCCTGCCTGCTTAGCCACGTTCAACTCTTTTACACTTCCTGAAGGAATCTGGAGAGTAATGCTGTAAGCCTCTACATCCACTGTATTGAAATAGCCTGTAAGACTTACAATGCTGTTGGGCGGCAGATTCTCGGTCAATGAGACCCGGTTAATACTAACACCTTGGGACACATCCAGGATGGCACTGGTATTCATAGCGACTTCCTGCACTGTGGAGTTCCCTTCAGCTACTAACCGGACGGTACCCTCTTTTTTATCGATGATGATCTTGACAACTACACTATCCTGCAGATGGATACTGTTCTTACCACCGCCATAGATATATACCTTTCCTTTGACCTTGATATTGTTGAGGTAAACATCCCCAGAACCAACACCCTTACCGATAATCAAATCACCTTTGATCTCGGTGTTCTTCAGACTAATGCCCGGCGCGTTAATAATAACGTTGCCTTTGGCCTGATCCAGTCCAGTGGCTGGACCATAGGTTCCGGCTTCACCGTACCAGTCACCGTAGTATTTCACCGCACGATCTGCCAGAGCCACTGCTTCCGCACGGGTTAACGCTTTGTCCGGCTGGAAGGTATGATTGCCATAGCCTGTGAGAATCCCCTGCCCCACGACCGCATTGATCGCGTCCTTACTCCAGTCTTTGATATGTTCCTGATCTGCAAACGTAACCCCGGAAGCTACTGCTGGCAGCTTTAGCAATCTCGTTATCGACACAGCTGCTTCTGCACGGCTCAATGTAGCTGTCGGCCTAAAAGTCCCATCTGGGAAGCCCTGAATATACGCGCCATAGACCGCAGTACTTACATCAGTGGCAAACCACTTATCCTCCGGCACATCCTTGAAAGCTGTCTTCTCACCCGATTGTAACTGGAAAATGCGATTGAGCAGCGCTACCCACTCACTACGGGTTACTGCACGTTCAGGCTCAAATTTATCTGCCGCGGTCCCATTTACTATTCCCCGTGCGCTCCAACGGTCGATAGCTTCCTTAGCCCAATGTCCCTTGGTATCAGACCATGTCACCTGGCTTTGCTTGTCACTGTCTGTTGTTCCCACCGGCGCCGCCGCGAAGGCCAGGCTCCCCCAAATCATGCTGGCTGACAATAATGTCGCCAATATCTTGCTTGTTTGTTTGTACATCCTAATATCTCCCCGTGTTTGATCAATTTGATCTGCGAAAACTTGAATAGCTGGCTAGCACCCCAAGATATAAAATCTTCTTCATTAGGTAAACCAAGGCAATAATCGTCTATATTATAGTGATTTGAACCATTTATTTCTATCTATTTTTTGGATAAAGTCCGACCAGGAACGTATACAACTAGAACTCCTGTTAATATTAGGCCCATAACAATCATTAAACTAGGCCTAATATCTCATTTTTTTCGTTAATGCGAATGTATGTTATGTATAAAAATTCATTGTTAATTTCAGATAACAACCCACTAAAAATGGCTTCTCATTAATGGAAAATCGTGTTATTGTCGAATTGTGGTGAATAACTGATGTCAAAAGGGGATGACTTATGAGGTTTAGTATCAGCAACAAAATATTAACTGGTTTTTTAATTATTGCAATATTTTTAGGATTTATCAGTTTCATATCCTTTTACTATTTACAGGAGATTGACGATTCTTACACAGATCTTGTTGACAGACGTGAGAAGATTTTAGCTAATTCCAAAGATATCCGAGCAGAATCTATACAGCAAATGAGTAGTTTAAGAGATTATATGCTCAACCAGAACAAAGAGCAGCTTGATAAGCTGCATGATGTGAATGGGAAAATGTCAGAACTGGCGACCACTACTTTAACTATGGTACGGCTGGATATCGATAAAAAAGACATTCAAAAATTACAGGAACTGAACCAACAATTTAACACAGCTGCCACCGAGGTTACCGCATTAATAGATTCAAATAAAGAAGCCGGAATAAAGGCCTCTACCAATGTACTCCAGATTGGTCGGGATATGCAGGAGCTTGCGAATAATATTGCTGACAGACAGCAAAAGATAGTTGATAAGGAGGCCCAAAACAATTCAACGATGGTCGATTCCATCAAAAGAGTGATAATGATTATTAGTATCATAGCTTTTCTACTAGCTATTCTTATTGGTATCCTTATCTCCAGAATCATTTCCAAACCCATTGTTTCTATAGCAAACGCTGCCAAAGAAATCGCTTCGGGCAACTTGACTCTTAAAGCCATCGAGACGAAGAACCGGGATGAAGTCGGTGATTTAGCTAAGTCCTTCAACCAAATGGTGATAAATCTTCGGGAACTGATTGCTCAAACCACTACAAGCGCCGAGCATTTGGCGGCTGCTTCGGAAGAATTGACAGCAAGCGCTCAACAAACTAACGTAGCGACAGAACAAATTGCTATCTTTATAGAAGAAGTGGCCACTGGATCAAATAAACAGACTCATAGCGTAAGAGAAAGTGTACTAGCCGTCAACGAAATGTCCTCAGGCGCACAGCATATTGCTGCCAATGCGCAAAATGTCTCCTCCTCTGCCTCTGATGCCGCAGAAAAATCGTTTGAAGGCAGCCAGGTCATCCAGCGGGTGATGGATCAGATGAGCTCCATCCACCAAACCATCAAAAATCTATCAAACGTGATTCATAGGTTGGAGAAGAGATCCCAAGACATTGGGGAAATTGTTAAAATGATTACCGGTATCGCCGCACAAACAAACTTGCTGGCATTAAACGCTTCAATTGAAGCCGCACGGGCAGGAGAACAGGGCAGAGGATTTGCAGTAGTGGCAAGTCAAATTCGAAACCTCGCTGAACAATCTTCCCAGTCTTCACGCCAGATTGCCGATCTAATCTTAAACGTACAACAGGAAACACAAGATGCAGCGCAATCTATGGAAGCTGGTATACAAGAAGTAGATGAAGGTATTCTTGTAGTACATATGGCGGGCACATCATTTGAACATATCGATCAATCGGTACAACGAGTATTAACTCAAATTCAAGAAGTTGCTGCTGCTGCTGAAGAGATGTCTGCAAGTTCAGAACAAATCAACAACTTAATGGAATTTATATCTACGATCGCTCATGAATCCGCTTCAGGCCTTCAAGAAATCTCCACTTCAACAGAGGAGCAACTAGCCTCTATGGAAGAAATCTTCTCCTCTGCTTCTTCCCTATCCCAAATGGCTGAACAATTACATAGTCAAATCGATAGATTCAAGGTTTAAGCAGGTCATCGATCTAAAGATTTATTTAACAACAAAGAGCGAACGGACATATACCCGTTCGCTCTCCAGATTAAATTAAAGATCTCGTCAAAAAATTCTCACTAGAACAACAATCAATGCGATAATTCCCACCAGAATCAGCAGATTCGTTACCTGTCTTATGAACCCTGGAGGCCCTTCGAGATGCAATTTCTTTTCATTGACATCAAAATTCGCTTTGGCCCCATAAGGGTCCATTGGCGGAGACTGCGGTGGTATGTTGTGACCATCGGACATAACGCCAGCTCCTTTTGTGAAAGATACTTAATTATAACATTTATATGCATTTATTCACAGTTACGTTTACTCATCCTCCACTTTCTCTGGATCATGAAACATGTATTTCAGCAGCGGTGGAGTAACGAGTGTTGTTACAATCACCACAATGATTACCGATGTGAAATACTCCGGGTGTAGCAGCCCGTTTTGCAGTCCAGTAGCCGCTATAATTAAGGCAACCTCTCCCCGTGAAATCATACCTGCACCGATAATTGCTGAAGAACGCGCGTTAAAGCCGGTCAAGCGTGCTCCAAGGCCTCCACCCAGCATTTTAGTGAGAATGGCAATAACCGTGAGCAATACAACAAACCCAATCTGTCCTCCTACACCAGCAAAAGTTACGTTTAATCCGATGCTTACAAAGAACACCGGTACAAAAATGGAGTACGCAATGGGTTCAATCTTGGTCTCTACTGTATGCTTGAATGAAGTTTGGGCAATGGCAATGCCAGCTGCAAAAGCGCCAATAATCCCGGCCATTCCGAGCAGCTCAGCAAAGTATGCATAGCCAAAGCAGATCACGAGCGCTGCAGTAATCGTAGCCTCAGTAACTCTAAGCGGGGCCAGCCATTTCATCAGCCTTGGAACAAGGAAGGCACCCGCGATGATGGCGACGGCAAAGAACAGCACCTTTTTACCAATAAGAAGTCCGATAGACACTCCCGACCCTGTACCGAAAAAGCTCATCAGCACGGCCAATAAAATCACCACCAGAATGTCATCGACTACAGCAGCGCCGAGTATGGTTGAGCCCTCGCCTGAATTCAGCTTATTCATATCCTTCAACACCTGAACAGAGATGCTCACTGAGGTGGCGCTCAAAATAACCCCCATAAACAAGGCATTATGGTCAGCAAAACCGAACCATTCCCCTATAGCAAAACCACCTGCAAAGGGTAATATGATCCCGCCAACGGCCACAGCAAAGGCCGATTTCCAGTTCTTGCGGAGCTGCTCCAGATCCGTCTCGAGACCTGCAATAAACATCAGCAATAGCACGCCTATCTCCGACATATAATGAATAAAGTCCCCATCCTGCACCCAACCCAGCACCGCAGGTCCTAGCACAATCCCGATTATCAGCTTGCCCAGGACAGCAGGTTGTCCCAGCCTTACAGATAAATCCCCGGCCAACTTGGTAAACAACAAAATCAACATCAAATAAAGAATAAATTGCATGGTTTCTTCCACTCCTTTTTCTCTCTGCCTGAGCCCCTCCTGTAATATTAATGATGTCCTAAAAAAGACAAAGAGGAGCCCTTGGTGACAGGCTCCTCCAAAAAACAATAAGATATGCAATTGAGTTATTGTAGATTTATTATAACATGAGCTTGCGGTGATGTCTGCCCATGGTGCTTATGCGTTAGCATCTTACCTATTCAAGAATCATCGGCTGGGTTTGAATCAATGCAGCTACAATGTCTTGTTGATTCTGTACTTGTGCGTTGCGAAATACAGCTTGGTAGCATACGCCCTGTTCCAGCCAGAAGTAGCTGATAAAATCAGGCTCATCTGGTGTGCTTAGCTCTCCGTCAACTTTATAGGGGTCTGTCCGCAATACTTCTTGACCGTCCACCATGATCGGAGCTACCGGTACCTTTACCTGACCACGATCGATTCGATAGAAGAGCGCTTGCCCATTATTCTTTATTTTTGCATACTGTCCATTATCCTTGATCTGTGTAAAAGTGAACTGTTCCGGATGCTCTTTATCCGCTGATTCGTTATCTACATATCTGTTATAAATTACTCGTGATAACGCGTCTTGTTCGTTCTCCGGATAACTAAAATTGACTTTGCTGGTCTCATTGGCACGTTCAAGCTTATAGTTTAATACTTTCAAGGGGAATTTAGGTGTAAAACCAATCGCTGAAGCTGTCAGCTCCAGGTCTTCCATGTCGAGGATATCAACAATCAGCAGATCTTTATTGATGTAAGTATTTTTCATCCGCTCATCAGGCAGCTTCATAGAAGCAATTAATGATTCCGATTGCTCTTCAGACAGCGAAGCACCACCTAGGTCCAGTTTATAACCAATCCCATTACGCTCCCACAAATAAAAAATATCTTTCAAACGATTATCCGTAGTAGCATGAATCTGGAGAACATTTAAATTACCCACTACGATTTGTTGTTCTTGTATTTGAGCTTTATTATCACGAAAAACATTAATTCGTTGCTTCACCTTCTCTGCCATGTCTTCAAGAGTATATTTCCCCTTACTTGGAAGTTGTTTTAACGCCTCCAGGGTAAATTCTCCAGTCCTGTATTTCCCACTGCCAGCGTCAAAAAATAGGGCAACACTATTTATAAGATCTGTGCCTTTATCGGCATCCGCTGCAGAGAGACGCGCCATCTTCAGTCCATAACCTGTAGGAAGCACAGCTGGTACCTCAAAAGCGAATCCTGCTTCCTTAACAGCTCTGTCCAATCGATTATACGCTCGGCTGCCTTGAGCTGGCAGTAGATCATTACTAACGGTCTTCGGATCGTTAATTCCCGCAGGAATAGAGCTTCCTGAAGCATTGGTAAGTGTAACTGCACCAAAGATTAATATGAATAAGAGTGCGGTTACGGAGATCTTGTAGGACCCCTTTTTAAATGAGCTAATCATGGAAATCCTCCTAACAAGCTCTTGCCGCTGGCGGGAGTTAGAGTAATAGAGTAATGCCCGTGGGCGCCCATCAGTAGAGTAATTCTTCATAAAAATAATCATGGTCATTCCATAGGCCACAGCCTCTTCTTCTCCCGCCTTCTCCAGCACGTAAGCATCACAGGCCAGTTCCCTGTCCGCCTTCATCCGACGCATCGCTACCCAGATCAACGGATTCGGCCAGTGGATAGCAGCGGCAAGACTCCCAAGATAATTCCACAGCATATCCTTCCGCTTGTAGTGTGCAAGCTCGTGGGCCAGAATGTGATACAGCTGAGAAGCGTCCATCTGGTGGATAGCCTGCTCCGGGATATAAATCCACGGTCGCAGCAGCCCCGATAAGTAAGGACTTAGAGTGGAGTGCCCAGTATAGAGCGGTATATTCTTGGCTATCTTGAAGTTGCGTCGGGCTTCGTCCAGAACTGC
This sequence comes from Paenibacillus sp. MAHUQ-45, assembly GCF_058133325.1. NCBI lineage: Bacteria > Bacillati > Bacillota > Bacilli > Caryophanales > Paenibacillaceae > Paenibacillus > Paenibacillus sp. MAHUQ-45. Next base: position 58,933 of record NZ_JBYUPV010000021.1, read on the forward strand.
TAGCACACCGGGATCGCTTACCGGAAGCAATTGCTTGCGCAGACGGGCCATCCATCCCATGAAAAGTAACAGATTAAGCAAAAGCACGATCATCCCTATGCACCAGATAATGGTTACAATTCTAAGCACGAGAGGTACGGTGCCGGCTGCTGCACCCTCTGTAAAACTTTTAGACGATAACTGCTCTCCCACTTCTGACGGGACGGCATTCGCTCCTTCCGTAACACCTGATTGAGGAAGCCTCTTGAAGAGCTGCTGAGAAGGTCCTGTCGTTTCTAGCTCCGCCCGTTCTCCCTGGTACCACAGCTTCTCATGAAGCGTACGGCCATAATCCAGCACGTGGAAGAGACTCAAGCTACTCTCCGGAAATACCGGCACCAGCAGACGAATAATCACAAGCAGCCACAGCAGGTGGCGAATACGGGCACTAAGCACCTTTCGAAACACTGACTGAATGAGCAGAATAAGGAGAATAACGACACTGGCGGCAACTGTGGACTCCATCAGGGCGAAAAAGCCTGAATAGAATACGTTCATCCTTGACCACCGGTTGAGTCGTTCCCTTTACGCTCTTTCTTCTCGGTGAGAATCCGCTGCAGCTCTTCAATCTCCTGCTCGGACAATACAGCCTCTTCCAAAAAATTTGTCACCATCAAATCTGCTGCTCCGCCAAAAACCCGCTGCAGAAAAGACTGGCTCTCTGCCTTCACACATTCCTTCTCAGAAACCAGCGGATAGTAATGATAGGTTCGTCCTTCCTTGTTGTAACCGATGGCTTTCTTTTTCAGCAGCCTTGTGATAAACGTACGCACGGTCTGCTCGCTCCACTCAATATCGTCCGGAAGCATGGCGGCAATATGCTCAGCTGTGATGGGGTGATCACTCCAAATAATCTTCATAATCTCCCATTCTGATTCGGATATTTTGGGTACAGGGCTCATATGTTTTGCCTCCTCTGTCGCTTGAATCTACAAGTGTAATTCTAAGTTTAAAGATAATATTACATTTGTAGATCTAAAAAGTCAAACCCTTAATTTCCTGTTTCTTCAAAATAAAAAACCGTTTCTCCCAAGAGCTATTCTCGGGAGAAACGGTTAGTGAACTATAGGCTTGGAGTTGTCAGTACATGCTACGCTCCGCTTCCCGCCTCATTGGGGCGGAGCGTAGCGGAGCCAATCGCTAACAGTATGGCTGCCATAAGACCCAAGATGGCGAAGGGCAGCCATAATTCGGACCAGCCACCTCCTGCGGCGGCAACCTCGACCGCTTGCATCGCCCATTTTTGCGGTACAAAGTTGGCGATCTTTTGCATGTAACCTGGCATAATAGAGAGCGGCCAGAAGCATCCTCCGAGCATAGAGGTCGGTGTAAGAATAAGGGCATTCAGCATGCCCGTGTTGTTCTGGTTGCGGATTAGTCCTGACACAGTGCTAGCAATCCCCATGGACACAAGCATAAAAGCAGCTAAAACCAGGAAGAACAGATACAGAGGAAAGCCAAAATTATAACCCAGCACCCCACGTGTCACCGTCAGCAGAGCAATAATCTGAATTACCCCGACCAGAAAGCTACCCAGAAAATTACCTATGGCAATCTCGTATGCACGCACAGGAGCACTGAACATTCTCATCATGATGTGGTCCCTGCGGTCTTTGACAATAATAGAGACAGAACTTGTCACAAGCCCCATCAGAAACAGCAGTGTGAACCCCGTAACGTTCAACAGCTCAATCCGCGGATACAGATTATAATCCGTGCGCTTGCTGCCGATATTGTGTTGCTCTGATTGCTGCAGCACTGCCGAGAACCTGGACTTCATGCTGTCGGCTGCACCCGCAGACCGTAATACTTCCGCTGTGCCGCTCATTCTTTCAGCAATTTCACCGGCTTTACGTTTGAACATGATGGAGGTCTCTGAGATTTTCAGCTCATAGTAGCTGATCTGCGGCTGCTTGCCAGCCAGCAGGTCTTCCGTATATCCGGACGGTATGAGTAGGCCGGCCGCACCTTTTTGATCGATGACCTTGGCCTTCAGCTCTGCTTCCCCAGAAGTCTGCACCAGTTTGTAATCTCCGGTAGCAGCAAGTTCTGCAATGACATGGCGACCACCTGCACCGCTATCCTGGTTGGCGTACAGCACCACAGGGACTTCAACGCTGTAACCCCCCATGATGGAAATGACGAGGGACACAACAATACAAGGGAGAGCAATATAGATCAGTAGCCCGGACCGGGAGCCAATCGTTCGCTTGACCATGCTTAAGGCAATCGTCATGATGTTATGCATGATATCCCACCTTCCGGTATGAGAGCAAAGCCGCACCGAACAAAACGAAGCAAATCAAGGACATCACGAGCAGATTGGGCAGGATTTTGGATATATTCTCCTGAAGCATCATCCGCAGAATGGACTGCATCGCCCAGTGGTTAATCGTGAATTTGCCCACAGAATTAACCCAGGAGTCGGGAAGCGGCGACATCCCTCCACTAAGAAAGGTCATGCAGACCGTAAGCAAAGTGATCACACTACGGGCACTGGCTCCGCTTTTGAAGAACATGGACACCACGATAGACAAGGTCATGGACGCTATAATCATCAGCAGACAGAAGAGCAGCAGCATGGCCGGACGGTTACCCCAATATACCCCGAACAGCCAGTGAGACAAACCAATAATAGCCAAACATTGCACGATTGCGACTGCACCTACACCAAGCATTTTTCCAATGAAGAGCTGAGCACCCTTAACGGGCATGGAACCCAATCGATACAGTGTATTCTGCTCTTTTTCATTAAACAAGGATACATTCACGGTCAATCCACAGTAGAGTAGGAACATCAGCAGCATGGATGCTGCATAGAACTGGGAGGCGCTATATGAACCATTATCCGCCCCAAGTTTACTCATTTTGATGACAGGTTGAGTGTCCGAGCCTGAGGCCGGGTACGCGGCTAAGCTGTCCGGTCCCAAAATCAGGGCTGTCGCCTGCATATCATTAACACGATTAACAAAGTTATCGAACACGGTTCCCGCCACCAGATTATCGGTATGATCCTTGCCAAGGATAAACTCCAGACGGGCTTGTTCTCCGCGCTCAACCTTCAGATCAAAATCTGGCGGCACGATGACAGCATATCCGTATTTTCCAGTTCGCAACCCGCTCTCTGCCGCCTCACGGCTGGGCACAGCTGCAGGAATGATCACATCATGCAGCTCCGGCGTTTTGAGAAAGCTATCCACCAGTGAAGACTCCGCTAAATTCTTAGACGGTTGATTAACCACACCTACTCGGACAGGATGAATGGTTTGGCCCCCTTGATCACCTACCATTCCGGATAACGAGGTTCCCAGAATAAAGATCAGCACCAGGGGTAACAGAAATTGGTTTATCAGGAGCGAACGCGAGCGGAACAGGCGGCGCAGCTCATAAGTCATAATGGTCCAAGTATTCATTCTATTCCCCACCTCCATTAGTCCCGTAGCGACCGTCCGGTCAAGCTCAGGAACAACGTCTCCAGATTAGGCTCATCGACATGCAGAGAAGCAATAATTCCTTCGTGTTTGGCGAAAATAAACAAAATATCTTGAAGCTCCCCTTGAGAGGAAGGCAGATATATATTCACAACATTCTCCTTGACCTCTACCCGGTTGACCCGAGGATGTAGGCCAAGCTCCTGGATCAGTCCAGGGCTGATATTGCTTGCGTGGATCACGATTTTCTCTTCACGAGCCACCCTCTCCCGCAGCTCCTTCTCTGTTCCGCAAGCGATGATATGGCCTTTATCCATAATCGCTACCCGGTCGCAAATAGCCGCTACCTCTTCCATGTAATGACTGGTATATATCACCGTCGACCCCAATTGGTTCAGCGTCTTGACCGATTCCAGAATATGATTGCGTGACTGGGGATCAATACCCACGGTCGGCTCATCCATAATAATCAACCGCGGACGATGCATAATAGCACAGGCAATATTCAATCTGCGCTTCATCCCCCCGGAAAAGGAAGACGGCTTATCCTTCGCCCGATCACTGAGCCCGGTAAAGGCCAGTGCCTCTTCCACACGTTCCTTCAGCAGCTTGCCGCGCAGTCCGTATAGTTTACCGAAGAACGTCACATTCTCCGCAGCCGTCATGACATCATAGAGTGCAAGATCCTGCGGCACCAGCCCGATTCTTCGTTTCACCTCAAGGGGATTTGCCGTTACCGAAATTCCGTCCACCTCGATGCTGCCACCATCCATAGACAAGAGACCGCAGAGCATGCTGATGGTCGTGCTTTTTCCTGCGCCGTTCGGACCTAGCAAGCCAAAAATTTCTCCCTCCTGAATGCTGACGTTCAAGTGGTCCACTATCAATTTTCCATCATATCGTTTCACTACATCAGTCAGTACCGCAAGTGCCATGCTTCATCTCTCCTGTCAGTTCAAACTGTTATGGCTTTATTGTATCGCGGGAAGTATGGAAGGTAAGGTACGGAAGGTCACTTTATGAAGGTGACAAAAGTCATCTCCTGAAATTCACAGTCCATATGCTATGCTATATAGCATAAACAAAAGAAAATAACATAATAAGCGAAGAACATATACATGAATCTATGACAAAGGAAGGCACCGCCGTGAATCGAGAGTTAACATTACTGCGTTACGGACTTATTGTGATCCCTGCGCTGATAACGATGCATATACAGGAATATGCCGATTACGAGCTATTCACTTTGCATCTGCTGATTCTTCTGTTACTGGTTGTGATGGAAGGACGTATGCCTCTGGCCTTTCGGACATTGCTCAGTGGTATCGAGATGTTACTAACAGCTTGGCTGTGCAGTCAGTACGGCCCTTTGATGATCTTTCCCGCTATGTCGTCCCTCCTGCTCTACTCACAGTTTCAGCCGCGGTCTGTGCCGACGGTCTTTACTGCGGTGCACTTGATTGCCCTTAACGCTGCCTTTCATTCCAGCTCTCAGCTTACGATAGCTTCTATTAATCTCGCCTTCCTGCTGGCTGCTTGTCTCATGGTACTGTTGCGCCGGGCCATGCATGGCCAAGCCGAAACTCTGTTTCTTTACGATGAGCTGCGCAAGCGGCATTTCGAGCTGGATGAGGCCCGAACCCGGCTGCAGCAATTCGCTGCCCAGGTTGAGAATACCGCCCAATCCGAAGAACGAGTACGAATCGCCCGCCAATTACATGATGATATTGGACACCGTCTGATTCGGGTTAAAATGATGATGGAAGCAGCCATTCATACACTTCCTTCCTCCCCGGACACTGGAATGGCCCTCATGGTCCAGATTCGTGACCAGCTCTCGTCCAGCTTGGATGATATGCGCGCAGCCGTTAGGCGTATTAACTACGCACCCCAGCTCGAAGGTGCTTATGCACTGGACCGGCTGCTGGAGGAGACGGGCCGGGATACCGGTATTGTCACCTCCTACAAGGTGGAAGGTATGCCATTTCAGCTCTACCCAAGCCTGCAAATCGTACTCTATAAAAATGCGCGCGAAGCTATCACTAATGGGCTGCGACATGGCAAAGCCACAGCGATTTCCATCAAGCTCGGCTATTCCCCGAGCGAGGTGACCATGGCAATTAGCAACAATGGCCTGCTGCCCCATGATAAGAACTTATTGCAGAACAGAGGTGGCATGGGGCTAAAAGGCATGGAGGAGCGGACCTCCCTGGTCGGGGGCACCTTGGAGCTCCGGCTGGAACCGGAGTTTACCCTGATCACCCGGCTTCCTGTATATAAACAGTCTGAAATACTATAGCTGTATAAACTGAGGTTTGGCACATCATCAGTGCTTGCCCAAACAACTAGAGGATTTTGCATAGAAATCAAAAAATAAAGGAGGCCTGCTGAACATTATGATCAAAGTTCTGATTGTTGACGACGATTCTTTTATCCGCGAGAGCCTGAAGGTGCTGCTGGGCATGGACGGCAATATAGAGGTAGTTGGAACAGCGGGTGACGGAAATGAAGCAATGACTCTGCTGTCGGGGGGACTCGCAGCAGATGTGGTTCTGATGGATATTCGTATGCCCGGCTGTGGAGGCGTTGAAGGCACGCGACTAATCAAGGAAAGCTATCCACCGATTGCAGTGCTGATGCTGACCACCTTCGACGATGACGAATACATTATCGAGGCTCTGCGGAACGGAGCGCAGGGATATTTGCTCAAAAACATTCCGCCGGACCGCATTATTCAGGGGATCAAAACTGTACATGAAGGCAACATGCTCATCCATCCCGATATTGCCCGCAAGCTGGCTACCTTCCTTAAGCCCGCGGCACAACAGGAAACTACACCCGCGCAATACCTCGAAGCTTACGGGCTAACCAAAGCCGAACAAGCTATCGTCGCTTCCATCGCCGAAGGTCACTCCAATAAGGAGATTGCCAGTACCTTATTCCTGAGCGAAGGTACCGTCAAGAACTACATCACCGATATCCTCAGCAAGCTCAGCCTTCGCGACCGCACGCAGATTGCGATCTTTTATTTGAAAAATATCCGGGAGTAAGGTTAGGAAGTGGCGATAGGGATAAGTTGGTTAAAGTGCTGGTGAGTTGCTGTGAGTGGTGTTGGTGAGCAGTGATAGTGAGCCATAGTGCTGTCTGGTGCTGGTAAGTCATGCTGATGTCTGGCGCTGATGAGTCGTGCTGACGTCTGGTGCTGGTGAGTCATGCTGACGTCTGGTGCCGATGAGTCATGCTGGTGCTAGTGCTGGTTCCCGGTGCCGGTGAGAAGCACTGATGATTAGTAATAGTGAACAGTGCTCGCGAGCATTAGCCGCTAGAAGCCCAAACTTTTCCGCAATGGCGAACTCTCCTTATCCCCGTATTAGAATCATGAGTTCAACTAAACAGCAGATAAATAAGCTTGCCCGCAGAAATAACTGGATAAACTCCCGTTATTCAATCGCTCCTTCTTCGCTATATCAGAATAACAGGAAAAGATCTAGACCTGTTGATTAGCTAAATTATGAGTTTAAATACATAATTTAGCTAAATAAATTCTCCACTCCGACGACACTGTTTGTAAACTTAATAATCGT
>NZ_JBYUPV010000022.1:0-63335 GCF_058133325.1 Paenibacillus sp. MAHUQ-45
TGCTCATTTTGAAACATCTGACGAGAATTAAATTCTCATTTGTGAACTCACTTGCGTGAATTCGATACTCACTCGTTGTTCAGTTTTCAAAGATCAAGCTGTTCTCGTTGTCCGCCCAATGTCTCAGCAGCAACTCTTATACTATATCATGTCCGGCGTTTTAATGTCAAGCTCTTTTTTGAATTTCTTTTTTCGAACTTCATTTTCGAGCTCGGCATTGTTATTTCTTGGCCGGAATTAGAATATACCATGTATAGCAACTCATTGCAAGTCTTTTTTTAAATTAAATTGATTCATTAGAACAAAAGCCAAGAAGAACCCTCTTTAGAGGTCCTCTTGGCTCTTGTTGCTATACCTATTACTAAAACTGCACTTACTCCGCAGTACGGTTACGCATATGTGGGAACAACAACACATCACGAATGGATGCAGAATCGGTCAGAAGCATAATCAGACGGTCTACACCAATGCCCAGTCCACCGGTAGGCGGCATTCCGTGCTCCAACGCACGGATGAAGTCATCATCCATCTCATGCGCCTCGTCATTGCCTTGCTCCTTCTCTTGAAGCTGCGCTTCAAACCGCTGGCGCTGATCAATCGGATCATTCAGCTCGCTGAAAGCATTGGCATGCTCACGAGCAACGATGAACAACTCAAACCGATCCGTAAAGCGCGGATCGACATCATTTTTCTTCGCCAGAGGAGAAATCTCTACTGGATGCCCCATAACAAAAGTAGGCTGAATTAGCGTTTCTTCTACAAATTGCTCAAAGAACGCATTAAGGATATGTCCGAAGGTCATATGCTTCTCAACAGGCACACGGTGCTCCTTGGCCAATTGTTGAGCTTCCTCGTCAGTCATTTGCACACCAAAGTCAACACCAGTAACTTCTTTAACAGCGTCCACCATGGAGACACGGCGCCAGCCAGGGGACAGATCTACTTCTTGCCCTTGGTAGTTAACCTTCTGAGTACCAAGTACCTCTTGTGCGATATGAGCAATCAGGTTCTCCGTCAGGTTCATAATATCCTTGTAGTCCGCATATGCTTCGTACAGCTCAATCATCGTGAATTCCGGGTTGTGACGCGTAGAGATACCTTCGTTACGGTATACACGGCCAATCTCATATACTTTTTCCAAACCACCGACAATTAGGCGCTTCAGATGCAGTTCAATAGCGATCCGCATGTAAAGCTGCATGTCGAGCGTATTATGGTGAGTAATGAAAGGACGAGCAGCGGCACCACCAGCAATAGCATGAAGTGTCGGCGTTTCGACTTCAAGATATCCGAGCGAATCGAGATAACGACGCATAGATTGAATGATTTTAGAACGGGCAATGAAAGTCTGTTGAACTTCCGGGTTAATGATCAGGTCGACATAACGCTGGCGGTAGCGCAGTTCTACATCTTTCAGACCATGATATTTCTCAGGTAATGGCAACAGGGACTTCGATAAGACTTCAAGGTCCTTCACCTTAATAGAGGTCTCGCCTGTTTTAGTCTTGAACACGGTACCTTTTATACCAATAATGTCGCCGAGATCCAGAATATTGAATGCTGCATATTGAGCCTCAGGAATACTATCCTGACGAACATAGATCTGGATTTTGCCGGAAAGATCCTGAATATGAGCAAAGCTAGCTTTCCCCATCTTGCGTTTACCCATAATACGACCAGCTACACTGACTTGGACATCCTTCTCCTCAAGCTCTTCCTGTGTAAAGCTATCGTACTCTTTCAGCAGATCACCTGCATTGGCGTTACGCTCGTACTTTTTACCGAAAGGATCGATTCCCAGTCCCCGTAGCTCGTCCAATTTGGCCCGGCGGATCTGCAACAGCTCGCTAAGCTCATTCTCCTGAATCTCATCGTTGTGCAATTCTTCAGTCATGCCTTTCATCCCCTCTAAACTCATTAATGTCATATACGCAAGAAGAAACGGCGCCGCCCTTCAGCCTTGTGAGGACAGTCCCGTTCCAGCTTAGGAAACCATATGTGGTTCTATATTGCCGGTTAATGTTGAAAAAAGCTTCCCTAAGGAAGCTTTCCCAAACATGTCCCCGCGTCTGCAGCCCGGTTCAGCCAAACCAGTGTGTGCCACAGCAATGCTATGTCAGACGGCAAGCGTCCGTGCTTACTTCATTCGGATATCAAGAATTTTATATTGAATAACGCCTGCAGGTACACTTACATCCACAATAGTGCCTTGCTTCTTGCCGATGATGGCTTTGCCCACAGGGCTTTCGTTAGAAATCTTGTTATTGAGCGGATCGGATTCAGCCGTGCCGACGATTGTATATTCCATTACATCACCATACTCCATATCCTCTACACTTACGGTAACGCCAATGCTTACAACATCTGTAACGATCTCGTCGCTATTGATAATACGCGCGTTGCGAAGCATTTTCTCCAAAGTGATGATACGTCCTTCGATAAAGGCCTGCTCGTTCTTCGCGTCTTCGTACTCCGAGTTCTCGCTGATATCTCCGTAGCCAATGGCCACTTTGATCCGTTCGGCCACTTCGCGGCGTTTCACGGATTTGAGGTTCTCTAGCTCTTCTTCCAGACGCTTCAGTCCGTCCGGGGTAAGGATGACTTCTTTATCGCTCATCTCAACCGATTCTCCTGTCGTATACATTTATTGAAAACACCATAACTATATGCGAATCTGAAGGGTTAAGAACCCTCCTTGCTGCATTGATCTAACTGTAACGGCGATTTTATACTGAGAAATTATATTGGAACCGCTACAAAATGTCAATGATGGCACATATAATGTTGTGGGTATTCAAATCATGCTCGCGGAAGAGCGGTTACACTGCGGAAAGAGTCACTTCCGTGCCCGGGCCGCTGTTATCTCCCTCATATTGCAACCGATCGACAAAATCATTCAAAATCTTCACCATTTCATCGCGTTTCGTCTCTTCCATAATGACATCCTTCACCCGTGCAGCAGCCTTCAAACCCTTCAAGTACCAGGCAAGATGCTTACGCATTTCACGTACAGCTACAGCCTCACCTTTGAGAGCGATCAGACGGTCCATATGCAGAATAGCTACTTTGATCTTCTCTTCTGGTCCTGGCTCAGACATCAGCTCACCGGTACTCAAATACTGAATAGTACGATAGAGCATCCATGGATTACCTAGCGCTCCGCGGCCGATCATAACACCATCACATCCGGTTTGATCCAGCATAGCCCGGGCATCCTCCGGCGTGTTTACGTCACCGTTACCGATTACGGGAATTGACACAGCTTCTTTGGCCATTTTGATATAGTTCCAGTCTGCACGTCCAGTATAGAGCTGTTCCCGAGTGCGACCATGCACGCTAACTGCTTGACCTCCAGCCCGTTCCACGGCACGCGCATTTTCTTCGACAAAAATATGCTCGCTATCCCAGCCGATCCGCATTTTAACTGTAACCGGCTTCTCCACGACCTCTACAACCGCGGATACCATCTCGTAGATTTTATCCGGGTTCAGCAGCCAACGAGCACCTGCATCACACTTGGTTACTTTCGGAACAGGACAGCCCATGTTAATGTCGATAATATCGGCATTGGTTTCCTTGTCCACCACTTTAGCCGCTTCCACCAGTGAAGTACGGTCACCACCAACAATCTGCAGACTCAGCGGTTTCTCGCGCTCGTCTACGAACAGCATTTCACGCGTCCGCTTATTGCCGTGGATGATCGCCTTATCACTAACCATCTCCGCACACACCAGTCCCGTACCAAATTCCTTGGCAATCAGACGAAAAGCAGGGTTACATACGCCGGCCATCGGTGCCAGAACAACTTGGTTCTTCATCTCGATGCCGCCAATCTTCAACATTTCTTTCACTCCTTCCTTCTATGGAGTTACGAAGGGTCAGACAATTCTTGAACTGTGACCTCTAAAACATCAGCAATTTTATTTAAAATTTGATCTTCTAATCGTCTATTCCCACGCTCGACTGCGCCAAGCACAGCCAAGGATATTCCCGTACTATCGGCTAATTCCTGTTGAGTATAACCCTTCAGCTTACGGAATGCCCTGACCCGCCTTCCCATACGCTTGTTGTCCACAGCCGAATTCCTTCCTTTCCGTCTACATCTTGGAGCGCTTCTGTGACCCTGGCACGGAGTCCGGAGGCTTCTTGCTCTGGAACGATGTCATTCAATGGAAATAGCACAAACGCGCGCTCCAGCATACGAGGATGGGGTAGCGTTAGCTTCGGAGTATCGAGGGTCTGTCCTTCTACCCACAACAAATCGAGATCTACCGTTCTCGGACCATTAAGGATATCGCGGATACGTCCAAGTTGATTCTCAATCTCCAACATGACGTCTAGTAACATCTCCGGAGCAAGGGTAGTGCGCAGCGTAGCTGCCATATTCAAAAACTGCGGCTGATCGAGATAACCGACAGGCTCTGTCTCATACACGCCTGAACAACGAATGACTTCAATTCCATCATGACTGTCCAGCCGATGTAAGGCTTCTTTCAAGGTTCCCTCGCGGTCACCCAAATTAGCCCCTAAAGCAATATAAGCCTCTGATTCCTCAGAGGTGGAATGGTTATTCATTGGTTCGACTCTCACTTTCTAGTTCTGCGCAGCTCTACGGTCACTCCCTGAAAATGAATGTCGAACGGCGGATGCGGCTTGGTAACTTTGACCGTTACCGCATTGATAATAGTATAAGTGTCCAGTACATGCGATGCAATACATTCACCCAAAGCCTCAATCAGCTTGAAGGACTTGGTTTCGACAATATTTTTAACTAAATCATGCACTTCGGCATAATTCACTGTTTGTGTGAGATCGTCATTTAGACCTGCATTTTGTAGGTCAATATCGAACTCCAGATCAATGTAATATCGTTGACCTAACTTACGTTCTTCCTCGAAAACTCCGTGGTACCCATAGTACTCCATTCGATGTAATTTCATTTTATCCATCTGAGAGCCGCCTTTCCAAATATCAATTATTCCTGCACCACGGGTGGTGCAGCATATAGCATGGCATCGCACATCTTCACTGTACGTTTGATAAGAGACACATCATGCACCCGTACAAACTGACAACCTTGAGCTATTCCAAAAGCTACCGTAGCAGCAGTTCCCTCCAAAACATCATCAGGTGGCAGATCTAACACGGTGCGGATGAATTTTTTGCGCGAAGTACCCAGCAGCAACGGGTACCCTAGTCCGGCCAGTGTATCTAGTGACATCATTGCTTTCAGGTTCTCATCATGATCCTTTGCAAAACCGATTCCGGGATCGAGAATGATTCGTTCCGGTTTCACCCCTGCATGAATAGCGAGCTGTACAACCTCTTTTAAATCCTCAGACATATCCGTGATGAAGTTAGTGTAATTACGATCATGACGGTTATGCATCAAAATTATCGGGCAGTCTGCCTCTGCGGCTACACTCACCATCGCTGGATCAGCTTTGCCTCCCCATACATCATTAATGATGTGCGCACCTGCCAGGAGTGCCTGACGGGCCACTTCAGCCTTATAGGTATCTATCGATAAAGGCAGATGGGGCGCCGCACGATGGATGCTCTCAATAACCGGGAGGACCCGCTCCAACTCTTCTTCCAGACTAACCGGCTGATGGCCGGGGCGTGTTGACTCTCCACCAATATCGATAATGTCTGCGCCGTCAGCAGCCATCCGTAACGCATGCTCAACCGCCTTCTCCGGCTCATTCCACAGTCCGCCATCGGAGAAAGAATCCGGGGTGATATTGAGAATCCCCATGACCAGTGTCCGCTGCCCCAAAGTCAGTTCCGTATCGCCACAACGGTAGGTTCGCTTGTAAATTACAGGTTTCATTGTCTCGCCCCCGTTCTTTCCCTGTATAAATGGATCAATTGTCCAGTAATCTCGCCACAGCTTCCGTCGCCAACGATGTAACGCTCATCTTGTTCCCACAATGTAGTGACTGGGACAAGCTCCTGCACGGAGTTGGTCAGAAAGACCTCGTCCGCAGTCCTTAGGCGCTCCCATTCATATTGTCCTTCCTCAATTCTCAATCCAGCACTCGAAGCCAGTTCCAATACCATTTCCCGGGTAATGCCTGGAAGAATGCCTGTAGAGAGTGAAGGCGTATATAGCACATTATGATGAACAAAAAACACATTGCTGACTATCCCCTCAGACAGGTGCCCATCAGCCGTAAGCATCAGGCCTTCGGCCCCTTCAGTGGAAGAGGCATATTTCGAAAGCTCACGCTTGGCCAATATATTATTCATATAGTGCAAAGACTTGAAGCGCTGCGTCCCCTCCGGTGTATTCCGGCGGTGAGACAATAATTGCAGTGGCTTGCCTGCGGTATAGAGCTTATTTGACCGTTTAGGCAATTCCTTGATATACAGCAGGTGATTAGGCTGGCTGTAGTCTCCCGCGGGCAACCCCAGAATATCCTCACCAGCAGTTACTGTATAGCGAATATAGGCCTCCTGCAAACCGTTCTTGTCCATTACTCGCTTAATCCAATGCAATAGGCGCCCTTCTTCCTGTTCAAAAGGAATGCCAAGCTCCTTGCACCCCGCCGCCAACCGCTTTAAGTGACGATCCAGCAGGAAAGGGACTCCGTCATAGGTACGAAAGGTCTCGAACAACCCTATGCCGTACAAAAAGCCGTGATCCAGAACAGAAACCACGGCTTCCTTGGCGTCGAATACGCCGTCATTGATCCCTATATATTTCATGCCGATTGTCCGGCTCTCCGTTTCAGGAAATTGCGCAGCATGGTGTGACCATGATCCGTAATAATGGATTCTGGATGGAATTGGACACCTTCAATTGGATACTCTTTATGACGCAGGGCCATGATCTCGCCTTCTTCAGTCTCAGCAGTAATCTCCAGACAATCCGGCAGAGTCTCCCGCTCTACGATCAACGAGTGATAACGTGTTGCTGTGAAGGGCGATTCCAATCCTTCAAACACCGAGGTCCCGTGATGGTGAATCGGGGAGGTCTTGCCATGCATTAGACGTTCAGCACGGATGACATTGCCTCCGAAGGCTTGCCCGATCGCCTGATGACCCAGACACACTCCGAAAATCGGAATGATCCCCTTGAAATGCTGCAACACCTCCAGGCTGATCCCTGCCTCATTTGGAGTACAAGGTCCCGGGGAAATCAGAATATGGTCTGGAGCCAGCTTTTCAATCTCCTCAATGCTAATCTCGTCGTTGCGGGATACCTTCACCTCTTCGCCCAGTTCTCCTAAATACTGTACCAGGTTATACGTAAAGGAATCATAATTGTCGATGACCAAGATCATAATATTGCTCCCCCTTCGGCGCCGCCGGAAGCCTGCAATTCTTGCGTGTGTTCACTGCAAAGAACCGCCGTGACTATCGCTTTGGCTTTATTGTGACATTCCCGGTATTCACGGTACGGATCAGAGTCGATCACAATTCCCGCGCCCGTCTGAATGTATCCGATACCATTCTGCACAGCTAGTGTACGTATAATAATATTTAATTCCATATTGCCGTTATAGTCAATCCAGCCCATAGACCCAGTATATGGGCCACGCCGGACCGGCTCTAACTCCTCGATGATCTCCATGGTGCGCACCTTGGGGGCGCCAGTGATCGTACCACCCGGGAAGAGGGCGGCGATGACATCATAGGCATCCTTGCCTGGAGCGATCGTACCTTCCACCTGCGAGACCAGGTGCATGACATGGGAGTAACGCTCCACAGTCATCAGCTCGGGCACATGGACCGAGCCGTAGGCAGCGACACGCCCGATGTCGTTGCGTTCCAGATCGACGAGCATGATGTGCTCGGCGCGTTCTTTCTCGCTCCCGCGCAGCTCCGCCTCCATGGCGGTATCTTCAGCGGGAGTCAGCCCACGCCGCCGGGTGCCGGCGATGGGGCGTGCGCTAACGTTGTCCCCATGCAGCTTGACAAGCAACTCCGGCGAAGCGCTGGATAGCGCGAAGCCAGGCGAGCGCAGCAGCCCCATGTATGGGGACGGGTTAAGTCTGCGCAGCCACTCGTAGACATCCTCTGGCTGCGATTTCAGCGCTGCTTCCTGACGCAGCGACAGGTTCACCTGGAATACATCGCCCTTGCGGATGTATTCCTGAACGTCCAGCACAGCCTGCTGAAACTGCTCATTGGTAAAGGCCGAAGACATGCCCGGCCATTCTCCGGTGGCACCGGCATAGATTTTGGCTACTTCGGCGCTGTTATCGATTAATCCCACTGCCGATGTGATCATTGCCCACTGAGCCAGCATTACCTCCACACGGCCTAGCGCAGCATTATATAGCCGCTCCAATTCTTCTGACGGGGCCGAATCCTTCTTTGCCAGCGGCACATGCACTGCACAATAGAGCATGTCCGTTTCATGGTCATAAATCCATACTTCTTCCATTCTCATGAAGAGGTAATCGGGGAACCCGGGATCGTCTTCTGCCAAGGACGGCAGACGTTCCAGCGAACGAACGACATCATAGCCCAGAAACCCGAGGCAGCCGCCTAAAAACGGTGGAATCTCCTCAAGAGGCAGGCGCGGGGAGGTGTAGCCTGACATCCAGGACTGCAGCACCTCCAGTGGCTGACCTTCCAGAGAGCCTGCCGCTGGTCGCGCCGAGCCATCCGATCCGGAATCGGCATTCCCAGCCAAAGGGTCGATCACTTCGGCGGAATCGCCTTTTCCTTTCAGTACGGAAGCAGGCTTGAGACCGAGATAGGTGTACCTGCCACCTTTACCGCTTTCCAGCAGGACAGAATATGGAGATGCCAATTCCCATGCAGCCTTCCAAGAGGCAGGCAAACCACCGGACTGTTGTTGTGATTGTATAAGTAATGGCAGGGTGCTCCAGCCTTCATTCGCCCACTGCTCCCACCACTGCCGTGTCGTTAAGATCTCCAAAGCCATCCTCCTAAAAGTTTTGTGAAGCTTCGCTTCTTTGATTTCACTACGCAACAAAACTTGCTTCGTAAGCATCTACTTAAGTTTTGTGAAGCTTTACTTTACTGAAATTTCTACGTAACAAAACTTACTTCGTAAGCATCCTCTTAGTTTTGTGAAGCTTCGCTTCTTTGATTTCACTACGTAACAAAACTCGCTTCGTAAGCATCTACTTAAGTTTTGTGAGCATTACTCCATTGAACTTTCTACGTAACAAAACTTACTTCGTAAGCATCTACTTAAGTTTTGTGAGCATTACTTCTTATAATCATTATTAATTATCGGTATATTGCCTGTCAGTATACTGTACATTCGGCCCTTTTGAAAAGACCACACAGCAAAATAACTCTACCAAATGCATGCTATATACGAGAAATTAATTAGTGCGTGGCATAAATGACCAGATAATAATCGTATTAAAACGTTAAAAAGCCTTCGCCACCACCAAATGGTGGGACGAAGGCTCTGAAGCGTCCGCACAGACGCAGCTAATTAAACTTCGAAGTTATAGAGCGGTGTGCTCAGGTAACGTTCGCCGTTACTTGGGATCACAGCAACTACTTTTTTACCAGGACCCAGTTCTTTAGCGACCTTGATCGCAGCAAATACCGCTGCACCGGAAGAAATACCGGACAGAATGCCTTCTTCCTTCGCTACACGACGTGCAGTTTCGAAGGCTTCTTCATTCTCAACATGAATGATTTCATCATATACATCCTGGTTGAGGATTTCAGGAATGAAGTTCGCACCGATCCCTTGGATCTTGTGTGGACCTGGTTTGCCGCCAGCCAGAATAGGGGAAGCTGCAGGTTCTACCGCGTAAACTTTCACACCTGGATATTGGCTCTTCAGAACTTCGCCAGCACCAGTGATGGTACCGCCAGTTCCAATCCCTGCAACAAATGCATCCAGCGGTCCACCGATAGACTCGATCGCTTCCACGATCTCAGGTCCTGTAGTTTCACGGTGAATCTTCACATTTGCTTTGTTCTTGAATTGCTCAGCAATAAAATAGCTTGGGTTCTCAGCCAGAATCTCTTCTGCCTTCTTAACCGCACCATTCATACCTTCTGCTCCCGGAGTCAGCACCAGTTCCGCTCCGTAAGCACGCAGCAGGTTCCGACGCTCCAAGCTCATGGTTTCAGGCATCACAATAACAACCTTGTACCCTTTGGCAGCAGCCACAAGAGCCAGACCGATACCAGTGTTACCGCTGGTCGCCTCCACAATGGTGTCACCCGGTTTCAGACGGCCTTCCTTCTCAGCCTCTTCCACAATGCTGATTGCAATGCGGTCCTTTACACTAGAGCCCGGGTTCTGATATTCCAGCTTCACATAGATCTCAGCTGCTCCTTCTGGTACAATGCGGTTCAGACGAACTAGTGGAGTTCCTCCGATAAGTTCTGTAACATTGTTGACGACTTTAGCCATGAGCAAAAACCTCCTTGGAATGTAAATGAATATTAGTACAATGAATTATTTCCGACTAAATCAGTAGGTTTTCAATAATCTCATATTATCAATGTTCCAGACTATTGTCAATATTTATTAAAGTTTCATATTTGATGCGCAGATCGCTTTCCACCTGCTGTAGGGGTGGCGCCTGCTCTAAAGCCAGTTCCTGACGAACTTGTGACCGTATCTCTTCTGTATCGGGTACCGGGCGTTCAATTTTATGTTCCAACCGGATTACAGCATACCCCGCATCCGTCTGAAGCGGACCGGCAATGTCCCCGATATCCAGTCCTGCCGCTGTACTCAGCAGTTCCTTCGGCCAGAAAGGATCATCTTCCTCTACGGTTCCCAGATTTCCGCCTCGCGAGCGGCTCTCTTCGTTAATAGACAAATCCTTCGCCAAAACGGCGAAGTCATCACCCTTCTCCAAACGGTCCATGACCCGCTGTGCCTTCTTATAGGTCGACACTTCAATCATAGAGAGTTGCATTTCCTTCTTGGGACGATAGCGATCTTCGTTCTGTTCCAGATAACTGTCAACGTCGGAATCCTTAATGGATATTCCAACGGTGGCTACGGCCTGAAGCGTCAGCCGGTACACTGTCTCTTCAAGCACCTCATTCCGAGATAGTCCCAGCTCAGATTGCATTTGAGCATAGTACTGTTCTTCAGATGGATAACCGGCTATGATGCGCTCCAGTTCCCGCTTAACTTCCGTATCGGTCACCCGGATTCCCAGGGTCTGCGCTTCTTTGCCGACAACGATGTGATTAATCATTTCCAATAACACTTCGTCGCCGTGTTTCTTTTTTAACTCAGCAATCCATTGCTGTTCGGTGATCTCTTGTCCACCCGCCGCAGCAACATCTGGCGATTCCGAATCCGCTTCGTTTCCCTCAAGAACGGCCATGGCACGCAGACTCCAGATTAGCAGCCCTCCGCATACCAAGGTCGCAGCAGCTAATAGAACAACGGCATTGCGCAAAGCGCGTTCCTGTCTTGTCATTATCTGCCGGCCCTACGATGTCGCTTGATCCAGGATCGCCTGCATTTCTTCTTTGTTAAATTGATAAGCTTCGTTACAGAAATGGCATACTACTTCAGCCTGCTCATCCTCTTCAATCAGACGCTCCAGTTCATGCTGTCCCAGACTGATCAGGGTCTGCTCCACCCGTTCACGTGAACACTGGCAGGCAAAATGAATATCCAGTTCATCCAGCACCACAGCATCAGGCAAAAGCCAACGCATCATTTCCTCTGGTTCCAAACCCTGTTCCAGCAGGGAGGTAACGGAAGGTGTAGCCCCTAGCTTTTGCTCAATCTCCGTGATTTCGGCATCCGTAAGACCTGGAAGCAGTTGAATGATGAAACCTCCGGCCACAATGACTGAGTTATCCGTATCTACTAATACGCCCAAGCCTACAGCCGCTGGTGTTTGCTCGGAAACCGCGAAGTAATAAGTAAAGTCATCACCAAGTTCTCCGGAGATAATCGGCACACTGCCAACGTATGGCTCTTTCAATCCCAAATCTTTGATGACCTCAATGAATCCTTCAGTGCCGACAGCACCCGCCACATCGAGTTTGCCTAAACTGTTGCTCGGCAGATGGACGTGAGGATTGTGCACATATCCTCGAACTTCTCCCAGTGCGTTGGACTCTGCCAATACCCGACCGATTGGCCCATTACCTTTAACATTGATATTAAGTCTCTCCTGGCCCTTGAGCATGGCTCCCATCATGGCCGCAGCAGTAACGGTGCGCCCCAGAGCGGCTGTAGCCACCGGAAATGTATCATGTCTACGTCGCAGCTCTTCGACCAATTCTGTCGTACGGACCGCAAATGCTCTTACTTTCCCGTTAAAAGCCGTTCCCCGGACAAGCCGATCCTTTTTATTTTCCATTGGGTGCATACTCCTCCTATCATTTATTCTGACTATATAAACAAACTTTAGATTCGAACGTAAGGCTCAGTCGTCACTACGGTGAATGTTTGGACTTCCGGTCGCTGTTGTCCCCAGATTTCCTCGATTAAACCGCTTCTAGCGGTTGAAATCTGGCGACAAAGGCGAGCGCTACGCTCCTACAGTTCCAAACTTCCCCTTCGTTCCTTCTCGCTTTTGTTGCTTTCTTTTGTTCGTCTATATAGCCTCTCTGGGCAATCTTATTTATTACGTTCGTAAACAATACGCAGGCCTTCAAGCGTGAGCAACGGATTAATCTCGTCGATGCACTCCGTCTCTCCAGCGATAAGCGGGGCCAGCCCACCCGTTGCAATGACCTTTAATTCCGGCGCATTCATTTCGATTTTGATACGTTTTACAATCCCTTCAACCTGACCCGCATAACCAAAAATGATTCCGGCCTGCATGGCATGAACCGTATTGCGTCCAATCACTTTTTTCGGCTTCTCCAGTTCGATGCGCGGCAGCTTGGAAGCTCGCTGATACAGCGCTTCAGTAGAGATGCCAAGGCCAGGGACAATGGCTCCGCCAAGATAATTGGCATCTCCATCGATGCAATCAAATGTGGTCGCAGTCCCGAAATCGACAACCACGAGCGGACATTTGTATTGTTCAATAGCTGCAACAGCATTCACAATCCGGTCTGCGCCTACTTCACGGGGGTTCTCATACCGTAGATTAAGTCCTGTCTTAATTCCCGGTCCCACCAGCAGGGGGTCTTTACCGATATATTTTACACACATATCAACGATTGTCTGAACCAGCGGAGGCACTACAGAGGATATAATGACGCCCTCTACATCCTTGACCGAGATATTCGACATTTGAAACAAATTGTGTATCAGTACACCATATTCGTCCACCGTTGATTGACGAGCAGTGCTCAGCCGAAAGTGATGCAGTAGCTCGCGCTTTTTATATATACCGAGAACAATATTAGTATTACCGATATCAACTGCCAGCATCATGAGACAGGACCCTCCTTCTTGGCGTTAAGGTCCAGGCTGATATCCAGCGAGGAAAAAGAGTACGTTAAGCGACCAACCGAAATTACGTCAACACCCGTCTCGGCCATTGCCCGTACTGTCTCTAGTGACACATTGCCGGAGGCTTCAGTTCTCACATGCGGTGCTTTCGCTTTAATTCTGGCTACGGCTTCCTTCATCATGTCTGTAGACATGTTATCCAGCATAATGATATCGGCGCCAGCCGCCAGTGCTTCTTCCACCTGCTCCAGGTTCTCTGTCTCGACCTCGATGGTCATCGTATGCGGAATATTATTTCTTGCACGACTGACTGCCTGCCGGATTCCGCCAGCACCTTTAATATGGTTGTCTTTAATCATCACCGCATCATACAACCCAAAACGGTGGTTCGCTCCTCCGCCTACACGGACTGCGTATTTCTCCAGCATCCGGTGGCCCGGAGTGGTCTTACGAGTATCGACAAGGCGGGTTGGCAGGCCTTCAAGCTCCTGTACAAAAGAAGACGTGCGTGTAGCCACTCCCGATAACCGCTGCATCAAGTTAAGCGCGAGTCGTTCACCGGTCAGGATAGCGTGTGTGCTACCCTCTACCTCGGCGATTACAGCGCCCTTCTCTAGCCTTTGACCCTCCTGAACATGGGTAGTAAACGTCAGTGACGGGTCTACGACCTCGAATACCAGTTCCGCCACAGGCAAGCCACAAATGATGCCGCTCTCCTTGGCATGTATTATACCCTTCGATTCATGACCGACAGGAATTGTAGTCTGAGTAGTAATATCACCCGAACCCACATCTTCACGCAGCCATGACTTGATGGACTGTACCAGTTCTTCATTATATCCGTTAAACATCATCGCTTAATTCCTCCACTATTCCCAGCTCACGAGTCTGGAGCAGGTGTTTGCGCCACTCCTCATCATTACGCTGCGGATAATCCTCACGGTAATGCGCTCCGCGGCTTTCCTGCCGGGCAAGCGCCGACTCCGTGATCAGCAAGCAGCAGGTCAGCATGTTGGCGAACTCGTATTCCTCACGCTTAGATAGTGATGCCCCAAAGATCGGCACCTGCCGCTTCAGCTCTTCCAACCCCTTAGATAGCATCTCCTCATTACGCCGCAGCCCGACATAGCGAACCATCACCTTCTGCAGCTTCAAACGACGTTCCACGATAGCCTGAGTAGATGCTTCTGTACGCCCTTCCTGGATACTAACGGCATTCACATCACGCCCCAAAGGTGGCAGCTCGTGAATCCTGTCAATAATCCGCTGGCCGAATACAACTGCTTCGGACAAAGAATTGCTCGCCAGGCGATTCGCTCCATGCACACCTGTAGAGGACACTTCACCACAGGCAAACAGGCGGGAAATATTACTTTCCCCGTTCAGATCGGTCTTAATGCCCCCCATCATATAATGCGCAGCCGGAGCCACCGGAATCCAATCTGAGGTAATATCCAGTCCGTAGCTCATGCAAGTCTCATATATGGTCGGAAAACGATGCTTCACCTTCTCTGGCGATTCATGGGTAATATCCAAATAGACAAAAGTCGATTTAGTTAACTCCATCTCACTTACAATCGCCCGGGCAACAATATCGCGTGGTGCCAGCTCTAGCAATTCATGATACCGTTCCATGAAACGCTCACCGTTGATATTACGCAGTACCGCACCTTCCCCACGCACCGCTTCAGAGATCAGGAAGCGAGGAGCACCTGGATAACTAAGCGCTGTAGGATGAAACTGGATGAATTCCATATCTCGAATGTGCGCGCCTGCCCGATATGCAATCGCTACACCGTCACCGGTAGCAACCTCAGGGTTGGTCGTATAACGGAATAACTGGCCGCCCCCGCCGGAACACAGTATTGTTGCGTCTCCCTGCAGAAATAACTTTCCGCCATCTGGCTGCTGCAACAGTACGCCAACACATTCTCCGCCCTCAGTAATGAGATCTATGACATAATGATCATCCCATACCTCAATATTGTTATGCTCCGCCACTTGCTGGCCCAAAGCCCTTACAATCTCATAACCAGTAGCATCGCCGTTGGCATGAAGAATGCGACGGTGGCTGTGCGCCCCTTCCTGGGTCAGCGCCAGAACACCATCTTCCTTATCGAATAATGTACCCAGTCGAATCAACTCATGCACACCCTCTGGCCCCTCATTGACGAGGGCATCCACAGCAGCAGAAGAGCAGAGGCCTACTCCCGCCATTAGCGTGTCTTGGCGATGGTAGGCCGGGGAATCATCTTCTGAAATAACTGCAGCAATCCCCCCCTGTGCATAGCGGGTATTACTCTCCATCAGCGATTTCTTAGTAATCACAATGACACGCCGGTCTTCACCGGCTTTAATTGCTGTGAATAATCCGGCAATCCCGGAGCCTATGACGATGCAATCCGTTTTTACAGTCGGAATATCCCGGAGATCAAAATCAACCAAATATTGTGGAATCATGACCGCTCACCTGTTTCAACGAAAGAGTAGCGCATGCTACTTGACTAGTAGCATGCGCTCTAAGGAAGTTCTGGCTTTGTCGGCGATAGCGGGTGGAACGTAAATTTGCGGTTTCATCGTTTCCAGGGCCTTCACCAATTTTTTGAGATTATTCACCTTCATATTAGGGCACACGAGAAATTTTGTGGCAAAATGGAACTCTTTATCCGGGCTATCCTTGCGAAGCTGATATCCGGTACCATCTTCAGTGCCGACAATAAACTGCTTGCGATCCGACTTGCGGCAGTATTCCAGAATCGAGGTGGTGCTACCGACATAATCCCCCATGGCTACAACTTCAGGGCGACATTCCGGGTGGACCACGAACTCCGCATCAGGGTACTTGGCTTTCATCTCCACTACATCCTTGACGGTCAACATGTCGTGGGTGTTGCAGTAGCCTTCCCAAATGATCAGCTTCTTGCCGGTTTGGTCTTGAACATATTGTCCGAGGTTCTTATCCGGTACCCAAATAATTTCTTCGGCGTCCAGCGATTCAATAACCTTCACCGCATTCGCGGAGGTACAGCAAATATCCGTCTCTGCCTTAATTTCAGCCGACGAATTGATATAAGTAACGACTTTAGCATTCGGGTGTTGTGCCTTTAGCTTGCGAAGGCCTTCCACATTGACCATATCAGCCATGGGGCAACCGGCGCGTTCGTCAGGAATGATTACTGTCTTGTTAGGCGCCAAAATTTTGGCACTTTCCCCCATGAAATGCACACCACAGAACACGATCACTTCTGCATCAGTCTCCGCTGCCTTTTGAGCTAGCAAAAACGAGTCACCCCGGAAATCAGCAACCTCCTGAATTTCATCCCGTTGATAGTAATGAGCCAAAATGATTGCGTTTCGTTCTTTCTTAAGCTGTTCGAGACGTATACGAAGTTCACGATTCTGTTCCTGCTTGCGCTCCAGCGCCAGAGCTTCCACGGTCTGTTCTCCCCCTTATGTCTTCGCGGCTTGAGGCCGGCGCGTTCATGTCAAATTGGACCCTATAAAAAGTAAGTAATATTAATCACTAATGTACACAACGTTCCAGCCCCTGTCAATGTAACCGTTATACGAAACAGAGATTGGATTTTATACAATCCTAACACAAAAAATCCGGAGAACACGAATGTTCTCCGGATTAGGCCCTGCGAATGTTATCCAATCACGACTTAGGAAGGTGTTCCGCCGCCGCCATTATTACTGTCGTCCGAGCCATTGTTTCCTTCGGATCCCGGATTGTTCGGGATATCCTTGGCCAGATCCGGTGTTGTGGACTGAGTATCCTCAGGCTTGCCTTGAATACGCACACGCACATCTCCGATAGAATCGATCACTGGCTCTCCACCTTCATGGACAACCCCTTCAGATTCCTCCGGCTTGCCATCTTCAGACAGGTAACCCTGCTCGATCAGTTCTTTGATCTGATCGAGCTCCAGTGTTTCCTTCTCAAGCAAAGTGTTGGCAATAAGGTGCATTTCCTTGGAATACTTGGTCAACAGTTCTCTACAACGCTCGTAGCACGTGCGGATAAAGTTCTGCATTTCTTGATCAATCTCATAAGCGATGGAATCACTATAATTCTGCTCATGTCCGATATCACGACCCAGGAATACTTGACCTTGGGAGGTTCCGAACTGCAGAGGTCCCAGCTTATCAGACATACCGTACTCCATAATCATGCTGCGAACAATAGACGTAGCTTGCTGGAAGTCACTGTATGCGCCCGTACCGATTTCGCCGATGAACATTTCTTCGGCAACACGGCCACCAAGGAGTCCCGTAACTCTATCAAGCAATTCCTGCTTGGTTGCAAGCATCCGGTCTTCCTTAGGAAGCATAATGACATATCCACCAGCGCGTCCGCGCGGGATAATCGTTACCTTATGCACCATGTCGGCATGCTCCAAGAAGTAACCAGCAATGGTATGACCTGCTTCGTGGTAAGCCACAATGCGTTTCTCGCGGTCGCTGATGACACGGCTGCGCTTCTCCGTACCCACGATCACGCGGTCAATCGCTTCATCCACCTCGCGCATGGAGATGTCCTTACGGTTGCGGCGAGCAGCGAGCAAGGCTGCTTCGTTCAGAAGGTTCTCCAGATCTGCACCGGTGAATCCAGTTGTACGCTTGGCGATTACATCCAGCTTAACATCCTTCGTCAACGGCTTGTTGCGGGAGTGAACTTTCAGTACCGCTTCACGGCCTTTCACATCAGGGCGGTCAACCGTAATTTGACGGTCAAAACGTCCCGGACGAAGCAAGGCTGGGTCAAGAATGTCTGCGCGGTTAGTTGCCGCTACAATGATAATACCTTCGTTGCCGCCGAAACCGTCCATTTCAACGAGCAACTGGTTGAGTGTTTGTTCACGCTCATCATGTCCGCCGCCAAGTCCAGCGCCACGCTGACGTCCGACTGCGTCGATCTCATCGATAAAGATGATACATGGAGCATTCTTCTTAGCATTTTCGAACAAGTCACGAACACGGGAAGCACCGACACCGACGAACATTTCTACGAAGTCGGAACCGGAGATACTGAAGAACGGTACGCCAGCTTCACCGGCTACGGCACGAGCAAGTAGTGTTTTACCTGTTCCCGGAGGACCTACAAGCAGTACGCCTTTAGGAATCCGAGCGCCAACAGCCGCGAATTTGCGCGGATCTTTGAGGAATTCCACGACTTCGACGAGCTCTTGTTTCTCCTCATCGGCACCAGCTACATCCTCGAAAGTAACACGCTTCTTCTCTTCATTATATAACCGGGCTTTGCTCTTGCCGAAATTCATAACCTTGCCGCCGCCACCCTGCGCCTGATTGAACAGGAAGAAGAACAGGATGAACATAATAACCAGCGGGATAATGGAGGAGAGGAATGTCAGCCAAATGCTGTCGCCTTGCATCTTCTTCTGCTCATATTGTACGCCGTGCTCATCACTGGCCTTAACCAATTCGTTAAGAGCAGAATCTGTAGGAGGGATATATGTGGAGAAGCTTTTGGACTTTTTGTCTGCTGGCAGCTCTTTATACTCACCTGTAACCAGGAACGCGTTGCCTTCAAACTGAACCGTCACACTCTTCACATTATCGCTCTTGATTTCCTGTCTTAACTGGTCATATCTAGGGAAATCGGCGGATTCATTTCCATTGCTTACAAACTGGACAATACCCACCACGACTAAAAATAAAATCAAATAAAAACCAGAATTCCGGATGAACCGATTCATCCCCTACCTCCTCTCACAACACTCAAGTTATTGTACCATAGCCTGTCGGGACACCTCAAATAAGGGAAGTCCTGGGAATCTGATCGCCAGCTGTATGGCTGCCAATAGTTTAATTCGAATAAATCTCAGGCTTCAGTACGCCGACGTAAGGGAGGTTCCGATACCGCTCGGCATAATCCAATCCGTAGCCCACAATAAATTCATCGGGCAATACAAACCCCGTGTACTCTGCTTCAAGGTTGACTGTACGTCCCGCAGGTTTGTCGAACAGGGTAACTACTGCGACTGATTTGGCATTGCGATTACGCAGCAGCTCGATCAGATAGCTGAGCGTAAGACCGCTATCGATGATATCCTCAACGATCAGCACATCACGGCCCTCTACCGACACATCAAGATCCTTGATGATTTTGACAACGCCGGAAGACTTTGTAGATGCTCCATAGCTTGATACCGCCATAAAGTCCATTTCCAGAGGTACTGTAATGACTTTAACCAAATCTGCCATAAATATAAACGCACCTTTTAGAACACAGATTACTAAAGGATTGCGTCCTGCATATTCCTTGCTTAGCACAGTGCCAAGCTCCTTGATTCTCTGTTGAATTTCCTCTTCGCTGATTAAAACCTCTTTAATATCGTTTTGCAACTTGCGAGACCTCCTAAGTTATACTATGAAAGACTTACTTCGACCATTACGTTTCTTCGATCCCGTCACTGTCTTCCAGCGACAGGAGAAGGACCGCGGCCGTATGCCGCCCTACTGCGGCATGCATCGAGCGTCTTACGCCCGGAATCCAGACGATATTGCCCAAACCATCGCACACGAGGGGAATTACAGATCGCTCGGAAGAAGGTATTTTATCATCAATGTAAATATCTTTTACCTTTTTGCTTCCGTTTAATCCCATAATCTTAATGATATCTCCAGGTAATCTGGATCGGACGGTCAGCGGGAAGACCAATTCATCAAGGTCAAACCATGCCGACATCACTTCAGACTGCTCCCCACGTAAAAAAAAGCTTTCTCTCTCCAGCACCGTCATCGTCATCACTTTCCCAATCTCACCGAGCAAAAGCCGGGTCTGGGGCAAAGAAATCCGATATGTATAGCTTGCCTGCCGCTTCAAGGGCTTGGACGAGAACAACATCAAGTCATATTGCCGGACACAGGTAAGTCCCCCACCCAGATCGAGACTCCAAGTCGTAGGATATTCCTGTAATGTCCGCCGCCGCACAGATTCAATTTTTGAGAAATCCGTAATGGAAGAATCCGCCGACAGATAATTTAATATTAGTTTAATCAAACGCCGTTGTAAAGCCAAGGGTACAGCCGCAAAGGATACCCTTTCAAATGTATAATTTCCGTTATTTACGGAAACCAGTTCATCAAAGCATCTGGCAGCAGCTTCTTCCATATAATCGTCCTCAGATCCGGCAATATCTGCCAGTTGAAGCAAAGACTGTCCCAAGTGTCCACTGTAACTTTCCAGGAAAGGCAGCACCTCCAGCCTCACGGCATTCCTCGTATATTGCGTCAGCAGATTGCTGGCATCTTCCGCATAGGGATATCCATTCTCCTGGCACAGGCCCACAAGGGCCGTTTTGTTAATACGGAGGAATGGTCGAATGAGTTGCACCTTTTTTTCCGTCCGCTTCCATCTCATGCCGGCCAGCCCCGAGAGCCCGCTTCCACGCAACAGCCGCATCAGTACAGTCTCAGCCTGATCATCA
Source organism: Paenibacillus sp. MAHUQ-45 (assembly GCF_058133325.1). NCBI lineage: Bacteria > Bacillati > Bacillota > Bacilli > Caryophanales > Paenibacillaceae > Paenibacillus > Paenibacillus sp. MAHUQ-45. Next base: position 20,794 of record NZ_JBYUPV010000022.1, read on the forward strand.
GCATGGTGGGCCAGTGCGACAGCTTGAGCTCCATACCGGTGAGCAGTATCAATAAGAAACTGATAACGCTTCTCCCGGGCTGTGCCTTCTGGGCCTAGGCCACTGTCCTTTGTCAGAGAGGGAATATCAAACTCCGCCATTTCGAAAGGAATGCCCAGCCCTACCGCCAACTGGCGAACAAGCTCTGCCTCTTCTTCCGACTCCACCCTGAATCCATGGTTTACGTGGGCACATATTAATTTTAAAGGTGTCCGATTTGCCGCGATTTCATGCAGCACATGCAAAAGAGCCACAGAATCCGAGCCACCGGATACTGCGACTACTATGGTGTCATGAGGCGACCACAGCTCATGCTCAGCTGCAGACTCCAGTACAGCATCCACCAGTCCGTTCATTTGCTCCATATGCGGCTCCCTTCCCGCCCGGCCGTTTGCACAGGTTCATATACCGGCAATCCTTGATCCATAGCCGGCAGTATGTATAATTTTAAAATCGCAGTAGCCAATAAATTGTAAAGGCCAGCATGAATAAAGACAAGCCAAACGCATTCTTCAACCAACGGGGAGTGGCCATATTCTCCGGTCTAGCCTTACGCGAGCCGTATATATGATTCTTCCAAATCTCCATAGCCTCGGCTGAGCCGCTGAATCCACCTTTTAGCGCATGACAAATCCAGGAAGACAACTTCTTGTCTGGCAGGCTGCGAGCCAGCTTCAACAGCTCATCCACACTTCTCGTCTGCGGAAGCTGCTGAGCCGCACTCTTCAGACCTTGTTCATTGAGCAAGCGAAGACAGAGAACGGCAAAGGCAAACAGATCATACGCCTCATCCCCGGTCCGGCTGCCGGCATTCCAGAAGCCGCGGTCATGCCATTCGGTGAATTGCTTCACACTGCGCCCCATTGGACTTGCGCCGCCAAAGTCTATCAGCTCGGCTTCTCCAACGTCAGAAACCATAACATTCTCCGGCTTTAGATCACCAAAGACAAATCCGCATTCATGAAGCCTGCGCAACTTATCAAGCAGCTTCAGGCCCACAAGCCCAAGCCAATCCGGTCCGTTCCTGGAGAGAAAATGATGCAGCGGTCTGCCCTGCACATATCTCATTACATAGAACGGCTTATTATCGTCTTCCATGTAATCATCTGCTTCTAGCAGATAGGAAGACAAAGGTGATTCCCGCTGGGCGCGGAATTCATTGCGCTTCCGGCGGGACTGCAAGGAAGTGAGCACGTTGATCTCGGATTGCAAATCAAGCGCATCGTATCCCATCTTCAGTGCATAGTATTCCCGTCTCCCTTGTCGCTGCACAAGATAAACGGTTCCATTCGCGCCCCTGCCCAGCAATCGCTGTATCACATAACGGTTTCCCCGCCATTTCCCGGTGATAACGGTGCCGAGAGGATAAGGCGGATTAGACGACATACCCACCAATCATCCCTTCTCTTTCATCTGGATCTTCAAGCATCCGGCGTCCTTGATGTCCATCCAGTGTATCATAACGGTAATGCTCAAGCACCTTGAAAATCGCTGGCCCTGTAGGAGTAGCGCCTTTCATCCGCAGCTTGGAGAACAAAGAGCGGACACCAGACACGTTGCTGGTCCAGTCCATATCAAGCTCTGCATCCTCACTGCTGGAGCGTCCGGGAAAATGAAAAACAGCAATCTCGCTTTTGCCTTCTCGTGCTTCCAAACTAAGCGCCAGATCTCGGATAGCATCCTCTACTGCAGCAAGCTTGGGCTTCATGCTCGCGCTAGCATCAATGAGCAGAGCAATGCGCAGCGGGGAAGTCTCCGTCAACTCGTCTACGACATTGACAACTTGAGAACGCTGTAGCGGCGGCAACTCTTCCAGCGAGCCATCACCCAGTATTTTTTTCACCTCTTTATTAACCGCCCGCTGAATGGTCTGAACTACGGTTTTGCGCGTCATCATCTGTATCGTTTGAGCCAATTGCGGTGTTCCGACTATACGACTCAGCCCCCCTCCGGCCTTCGCAATATCGGCAATCTCCCGGCTACCCAGCTCGCCAATGGTTCCATGATCAATCACACCGACCACGTTAACGGTGATTCCCTCCTGCAGGGCATGCGCCGCTGCCATCACCGGACTTTCCCCCACGTTCGAACATCCGTCTGTAATGAGCAGAATCTGCTTCATAACCATTCACTCCCCTTTGTTTGAAACCTCTGTTTCTAGCATGTCCAGAAATGAGAGATTTCAAACTCGCATTTTGTGAGGTGAAAGGCTTTTAGAAAGAATGTGAATAAAGGGGAACTGCGAGAAATGTTGGGCTTTCGATCGCTGTTGTCCCCGGATTTATTCAATAGTGATTTATAAGTGAAAATCCGGTGACAAAGGCGAACGCTTCGCTTCTACAGCTCCAAAATTTCTCTCCGTTCCATACCTTTCACTTTTTCAAAAGCCTAACCCTACCACAAATTGCGGTGTTTGGGTGGGGGGAACAAGTGGTGGCGAGTCATCATTTCATTCGACTCGGCAGGCAAAAGCAAGGGCAAGTGCTTGAAGTGCAACAAGTGCGGAAGCAAAACACTGCCTAAGCTTGTGCAACATTAGAAGGCTGATGCTATAGAAGTCTAGATAACAATAGAACAGAGCAGTTGTACTCTAGCTCACCGTACGCGGGCGCTCCATACGCCCGATTCCAGGCAGCTGCAGGCTGGACCATTCCGGATGATAATGGTCAATCCGACTGACGACAATGGTCATATCATCATGGATTTCATTCCCTTGGTAACGGATGACCTTCTCCAGAAGGATGTCAGCCATGTCCTGCGGATCATCGCCCTCAAGCTCCTGTATCATCCGTTTCATCCATATCTCTTTATTAACGGCATATCCTGGTGCATCATAAATACCGTCGGTCATCATAATGAGAATATCACCCGGATGAAGCTGCAAGGTGACCAGATCCACCTCCATATCTTGAATAATACCAATAGGTAGATTGCTGGCTGTCACTGGAATCACCTCGCTGCCCCGCCGGATAAAGCTCGGCGCAGAGGCGATTTTCATAAAAGTGGTCTGTGCGGAATATTGATCAATTAGCGCCATATCTACGGTGGCATAGAACTCGTCAGGGGAACGAAGCATCAGCACCGAATTAACGGATTTGACTGCCAGTTTCTCGTCCATACCGGATTGCAGCAGCTTCTCCAGCATTCCCAGTGCCGCGCTACTCTCCATTCGCGCACGCTCACCGTTGCCCATTCCATCACTGATGGATACAGCAAAGGTTCCGTTACCCAGTTCTACTGTGCTGAAGCTGTCACCTGACAGTAAATCTCCCCCTTTGGCAGCATTGGCCACCCCGGTATTTACCTCATATGCTTTTGCTGATCCGAACGTAACCATCGAAAGCCCTTCACGGGGATGTACTGCCGTCTCGCTCATGACAGCTATGTTCTCATTAAGAATATCCGAGAGCAACGGAGCAATCATTTTGCGGCATTCATCGAACCCGCGTGTATAGGCATGAAGCACCTCGATTTCCACACGACCAGGATCAAGGCTTAATATATCAATGCTATGGATGGACAAGCCCAGCTTCTCCAAGGCTTCACGGATCTGGCTTTCCTGGCGATACATTGCCTGTCCCTCCCGCTTAATTTCTTTGGCCAGGTCCTCCATCACCTGGGAGACGCCAGACAGTTGCTCGGCAACAAATTGCCGGCTGTCGTATATTTGTCTTTTCCACCGCATATCATGCTGGTAAAGGCCGTATTGACCCTTCATGAACTCCAGAACTTCACCGGTCTTACCGCAAATCCGGCTCCATTCAGGAGGAAGCTGAGTGGCTGTGACATCCGGGCATTCCTCTACAGTGCTCATCATATCGGTCATATAACGATAGGTCTGATAGAATTTCGCATCCCAGCAATGACCGCGGCGTACGCACCCGGCGCAGACGTTGTCTGTCACCGTACTCATGAAATCTTCCATCTCACGTTCGGCTGTTCCCAACTCTCCGGCATGTGATATTTGCCCGAAGCTGCTGGACAGCTGGCGGAATACCTGCGAAAACTGTGTCACCCTTTCTGCCGTAATATCCCGAACCCTGCGGGCATACTCATGCTGAGATCGACTATGATCGGCTGTTCCCGGCACATATTTGGCGATTGCCGAAATCATGCTGCGCGGAGTCAGAAGAAATAACACCACCGCTACACAAGTCTCCCATGTTGAAGCCATCATATCACCCGGACCCGTGAAATAAACGGATAGAATACTTGAGCCTAGTAGCATTCCGATAGAAACCGCACCTTTCCGGCCACCCTGCATCATGCCCGCCAGCATCCCGGAAAAAGCCAGCAGGCTCATCTGATAAATCGCCCCAATATCGGCCAGGCTGAGAATTAGCCCTGTAACTACCCCGACAGCGGCCCCTAGCGGGGCACCGCCAGCCATTGCAAACAATAGAATTAGATATCGAGAAAGAATATGCTCTAAAGACAGCCCCCCTATAGACCAGCCGACGAGCCCGGTCATTACGGAGGCAAGCAATATAATTAAGCAGAGAATTTCCTCATTGCGCAGTGATCGGCTCTTCTGCCGAAAGGTCAATAGTGGAAGCGCCTGCACGAATACCAGTGTCAGGACAAATCCGAGCCCTGCGTCGAGGGTCATCATCATCATTGGATACCAGGTGAATGAAGGGCCAATTACGATTTGAAACAGACCCACCATAAAAGATGATACGAAAACCATAAGCGGTGCATAAGAGAGATCAATGCGCTGGAAGCTTTCCATTCCCTTGTAGACCAGCATAAAAATAATCAGTTCTGCGGTGATTACCAGACCCCCAGGGAAAGGCGTAAAGAGGCTGCCTGCGATAATCGCTGCGGCCACGGGAAGCATAGAATCTCTGCGTATAAACATAATGACGGCAAAATAAGCAGCAGCGAACGGGGACAGCTCATTCAGGATGGTAGCTCGTCCAAGCAGGAATCCCATGACACTGAGGAGCAGCATCCATTTCTTCGCAGATAGAAGCTTAAGGGTACGCTGATTCTGAGCCCATGTCTTCAGGCGCGATCCCAAGTCCTCTTTTTGTGCTTTGTCCTTGTTTCCTGTTCTTGTCCACTCCGGCAAATTAACCACATTGCTTTTACTCATTACTCTACACCACCCGTTTCCAAATTTATGGTTTTCATTATATAGTGGCGGTTCTGAGAAAGTTTGTCAGAAACGGAAGGTAAGTGATAAGAAATTTCCGACAAAAAAGCCTGTCCCGACAAACCTCGGAAAAAGCCCTTTATTCCTTATGGGACAGCGACTTACTCAGCTTGATTAGTCGCAACGTCCGACTGTTACCAGTGAAAGGCGGCAGGCATTCGCCAGCGATTGCCCTAATGTAATGTGAGATTGGCAAGGATGCTGTCGCCGATTTGGCGGTCCCCGACAAAAAAAGTTAAGGGTCGTGAATCCTTGCCCGCACACTACACAAAAAACAAAAAAACCGCAAAGGGCCAAAAGCCCCTGCGGTTATTTATGATGTTCAAGTTTGGGATTATACGCGCTTGGCTCCACGGCCTCCACGTTTTCCTTCTGTGTTCTTCTTAATCGAAGACATGCGCTCTTCGCTGTCTTTCAGGAAGCGTGACATTTTATCCTCGAATGAAGGTTTACCGGCTGCAGGCTTGAATGGACGCCCTCCCCGTTCACGATTAAATCCACCGCCTCCACCACCGTTGCCTCCACCGCCGCCAAAACGGTCTCCACCGCTTGGACGTTCAGGTCTTGGTGCTCTTGGGGGACGTACTTCCGATGCCGGCTTATCAACGGCCTGCTTGATGGAAAGTCCGATCTTGCCGTCCTTGTCGACGTTGATCACCTTGACTGTTACTACATCACTAATCTTCAGATGATCGTTAACATCCTTGACGTAATTATCGGCGATTTCCGAGATGTGAACGAGACCTGTGACACCTCCTGACAGATCCACAAATGCTCCGAAATGCGTGATGCCTGTCACCTTGCCTTCTAACTTGGTGCCCACTTCAATTGCCATAGAATAAAATGATCCTCCCTTAAAAATATACAGACGAATATTAAGGTCATCCTGTCTGCGGTGATTTGATTATACAGTAAAGAGAAGAGCAAGGCAACAGAGCGAAAAGCCCTTTTGACCTGCTTTATTTCTCTGATTGCTCTGTTCGGATCGGAGTCTCCCCCTGAGGGTAAATATTATACCATTTACGCGCCAATTGGCCGATATACTCATCATCATTCAGCCTGGATACATCATATTTCAGTTGATTCAGAGTTTTGGTAATACTATCCTTGGTCTCCTGCTTCTTAGCCAGATCGGCACTCTTGTCCGCGATTAGCGCGTGTTGAGAAATGAAAATATAACCCGCCCAGCCGAAAAAAACCGCTACAACGACCAGCCAGATCAATTTCCTCCGCTTCGCACCGGCAGCCGAAGCTTTATTCGCATTCTTCTCTTCTGCAGAAAATCTGTTCATGCTGCGTCCCCCTCTTCAAGGTCAGCGTTTCCATCGGGTGGTCAGCCAAGTAGTAATTGTTGTCATCCATGTGCTATGAACAAGCCGTGCCCAATAGGGAGAAAGCCATCTAACAGGCAGTATCCAAAGCGGCTTCGTTAGACGCAAGAGCAGCTTGAGAATAAACAGCGCAATACGTCCGAGCAGCGTCAGTATCCCTTTGAGAAGGCGCCAGAGCCACAGAAGCGGCATCCCGATCAGGATGGTTACAAGCTTCCAAAGGAATTTGAACACAGAATGAACCAACTGAATTAACATTACCACAAAACGCCGCACCGTAACACTGAAGATCAAAAAATAGATCCATACACCCAGAAATAGACCAAGGAACGCATAGAACCGCAATTGCCCCTGATTACCTGCATACAGAAGACGAAACACAAGCAGGGCGGCCCACAGCCAGTACAGCAAATCCAGAGCGGCGCATAGCCAGTTGGGAAACCTTAACTTGAACGACAGCACCCGGTAGCCGTCATAGGCGAGTCCCATTGCCGCCCCGGCCAGCATCATGTAGAGCAGGGTTACCCATTGGACCCCGGGGTTCATTTAAAGAGCTTGCCGATAATTCCCTTGTTTTTGCCCTGCGAACCGGGATCAAGATAAATCAATGAATGAACGTTGCCTTCCAGCGACAGGAGTCCGTTTTCCAGGCTGAGATTTTTGATATGTAAATGGCTCCCGCGGATGGTGAGATGGCCGAGTTCTGTACGCAGCAGAAACTCCTCGCTGTCGAAACTTTCCACATTCTGCACACCTGTCAATTCCAGATGCTTGCGGTCGTGCATATGCAGATCATGCTGCTTATTGACTTTTCCTGTTTCAACCATAGCATGTACCCCTCCTTCTTACCTCTAATCTATGGTGGGGAAGTTCAAGATAGAACAGGAGCTTGTTTTAAAAAAACATGCTGAGTATCTCTGAAGTCACCTTATCTACGCAAAAAAAGCGCAACTCTACAATAATGTAAAGTTACGCTTTCTTTCATCAGGCATCCGTATAAGCTAAGTTACCGGCACTTACCACTCCAGCCCGTTGCTCTTGGCAACCGGCTCTTCCCGGAGCAGGGTATACATCCCGGCGGCTTCGTCCTTGCGGGTCGTCTCCACCAGTTTTTCTACCTTGACCGTTACCAGCTTCTGACCGAACTGCACTGTAATCTCATCGCCGAGCTTTACTGTGCTGCTGGGTTTGGATTCCCGTCCGTTAATCAGCACCCGACCTTGTTCGGACACATCCTTGGCCACCGTACGGCGCTTAATCAAACGGGAGACTTTCAGAAATTTGTCGAGACGCATTAGTTGACAGCTTCTTTAAGCTTGTTACCTGCCTTGAAGGCCGGTACAGTCGATTCAGGGATTTCAATGGTTGTGCCCGTTTGCGGGTTACGGCCTGTACGACCGGAACGTTTGCGGGTTTCGAAAGTGCCGAAACCGATCAATTGGACTTTATCGCCTTTAGCCAGAGCTTCGGTGATTTCACCCAGGAATCCATTCAGTACTGCTTCTACGTCTTTCTTTGCCAATCCGTTTTTCTCGGAAATGTTGTTAACCAGATCTGTCTTGTTCATAGTTTAAGGTTCCTCCTAGGATACGAAAAAATAAATGAAACGAGATTTACTGCCATTATCTGCCGCAAATCGCCATTTCGTCTTTATGATATTCTGGATGCCACCCGAAAATCCTGCCACGACTCGCCGTTTTTTTGAAAAGCGGGCTTCTTCCTTCCCGGCAAGAAGAGGGTTAGCAGAGTATAGCACTATTACATTATAAACTGCAATCCCTGCTTCAAATCAAAGATTCATAGCCGCTATATTCACAGCATAGCCGCTTCTTCGCGTATATATACGGCTAGGGAGCTTTTGATCGATCCCCGAGCGTGAAGCAGCTACTGCAGGCCTTTCCTGCAGGACCGCCGTTACTTGCGCTCCTGGACCTTAGCCTCCTGCCAGAGGGCCTCCATCTCATCCAGACTGCTGTCCTGCACGCTTTTTCCCTTGCTGCGCAGGCTTTGTTCGATATATTGGAACCGCTGGACAAATTTACGGTTGGTGCGAGTCAGCGCGTCTTCCGGATCGGCACCGATAAACCGGGCCACATTGGTGGCCGCAAAGAGCAGATCGCCAAGCTCCAGGATCTGATCCTCCGCAGGGGCTCCACTAGCAATGGCCTCCTGCAGCTCGTCGGCCTCCTCGCGGACCTTCACCAGGCAGTCTTGTGCATTGTCCCAGTCAAAGCCTACCTTGGAGGCTTTCTTCTGCAGCTTATAGGCCTTCATCAAGGCTGGCAAATCGCGAGGAACGCCATCAAGGACAGACTGCTCCTCCGGCTTCACACCCTTGCGCCGCTTCTCCTCTGCTTTCATACCTTCCCAGTTCTGAAGCGCCTCATCTGCATTGCCAGCCTGACGGTCGCCGAACACATGGGGATGACGGAACACCAGCTTGTTATTCAGTCCCTCAATGACGTCAAACACGTTGAACGTCCCCACTTCTTCTTCCATCTGAGCGTGCAGCATAATCTGCAGCAGCAGGTCGCCCAGTTCCTCCTTCATATGGTCCGGGTCATCTTCATCAATGGTTTCCAGTACTTCATAGGTTTCTTCGATCAGGTTCTTACGCAGAGACTCATGAGTCTGCTCTTGGTCCCAAGGGCAGCCCTCCGGGCTACGGAGAATATCGACAATTTCATGTAAACGGGCAAAGGTGCGATTACGCACGTCTTCCGAACGGTTCGCCGGAACATAAATCAGCGACAGGTTGCCGTACCCGTCCAGACGGTCCAACTCGTAGAGTGGCACCTTCAGAATTTGCTCCTCGTTCTCCACACCCAGCGCATGCCCAACCACAACCTCGTATTCAGGCGGATATAGCTCCATCAGGCTCAGCTTGGTCTCCGAAGCGGTGAAGGTATCATACACCTGACCAATCAGGGTGTGCAGCTCAGGCTGAAGGTGTGAGCGGCGAATACCGGAAGCATCCAACAGCTGGAACCCTTCGATAGGGTCAAAACCGAGCCGGACAAAGGCCTCGTCTAAGAAGCTCTCGCCACCCAGAATCTGCAGCTCTATCCCCGACTCGGGGCAGCGCTGCCGGAGTAAAGAAACCGCCGATTCCGCAACCATGGGATGTCCCGGCACGGCATAGACAATTTCTGTGCCGTGCTCCCCAGCAGAAGCCTCTTGAATCAGACGGGAAGCGATAGCCTCATAGACCTCGGGAAACGAGGACAGTGACTCGTATAATCCGTCGAAGGACTGCCACTCAATCTCCAGCTCCGCAAGCGCGGACATCACCGGGTGTTCCTTGGTGCGTACGTACACGGTGGAAGCTGCCTTCAGCTTCTTGATAATACCCAGCGTCAGCCGGTCGGGATTGCCGGAACCCAGTCCGACAATCGTTAATGATGCACTCATGCCTGTTCATCTCCTTGTTGGCCCTCTCTAGCCGTAAGAACGGGCAGAGGGCACTCTATCCTTGAATGTTCTTCCGGCTCGCTGCGCGAGGCCAGAAGACAGTGAATGGTTCATTTATGATACGCTAGCGGAACAGCCGTAGCTTTCTAAATCCCTTCGCCAGCGATGGGCCGATGCCCGGAAGCTGGCGCAGTTCGCTCTCGCTGAGCAGCCGCAGGACGATCGCACCCACGGCGAAGACGACGCAGCCGGCCGTCACGCCGAGCAGGCTTTGGGCCAAGCTGGCGGTACGCCCGCCCGCCAGCCCTGCCGCCGCGAACAGCGCGTCAGCTCCATAGCTGACAGCCGCAGCGGCGGCAGCCAAGCCCGCGAGCAGCAGCGCGGGCTTCACCAGGGCATCTGCGAGGCGAAGCCGCAGATAGCCCTGGCGGTGCAGCAGCAGCACGTTCAGCGCTGCTGCCAGCAGGTGCGCGGCCACACTGGCGATGGCCGCGCCGGTAATGCCCTGCTGCGGGACAAGCAGCAGGTTGAGGGCCGCCTTGAGCCCCGCGGCGGCCAAGAGATGTATGGCTGGGGCGCGCACATGCCCCAGCCCCTGCAGCAGCGCCGCCGAGATGATGCTGACTGTGCTGCCGGCAGCGGTGAAGGCCAGCCAGATCATCGTGCTGCTGCCGGCAGTATCGCCGTAGAGCGCGATGTTAATCGGCTCAGCCAATACTGCAAGCCCCACCGCTGCAGCCAGACCCAAGAGCCAGAACCAGCGTAGCGACAGGCTGCAGCGGGTCTCCACCAGCTTCAGATCGCCGTTGTACTTGGCTTCTGCCAGTGCGGGAATGAACACAACGGATAGCGAGGTGGCAAGCATGGTCACAATCTGCACAAGCGGCAGGCCGCGGTTATAGATCCCAAACTGCGCCATGGCCGCACTTTCACTAAGACCCTCCGAGAGTAGGCGAGGCACGGTGAATACGTCGACCAGCCCGATCAGTGGAAGGGCTAGCGCACCCAGCATTACAGGGACCCCATAGGACAGCAGACTGCTGACCTTGATCCCTGAGGCTTGTCCGGGCCGAATCCTAGCCCCACCCTGGGGTCCTGTTACTTCTGCGGTAGCCGCTACTTCTGCCGCGGCGGGAAGCCCGGTACTGCGGCGGTGCCTCCGCCAATACAGCAGCATTACCAGTAAGCCAGCGGCTCCACCTCCCGCGGAGCCAAGCAGAGCGCCGGCAGCAATACTCTCCACTCCCGCCCCGTGTGAAGTCAGATAGAGCAGCAGCACGATCATTACCGCTACGCGGACCGACTGCTCCACAATTTGTGACACCGCAGTGGGGGTCATATTGTGGAGACCCTGGAAATAACCCCGTAATGCAGCCATGACCGGAACGAACACAAGACCCCACGATGCGCTACGTAGCGCTGGAATGACATGGGAACTGCCCACCCATACAGCAATAAGCGGCGCACCGACATAAGTCAGGAGGCCAAGCACCAAGCCAAAGAGACCCGTAATCAGCGTGGACAACAGAAGGATTCTGCGCCCTTCACCTTCCCGTCTTCCGGCGGATGCCTCTGCCACGAATTTGGATATGGCTGAAGGCAAGCCCAGCATGGCGATGGTTATAAGCATGGTGTACAGCGGATAAACCGTATTGTAGATGCCGAATACGGCATCACCGCCCAGATTTTGCAGCGGAATTTTTTGCAAAGTGCCAATCAGCTTCGAGATAATCGCCGCTGCACTAAGAATGAAGGCTCCCTGAAGCAACCGGGATGCTTGTGTTGTCGATTTCATGAGATTACCTGCTTCTAACGCTGAATTTGGAAAGAAACGTGACTGCCATCCAGTCAAAAACAAGCTTAATTATAACGTATGTATGCCCTGAACGACAAAACTCCCGCTTTCCTTTGTACATCATACCAAAAGGAGAGCAGGAGCCATAGTACCGTAGATATTACTGTTCCATCTGCTTGCCCAAAAATGCAGCAGCCGTTTCAGTCATTTTGACTTCCATCTGGGACATTTTCACCGAATCATCCTTGTTGAGCATCACTACACAGCCGATCGGATCGCCTCCGGAAATAATCGGGGATGCTACATAAGAAGACAGCAATTCTGTGTGGTCTTTACCGATCTCGTAATTACCACCGTTCGTTTCCAGCACGGTTTTGCGGCCATCCATTACCTTTTCCAGTAGCGGACCCACTTGCTTCTCCAAATACTCTTTCTTGGAACCGCCAGCAAGCGCAATGAAGGTATCTCGGTCCGCGATTATTGTAATATGACCCGTGCTTTCATACAGTGACTCGGCATATTCCTTGGCAAAATCGCCAAGCTCGCCGATTGGAGAGTATTTCTTGAGGATGACTTCACCATCGCGGTCAACGAAAATTTCAAGAGGGTCTCCTTCCCGGATACGAAGCGTCCGTCTAATTTCTTTTGGAATCACCACTCGTCCGAGGTCGTCAATACGTCGTACAATTCCAGTAGCTTTCATTCACATGTTGCCCCGCTTTCTTAAGAAGTATTGTTCAACTACTGTCCATTATGGGAATGGATAATCCCAGTGATTTATCGTAATATCTGCCCATAGTATTCATCTCTTCCCAGTTCCTTATACATATCATTGCCTGTATAAAAAATCTCGGGCAAACTGTGCCGATTGCTGTGAATAGCCTGAATAAAACAAAAAAATACCGCCCACAGGGGCGGTATTTGAAACAGAATCAACGAGGCTTTCTGTAGTGTGTATTGAATGTTAAAGGGAGCTTGTCCCGGCTTATTCAGCGGCCTTTGTTGCCTCCGGAGATGCACTTGGCTCTGTGCCTTTTTCATCAGCAGGGGCAGAGCTCTTCGGCAGGTTGATCTTCTCAATGATGCCGTCGAGTTCCTTCTCCATGAAGTTCTCCAGGCTCTTGGAAGCCAGTGATTCCTTAATGCTGTCCTTCTGCTGGTCAGTCAATTGGTCGAAGGTCTTCTCTGTACGGGACTCTACCTTGATAATGTGATATCCGAATTGGCTTTCAACCGGTTCACTGATCGTGTTCAGCGGCAGGGTCTGTGCAGCTTTTTTAAATGATTCTACATAACTACCCACTTCTTTGTCTTTGTACTCGCCACCCGTTTCCTTGGAACCCGGATCGTCGGAGTATTTCTTCGCAACCTCTGCAAAATCGGCTCCGCCATCAAGCTCTGCCTTTACTTGCTTTGCGAGCTTCAAAGCATCCTCTTTGCTGCGTTCCTTCTTGTCGGCATCCGTAAAGCCAATCAGGACATGACGCAAACTGGCTACCGTAAAGTCGCCCTTTGTCGCTTCAAATTCCTTCTTCACATCGTCATCCGAGACTTTGAGCAGTTCATCCTTGTACACAGTCAGTACACGCAACATATATGCATGGATATCGTCTTCCGTGATTCCCTGCTGTTTCAAAGTATCTTTATACGTTTTGCCAAGGCCTTTCTTCATAGCCTCAATTTGAGCATCGGCTTCCTTCTTAGCTTCCTTCTTGGCCTCATCCGTAGCTTTACCAGCCAAATAATCAAAGGCTACCTCTTGCTTAAGGATGGACTCCTTGAAGGCATCAATTTGCAAATACTGTGCCTGCTCTGGCGACAGGAATTTCATGATCTTCTGATCCAAATCAAATGCTTTTTCTGTTATTGTACCACCTTTATAAGTAGCAACTGCCGTACTGTTGTCGCCAGCATTGCCCCCTTTGCTGCTGCAAGCGGATAGTACAGAGAAGGAAAGAGCCGCTGCGAGTGATACGAGCAGCACTTTCCAGGTTTTTTTGTTATTTAACGACATTGTGAAGTTCTCCCTTCGATTTGAAAGCCTGTTTGACTTCCTCCAGGAATTGCTCAAGCAAGTCAAGCAGCTCTTTGTCCCCGAGTCCTTTCGACTTGACCCGGATGACAGCTTTGGCATCCTTTTCAAATTGTACACGTCTTTCGAAACGATTTCCAACTTTAGCGAGCTTTGCCGTATCGAAAGCCCCGATTCGATCCTCGTAGAAATTGAGCGACACATCGTCTCCTCGCCGAACCATGGAATCGATGCCGTACATCTTGCCATAGACCTTCAACCGGGCTACAGACAGGAGGTTAACGACAGCCTCCGGCAACTCCCCGAAGCGGTCGAGCAGCTCGTCTTCAAGCTCGGAAGCATCGTCAAAGGCGGAAATAGCTGCTACCTTTTTGTAAATTTCAATTTTTTGGATGCTGTCGTAAATATACTCTGACGGCAGATAGGCGTCAATCGACAAATCAATGACTGTATTGCCTTCCTTCAGCGAAGTGTCTTCCTCGCCAAGTACAGTCACCTTGCGTTTACGGATCTCCTCGGCCAGCATTTGTGAATATAGATCAAAACCCACAGAGGCGATAAAACCGTGCTGCTCTGCCCCCAGCAAGTTCCCCGCTCCACGGATGGAGAGGTCGCGCATAGCGATTTTGAACCCGGAGCCAAGCTCTGTGAACTCCTTGATCGACTGTAGCCGCTTCTCGGCCACTTCGGTCAGAACCTTGTCCCGCTGATACGTAAAATACGCGTAAGCGATCCGGTTGGACCGGCCTACCCGTCCCCTTAGCTGATAGAGCTGGGAAAGGCCCATTTTATCAGCATCATGTACAATGAGCGTATTAACATTAGGAATATCTACCCCGGTCTCGATAATACTTGTGCTGACGAGCACATCGTATTCTCCATCAAGGAAGTCCAGAATGGTCTTCTCCAATTCCTGCTCTGACATCTGGCCGTGGCCGATGCCAACACGAGCTTCCGGTACCAGCATGGAGATTTGTGCAGCCATTTCCTGAATACCTTGGACACGATTATAAAGATAGTAAACCTGGCCACCGCGTGCCAGCTCTCGCTCCACTGCCTCACGAGTCAAAGTATGGCTATGTTCAACGACATACGTCTGTACGGGAAAGCGGTTCTCCGGTGGCGTCTCAATGACTGACAAATCCCGTACCCCGAGCATCGACATGTGGAGTGTGCGGGGAATCGGTGTTGCCGTCAGGGTCAATACATCCACGTTCGTCTTTAACTTCTTCAGCTTTTCTTTATGAGTCACGCCGAAACGCTGCTCCTCATCCACAATCAATAGACCCAGATCTTTAAAGACCAGATCCTGTGAAAGCAGTCGATGTGTCCCGATGACGACATCTACAGTTCCCTGTTTGACACCCTTGATCGTATCATTCTGCTCCTTGCGGCTGCGGAATCGGCTTAGCACCTGAATATTCAAAGGGTAATTAGCAAACCGCTCACGGAAAGTCTCGTAGTGCTGTTGGGCAAGAATCGTCGTCGGCACCAGTACAGCCACCTGCTTGCCTTCAATGGCTGCTTTAAAGGCGGCACGAATAGCTACCTCCGTCTTGCCATATCCGACATCGCCGCATAGCAAACGGTCCATCGGGCGATTCTGCTCCATGTCCTTTTTAATTTCCTCGATAGCCCGCAGCTGGTCACGGGTCTCCTCGTACGGGAATACCTCTTCGAATTCCTGCTGCTCCTGGGTATCCTTCTCAAATCCGTATCCCATCGCGCTTTGACGCTCGGCATACAGCTTGATCAGATCGTCGGCGATATCCTGTACCGAAGAACGCACTTTATTGGTAACACGGGTCCACTCATTACCGCCCAGCTTGTATACTTTTGGCTCCTTGTCTTCGGAACCAACATATTTCTGTATGAGATCAATCTGTTCAATCGGCACAGACAACTTGTCGCCACCGGCATACATAACATGCATATAATCACGGTGGATTCCGCTGACTTCCAGCGTACCGATCCCCATGTATTTACCAATCCCGTGATTTTGGTGAACGACATAATCGCCGATTTTCAATTCCGTATAGCTCTTGATTCGTTCGGCATTGTCCATGCCCTTCGACGCTTTGCGCGCCTTGCGCTGCTTCTGGGAGAACATCTCGCCTTCGGTGATCACCGCAAGGTGAATAGACGGGAGCTCAAAACCAGAACCCAGGTTTCCCTGAACAATGGTTGGCTCCTCAATGCCGTAGTCATACAGGACTCTGCGCACACGCTCAATACGTTCCTCGCCGTTCGCCAGCATGATGACTTTAACGCCGGACTTGTGCCAGCGTTCCATCTCTGATTTCAGGACATTCATCTGCCCGTGGAAATCCTGCATCCCACGGCTAATGAACCCAAGGATGTTCTGGGGCTGAACATGCGGAACTTGGCGGAGAAAGATCGACATGAACAGACTTTGGAATGGACGGTGATACATGACCGTATCAGTCTCTACGGAGAGCTGTAGATCCGGCAGTGTCTTACCGTTCTGCATCAGATGAAGATTCCATTCCGATTCGTCCCGTTCCAACTGCTTCGCCGTTTCCAAAAGCCGTGCCGGCTCGTCGAATACAAGCAGTGTATCCTCCACCATGTAATCATACAGATGGGAACGTTCAGGATACAGCAGACTGATATATTTATAGATTTCCGGAAAATAAGTACCCTGACGCAGCATTTCCAGCTCACGGCCCATTTCCTCCCGCAAACGCAGCTTCGCCTGGCGGTCCGTCATCTTCTCAAGCTGACGTTCCAGTAGAGCAGCCGCTCCAGTAGCTGCCGCTTCCTGACGGGACTTGTCCGCGATGATCTCTTTGGCCGGGGTAATCTTCACACTCCGCACCTTGTCAATCGAGCGTTGATCTCCCGGATCAAAAGTTCTGATAGAATCGACTTCATCGTCGAACAGCTCCACCCGGTAAGCCAGAGCAGAGGTCATTGGATAGAAGTCCACAATACCTCCTCTCACGCTTAGCTCGCCGCGGTTCTCTACCCGTTCCACCCGCTCATAGCCCATTTCGATCATGGACAGCAGGAATTCCTCAAGGTTAAGTGTACCTTCCTGCGTGATTGTCACCTGCGCTTCGGCCATAACATGAGGGGATGGCAGCAGACGGCGCACACCTGAATAAGGGGCGATTACAATGCCCCGGAAGCCCTGAGCACACCGTGTCAGCACATCAATCCGCTGAGCTAGCGTCTCTGGACTGGATACCGCCGCTTCAGCGGCCACCAGTTCATTGGCAGGGTAAAGCAGTACGCGATCTGGAGAAAGCGCTTCCTGCAAGTCATCAGCCATTTTCTGCGCCGAGAACATATTATGTGTCACCACCAGCAGCGGACGTGCTGTCTCTTCATGCAGCGCTGCCAGCATGATCTGCCTTGCAGATCCGGACAAGCCGGATATGAGCTGTTCCTTCATACCTGCTGCAACACCGCGGGTGATAGATTGAAAATCGGGATCTTGGGAAAAAGCTTCTATAAGACCTTGTAACAACAGGCGCACCTCTCTTACTAAACAGGCTGAAGGCGGCTGATGCCGCCTCACCTGTTATGATTGGAATCGAAAAACAAGCCTCAGCTGTAACGCCAAGGCTTGCGGATGACGATAGAGACAGGCGCTTCCACTTACTGAAGCGGACTGGCCAGGAGGCTAAGCTCGGGATTGTTATCCAAGGCCTGCTTGCAGTAATCGCAAGTAACCTTTACCGTAATCTCGCCTTCTGAATCATACGCTATTATATCTCTGCGCTCCGCAGGGGTCAAGGAATGTAGGCCAAGCTGCACTTCTGTCGCATCGCTTCTGTGAATGCTGCCCAGAAAGGTTCTGCAGTGCCTGCATACATAGTTTATTGCCATCTATATGCCTCCTGAAGGTAGTATATACCTTCAGTATGCCCGGCTGACACTGTCTTTAGCCCGGTACAAAGACCGTTACAACATATTAACCGTTGAATTTAGCCATGGTCTGTTCAAACGTATGCTTAAGACTAAACTCGAGCGCATCACAGGTACTCGTAATCGTATCCTGCAGCTTGTCTCCATCTTTCTTGGCAAAAGTGGACAGTACATAATCCACTATCGCATAGCCCGGCTCAGGGCGTGAGATGCCCATTCGAATCCGGTTAAAGTTCTGGGTTCCCGTGTGCTGAATGATGGATTTAATTCCATTATGCCCGCCAGCACTACCCTGATAACGCAGCCGTACCTTGCCTAGCTCCGTGTCCAGGTCATCATAGACTACGATCATATCTTCAAGCTGAACTTTGTAGTAGTCCATATATGCGCGTACGGCTTCACCAGAGAGATTCATGAAGGTCATTGGCTTGATCAGTACGGTCTTAACTCCGTCGATCACTCCTTCACCGATAACCGATTTGCATTTGTTCTGATTGAAGGAAATTCCGTGTCTGGCTGCCAGTTCATCCAGCGCCATGAATCCGACATTATGCTTAGTCTTCGCATATTGCGGACCGGGGTTCCCGAGTCCAACTATCCATTTCATTGCTGAACGTTCCTTTCCCTTCGGCTCTTTGCGCAAGTGATTACTGTTTTTGGTACAATGGAAGCATAAGGGCTTCTTGGACCGACATTACACTTTCGAAGACAGGTGATTATTCTATGTTACGCCAGGGCGAGAAATTGATACTTCACCGCCATTTCCAGTATCACATCCAGTATGCTGTGCCTGTCGAGATTTACCTGGACAATGTGCACATAGACATCGGTATACTGACGGCAGTAGATGAAGGCTTTGTAGAACTGCAGGGTACGCTGTACAACCGTAGCCGCTATACCTTCATCTCCCGTCCCGGGTACTAGAGACCACACGATTTCCCCGGCATCACGCCGAGAAGGGTTACATCTTCCGAATAGGAGAGGTGTAACCCTTTATTTATTATACAGTTGTTTCTAGCCTGTATGCCTTATTCGATCTCGAACAGCTTGCTGATCGACAGCTCCTCGTGCACACGGATGATAGCTTCGCCCATCAGTGGAGCAACGGACAGCACCTTCAGCTTCGAAGTTGGGTTCTCGCTACGGATTGGAATGGTATCCGTCACGATAATCTCCTTGATTGGCGAGTTCTCCAGACGCTCATGCGCAGGTCCAGACAGAACCGGGTGGGTACAGCAGGCATACACTTCCTTCACGCCGCCTTCCATCAGGGCATTGGCACCCAGCACAATTGTTCCGGCTGTATCAATGATATCGTCAATCAGGATCGCAGTTTTGCCTTCAATGTTACCGATGATGTTCATAACTTCACTGACATTCGGCTCTGGACGGCGTTTATCGATAATAGCCAGTGGAGCATTCAGGAAATCGGCCAGTTTTCTGGCACGAACCACACCGCCGTGGTCAGGAGACACAACAACAGGGTTCTCGATTTGCTTGGAGCGGAAATACTGGGCCAGAATCGGTACGCCGAGTAAGTGATCCACCGGAATATCGAAGAAACCTTGAATCTGCATCGCGTGAAGGTCCATCGTAATGACACGGTGCGCGCCTGCCTTCTCAATCAGGTTCGCTACCAGCTTGGCCGTAATCGGATCGCGTGAACGTGCCTTACGGTCCTGACGCGCATACCCGTAGTAAGGAATAACCACATTGATGCTCTTCGCGGATGCACGCTTGAGTGCGTCTACCATGACGAGAAGCTCCATCAGGTTGTCATTGACCGGACCGCAAGTCGACTGCACTACATATACATGGCAGCCCCGTACGCTTTCCGACAGTTTCACCTGAATCTCGCCATCGCTGAAACTGGTAGTGTGCGACTCACCCATTGGAATGCCGATATAGTCCGCAATTTGACTGGCCAGCTTGGGATTAGAGTTACAGGTGAAAATTTTTAACTTGGAATCACAATAAGTCATAAAATATAAACCCTCCGTGACGGAATTTAGCTTTCCAAAGGCGCCGGAGCGAAAAATGTTTAGTCCGTCCGGCGATTACAGCAGGACATTACGATGGACTGGAATTATCTTTCTTTGCTTTCGCACGGGCACGGATCTTCACCGCATAGCCCTCTTTATTCTCTTGCCGCACTCTAGCAATGGCAAGATCATGATCCGGAACGGAACGGGTAATGGTTGATCCCGCAACAACATAGGCCCCTTTGCCCACGTTAACGGGAGCGATGAGATTCACGTTGCTGCCGATAAAGGCATCATCGCCAATCTCTGTCTTGGCTTTATTATAACCATCATAGTTGACGGTGATTGCACCACAGCCGACATTTACATTCGAGCCTACAGATGCGTCACCAATGTAACTTAGATGCGACACCTTGGAACCATCGCCGATCGTGGCATTCTTGATTTCTACGAAATCGCCGACTTTGACTTCCTGCCCCAGTACAGCACCGGGACGTAAATACGCAAAAGGCCCAACGGTGGTCCGTGCGCCAACTTCTGCCTGATTCAATACGGATTGCTTGATCTCAGCTCCGTCTAACACACGGGAATCTTCGATTTCCGTTGACGGACCGATCACACAGTTCTCTCCAATATCGGTTGAGCCCTTCAGAATTGTTCCCGGATACAGAACAGTGTCCGACCCAATGACTACCTCTGCTCCAATATAGGTTGAGGCAGGATCAATAATGGTTACTCCGTTAAGCATATGGTAACGATTAATGCGGTTACGCATATGGGCTTCAGCCTCTGACAGCGCCAGTCGGTCATTCACACCAATAGACTCCGCGGCATCCTTTGTCTGGTAACCCAGTACAATCTCGCCCGAAGCCCGCAGTATGCCGATTACATCGGTCAAATAATACTCCTGCTGGTTGTTGCTGTTCGTGACTTTCTCCAGAGCAGCAAACAATTTAGCATTATCAAAACAATAAGTGCCTGTATTAATCTCCTGTACAGCAGCTTCCTCCGCAGTGCAATCCTTCTGCTCAACAATCTTTTGTACTCCGCCGTCTTCCCCGCGGATAATACGTCCGTATCCTGTAGGATCATCCATAACAGCGCTGAGCACGGTTGCTGCCGCCTTGTTCTCTTCATGCAGCGCCATCAGCCCGTTAAGCGTCTCCGTCGTAACCAGAGGGGTATCCCCGCAGATCACAATCGTCGTTCCTTCTTCGCCGCCCAGCAAATCCTTGGCCTGTTTCACGGCATGGCCGGTTCCGAGCTGCTGTTCCTGCAGCACATATTCCGCCTTGTCGCCCAAATAAGCCTGAACCGCTTCCGCGCCGTGTCCAACGATGACAATACTCCGCTGACATCCGGTCGCTTTTACTGTATCAAGCACGTGCCCAACCATCGGCTTTCCGCAAACAGGGTGCAGCACCTTGTATAATTTAGATTTCATCCGCTTGCCCTGGCCTGCGGCAAGTACTACTGCCATTCTTTTCAAGAATGCCAACCTCCTACTCTTGAACTCACTACTGAATATATCTCATTCCGGGCAAAAAGAAAAGAGAACCATGTAGGCATGGTTCCCTTTTCTCCGAACCCCAATGATAAAGACCGTTCATGCTGGACCTTAATTGATGCGGTAAAAACCATCAGTAAAGGCAGCACATTTTTGCAATATCAGGAAGTCACTTCAAAGGGATGCTCATACTTTCTGATATTATAAATAACGGCATGGCCTGGCACCGCCCCGAAGGGCAGCTGTTAGCGAGTAGAAAGCGCATCCTAAGCTCCCTCTTCGATAACTTCTTCTTCTTCTGTAGCGGCGCGATCGTACTCGGCCAGAACCGCAGATTGAATCTTCTCGCGTGTGCCCGAAGAGATCGGGTGTGCGATATCGCGGAACTCTCCGTCCGGTGTACGCTTGCTCGGCATAGCAACGAACATCCCATTGTTCCCGTCGATGACGCGAATGTCATGAACAACAAACTCGTTGTCGATGGTAATGGATGCAATTGCTTTCATTCTCCCCTCAGAGTTAACTCGGCGGAGTCTGACATCCGTAATTTGCATGTGTGTGTTCACCACCTTTTTCCATCAGAGACTTGGTGTATAATTCCACACAGCAATGCGAAATCCTTCTTTTTCATACCAAAAAATGACTGTTTAAGAAGATTATTTTTGAGCATCCATTGTTTTCGACATGTTTCGGGCGTTTTACTGTTTATTCCTCATAATTTCGACAAATTACTCCGTATTTGAAAAAATACGCGGACCTGCCATTTCAGCTAACCCGCGTATCTCTATTCACATTTCCGTTAAAAAAAGTAATTTCCCGGATGCGCGGAAATTTTCCGCTCCTTGGCGTCTACTTCGCTTAGTTTCACAAGCGACACATATTCGTGCAGCAGCCGCTCTTCTGATTCTACTGCGCCAGATTCCACCAGAACACCAACACCCGCCACTTCAGCATTAAACTCGCCGAGCAGATCCACCATTCCACGAATGGTTCCCCCTGCTTTCATGAAGTCATCCACGATCAGTACCCTGGATTTCTCCTTCAGGGCCCGTCTGGACAGCGACATCGTGTGGATGCTCTTATGCGAGCCGGATACATAATTAATACTCACTGCCGAGCCTTCCGTCACCTGATGGTCACGACGCACAATCACGACTGGCAATCCCAGCTGCGCAGCTGTGGCATAAGCCAGAGGAATCCCCTTGGTCTCTACGGTCATAACTACATCGATGTCCTGATTGCTGTAGGCAGTGGCAATGATCTTGCCAGCCTGCTCCATCAAGGAAGGAAGCCCAAGCAGATCAGACATATACAAATACCCGCCGGGAAGAATGCGATCGCTATGTTCGAGCTGTTCGCACAGACGCTTGGCAAAGTCCAGCGCCATTTCCTTCGGAATCATCGGAATATAGCGCACTCCGCCTGCCGCACCGGCCAGGGTCTGAAGTTCGCCCATACCTTCACCTTCAAATACCTCTTTTATAATAGCCAGATCTTCACTTACGGATGACTTCGCCGCACCATAACGCTCCGCAAAAATGGACAGCGGCAGCAGGTCATGCGGCTTCTCCAGCAAAAATTGGGTCATGTCAACCAAACGCTGACTTCGTTTTAGTTTCTTCACAGAATACTCCTCGCCAAAACCGAATATTATAGAAAAATATATCACTTTTGTACGGGTTTATACAAGAGAAGCCTGCTATGTCAGCGACCGTACTGCATATACTTCCTTACAAAATCCGCGCAATCCGTTATAGATCCGCGCTACCTTTGACTGCTTTGAAACCAGCCCGAACACGGTAGGTCCGCTACCAGACATCAAGACCCCGTCAGCCCCGAGCTTGATCATCGCATCCTTAAGCTGCTGCACTTCCGGGTGCAGCTTCAGCGTCACGTCCTCCAGGACGTTGCCTAACCTGTTGCATACACCGTGAAAATCGCCAGCCTCAATGGCCGCACGCATCTCACTAGCGGACGGATGCACGGCGATATTCCCGGCACGCACGCGGCCATACACCTCAGCCGTCGATACATTGATCGGCGGCTTCGCCAGCACCACCCAGCACTGCGGGGGACTGGCAATCGGCGTCAGCTTCTCCCCACGGCCGGTCGCAAGGGCCGTGCCGCCCGTCACGCAGAAAGGCACGTCAGAGCCAAGCTCAGCGCCGAGTTCCTGCAGCTCTTGCGCCGGGATACCGAGGCGCCAGAGCCTATTGAGGCCGCGCAGCGTAGCTGCGGCATCGCTGCTGCCGCCGGCAAGCCCAGCGGCAACCGGAATTCTTTTATCCAGATGGATATGTACGCCGCTCCGCACATTATAGCGGTCTTTAATCAGCCTTGCGGCCTGAAAGGCCAAATTCTTCTCATCCAGGGGGATATACCCCGCCTGGCTGGATATTATAATCGAATCCCTCGGCGTCTCCGACAACTCCAAACGGTCTGCCAGATCCACCATCGTCATTATCATTTCCACCTCATGAAAACCGTCAGCGCGCTTATGCAATACGTCCAGCATCAAATTGATTTTGGCCGGCGCTTTTTCGTACATTTTCAAGGCGTTCACCCACCTTCAGCTTTTCCCCTAAAAACAACTTAACATATTATATGAGAAACTGGTATCGAAGTCCATTCTTCAAATGTAATGGATCTCTGAAGACAGCACAAAAGACGCCCCATCTTGGCAGCGTCTCTCGAAGTCCCACACACCCTAAGCCTTAATCCGATCTACGTGCAGCCTGCTCAGCGAGCTGAATGGCCCGCTTGACCATATTTCCGGCATCCTTCGCTCTGATTCCACCCCAGCCTTCACGCTCCACAGTATCGTAGAACCCCAGTTCCTTGGCCAGCTCGGTCTTCAGTTCCTCCGACATCGTGCTACGTCTTCTTCGGCTCACTTAAGGTCCCTCCCTTAATGCATATTTGATAATGAGCAAATTGCCTTATTAGTATGCTTGCCAGGGGAAGGGATCATTCATCCAACAAAAAACAGCCCCCAAAAAGGAGGCTGTTCGTGAATCATTAAGATTTAATATACATGATCCGCATCTGCCCGTCATCTTCACATACTGTGATTTCCACAGATTCGGTAAGTATATCGGCATAGCTGTAGGAGACACGTTTGAACGTTTGTTGCTCCTGATCCAATTTGACAATAAAAACAGAAGGGTACGTTTCTTCCAGGACACCGGTGCGTTCGACGGTTTTACGGCGACCACCATTTGCACGTAGCGTAATCTTATGACCGACGTGAGCTTCGAGACTGCGTTTGATTTCCAACAGCGCGTTATTAGCCATTGCCTGACGACCACCTCTTTCCTTGTCCATTATACATCATTTTACATTCGATGTCAAAGTAAATAAATAATTATAAATTATGCCAAAAGGGATGTCAATGGATTTTTTTCGGGGGAAAGATCGGCTGTAATCAATGCCTTGTTATCGGTAATAAGCATTATCCTGAATTGTCCTTATGAGGAGTGTGTCCCGTTCCCGGCAGATTATGAGCGGCAGACCCTTTTTTTCTAAAAAAGAAAGAACCGGGCTTCCGCCCGGCTCTCCTCTGTTACGTATATAGCCGCTAAAACGGCTCTCTCTTCCTCTGAGGCGTGTGACACGTGTTAAACCACCGAAGGGGTGACCTTCAGTGCAGAGAGGTTCTGCAAGCGTGGCATCCCGACGCGGAAGCTGCCGCGTGTCTCAATGCCGCCCACACCCTGATAGCCGCTAATGGTGTTGCTCAGCACGTCGTTCAGGTTAACCGTGTCCCGGACGGAGGTGAATGACGCTTTGGCTGCCACATAGACAGGGTCCAGCGCGTGAATCAGAATCCGTCCCGGCGAGCTAGCGAAGTTGGCTCCTGCACCCAGCAGCGCCTCAAAATGTGATTGGCAAGCGCCCGCAATGATAGTGAGCGAGTCGAAATTCCGTTCATACTCCCGGGCCACCCGAACTGCGGCCACGAAATTCTGTGAATTTTTGTAGCTGTTCAGGTTATAGAGATCATAAGTATGCTGCTGCTTAAGCACCCCATCATGCCCGGTAATCACCACAATATCGGGACGGACACGGGGCAGTAGCCGGTAGAGTGTATCGGCCATGGAGGACTCATGTACATGATGGCCCTCGGCAGGAATCCGCAATTGCTCATACAAGCTAAGGCTTTTATTCAAATAGGATGCATCCCCGTCCAAATGCAGCACTTTGCCTGGCACTTCAAAATAAGCCGATTCTGTAGAGGATTGATTCCACAGCCCGCCCGTACCGTTTCCACTGTGCTGTGTTTGGTCCTGACGGTCCTTGTGCAGCTGCGTCAACGATTCTTTTGCCTTTATCTGCGCTCGCTGTCCCAGCTCTGTGATCCGGGTAGGAGGCACCTGTACCAAGTCGTCCAGTGGGGAATCCGCCAGCAGACGGAATTCTGTCCCCTTGATAACGGCTCCGGTCTGTACGATGCGCTCTACTCGAAAAGTCACGTCACCGCCATAAGATTTGCGAACGACCAAGTCTCCTGAATTCATCAAAACACCACCTTTACCCCATCGTATGGGCAAAGGCCGCGGTTGGTTCATATTCCGGCGTGTTTTTAAATATCTGCCCCCAATTAAGGATGGCAACCGTTTCTATTTAGCTCAAACGACGCCTGCGGCTAAGAGAACTCCGCTGAGCCGGGCATATTCCTCCAGGCTCAGTGTCTCTCCGCGTCTGGTCGGCTCGATTCCCGCTTCGCTCAGCAGCGCCTCTAGACGCTCACGCCCCTCTCCTGGGAAGAAACGGGTCTTGAGGTTATTGGCGATCGTCTTGCGCCGCTGGGTAAAGGAGGCCTGTACCACGTCGAAGAAGTGCTTCTCATCGGCAACCTCTACCGGCGGACGCTCCCGTACCTTCAGCCGGATTACTGCCGACTCAACATTCGGCTGCGGAATGAATACGGTGTGCGGCACAATGCAGACCAGTTCTGGCTCACTGTAATACTGCACGGCAATACTAAGACTGCCATACTCTTTGCCGCCTGGGGAAGCTGCCATCCGTTCGGCAACCTCCTTCTGGATCATGACAACGATGTTATCGAGCGGCAGCTTCTCTTCCAGCAGCTTCATAAGGATCGGGGTCGTAACATAGTAAGGCAAGTTAGCAACTACGCTCACTCGATCTACGGAGGCGAAGTCCTCCTTGAACAGCTGCTGCAGATCCACCTTTAGCACATCATCATTGCGAACCTTCACATTAGGGTACGGAGACAGTACATCCTTCAGAATCGGGATTAACCGTCTATCGATTTCCACCGCTGTTACAGCACCGGCGGTTTGTGCCAGGCGCTCTGTCAACGCGCCGATTCCAGGACCGATCTCCAATGCACCAGCGGTGTCATCCAATTCAGCGGCATTTACAATTTTATCGAGAATATTCTGATCAATCAGAAAGTTCTGGCCCAGACTCTTTTTGAATGAGAACCCGTACCGCTGAATGATTTCCTTTGTCCGTTTAGGGGTTGAAACGCTCTCTTTGCCAGTCATGAAGATATGCCTCCCTGTTCAATTTGGGCGAGGGCTCCGGCAAACTCCTCCCGCGTAATGCCAAACATTGCAAGCCGCTTGAAGAGCTGCTTACCATTGCAGTACCCAATACCGAGCAGATTGCCAAGAGCCATCCGCCGCTCTGCGGCCCGGGGATGCACAAGCATCCCTGCCGCCATCAGGTCATCCAGCCCGATCAGGGCTGGTGCGCCCTCAAAGGACGTATGTACATGCGCCAGGGCGTGGCGGATTGCCTCCGGTGTAGCATTTTCCACGCCAATATCGCCTTTACGGGTCGCATCTTTCTCGGGAATGAAGGCATGCTTGCAGCCCGGCACCTTGCTTGAGACGATCTTGCGGATACGCTCTCCCGCGTGGTCCGGATCGGTTAGGATAATGACGCCCCTCCGTTCCATGGCGAGCGCTATTTTGGCAATCACCTTCTTGTCCACTGCGGAGCCGCCAGTCTCGATGGTATCAGCCTGTACCGCCCGCTTGATGGCTATCGTGTCGCTCTTGCCTTCGACAACGATCACTTCCTTAATCATAATGTTTACTCCTTCTCGTAAACACAAAAAGAAGAGGATTCGCTCCCCTTCTTTTTGGCTAAAGAATGTATAAGTGATGAGCGGTAGCTCTGCGATCATTTCATGAGCACAAGTTATTCTTAACTGCTACCCTCACTATAGCTGATTCAATGCAATTTTGCAAAAGCTCAAACTTAGTTAAGCTCCGGTTTTACAGGTCCAATCACATACACTGTACGCGACTTACGTCCGAAATTACGGGCATGGCTCAGTGAATCGTAGTAGACGTCCACCTTATTGCCTTTGATAGCGCCACCAGTATCTTCTGCACGGCGGAAGCCCAGGCCTTCGATATACACCCACCAACCGATCGGAATTACACTAGGGTCCACTGCAATCGTACGTCCTTCCGTTACGCGTGTGCCGGAGGCGGTACGGGTTCCAATACCGGGTTCTTCCGAAGAGTAAGCGGTCATCGACATGTTCTTAATTAATTTCTTGTATTCAAAATTGACACCTGATTTAGTGACGGTGTTGGTGCTCTTGGCACTGGTTTTAGTTGAAATAGAAGCATTGGCAGCTTTGGAATTAGCTGTTTTGGAAGTTGTTGTTGTTTGGGCCACTGTAACAGGTTTTGGGAGAGGCTTTGTGCCAACGGCGATAATCTTGTCTTTGGTCACCGTCTGTACTTCCTTCCCAACCATACGCATGGAAGCCAGTTCACCATCTTGATAGATCTTTTCGATGTGCTGGATCATGACGCCTGGTGCGCCCGCCTGTGCCACTCTGACTGTTCCCTTGGTAAGGGAGGGGTCTGCCGTCTTAATAACTCGATATGGCAAGTTCGTTGTCCGCTGTACAGTTTGTTTGTTGATGCGAACAATCTTGATATCCATATTGGCAGAGATGGTGGTATCTAGCGAAGGGAAAATCTTATCATGGCCTTCGAGGGCAATACCCAGCTTCTTGATGGCCTGACCGATTGTTTTCTCGGTCGTATAAAAAATCTTTTTTGCACCATCCGCAGTAAGGCTGAATGGCTGTGCACGGTTAATCACGACACGGTCGCCGTCTTTTATTTCATCACTAAGGCCTATAGATAGTTGATCATGCGGCTGCAGCGAAATTTGCTCTTTTGCTAGTGCATCACTGAGAATCGCTTCACGCGTTTCCAGAGACTGAATTTTCCCGTCTATTACTAAAGTGATCTGCTTGCTGCTTTGACCGTGTACGTACAGCAGAATGATCAGCGTGATCAAAATCGATAACACGCCGGCAAGTGAAAGTACGCGAAAATTCACTTGTTCCCACCGTAAAGCGTAAGACCTGCTGGATGATTGCGAATCATGGGATACTTCTGGTTGGAATACGCCCACTCTCTCCATCCTCCTTACATAGCCCCGTCGTCAGCTGTATACCAAGATGTCTGTAATCATTCGGACGAAACTATTCGAGATTGTCACAGGACACGCTATTTGCAATACCTTTGCGTCTCCTGCTCATGGATCGCCTGCCCGGCATAGTGCTCCCCCCACATCTGTTATATAACAGTATGCAGGGTACATTCGCATTATTCAAAATAAAAGAAGCCTAAAAAGAGTTCTATGAGGACTCTTTCGTGGCTTCTCCGATGTCAGAATACGCGGCTTATGCACGAGGTTTCCTCTCTTACTTTCGCCTACGGGGTTAGCTGTCGGGTTCGGACGAAAGAGAGACGCCCTATCTTGGGTCACCCGCTCACGGCGGTTGCCCTTAAATTCACCCCAAAGACCACGTAAAGAAATCAACTAGTGTCTGCGGCAATCTGAGCTGTACTTGATGTACTCTGCATGCGGCAAACAATATTGGTTCCCCCGTTCTCCATACAGAAGACTCAGCGAGACGATCCATGATAGCGTGAACTGTCACTATAACAACAGCTCACTGCACTGAAAAGATGATATCCTGTTTTGATGCATGTTGTAAAGGACGATTCAACCACGTTTACGCAAATATAAGGTTAAAATATTGTAATATTCGGTGGTTTTTTTGTTAAAAAAGTTTAATACATCGGCTATCCTCTATTTTTCACCGTGTTTTCTCCCGATTTCACTCAATGCCAAATCGTTCCAGCGCGTTCGCATACGTAATTTCAGCCAATTCCTCCCAAGTAATCCCTTTAATTTCTGCTGCAGCTTCTGCCACCAACTTGACATGAGCACTCTCATTTCGCTTCCCACGGAAGGGGTGTGGTGTCAGATATGGGGAGTCCGTCTCGATCAATAAACGGTCCAGCGGCGTCTGCGCCAGCACCTCTTTGGGAACCCTTGCATTCTTGAACGTTATCGGTCCTCCGAAGGATAAATGGAACCCCAAATCCAGGCACATTTTCGCTGTTTCCCAGCTACCCGAGAAGGAATGCATTACACCGCCAACCTCGTTAGCCTTCTCCTCGCGGAGAATTCGCACTACATCCTCATGGGCATCCCGATTATGAATACAGATAGGCATTTTCAGCTCACGGGCCAGTCCAATCTGCTTGCGGAAGACCTCGTGTTGCACGTCCTTAGGAGAGGTATCCCAGTAATAATCAAGGCCGATTTCACCAATGGCGACTACCTTCTTGTGACTGCACAGCGAGGCGATCCAATCCAGGTCTCCCTCTTTCATGTCGATGGCATCCACAGGATGCCATCCCACTGCTGCATAAATATAATCATACGCTTCCGCGAGCTGCATTGTGGTTGGAATCGTCTCCCGATTGAATCCGATATTGATCATTTTGCTTACACCGGCCTCCACCGCACGGGCAATCATCTGTTCGCGGTCCTCGTCGAATTGCGGAGCATCCAGATGGGTATGTGTGTCGAATAAGTACATGTACTGTTGTCCTCCCGGTCTTGATTTCTATATCTATCGATAACTATTCAGTCATTATTTGGCGAATATTTCAGCAATGGAATCAGGCAGTTTTGAAAGCGCCTTATTCAGCCTGTCTTGAGGAAAATACAGGTGATATCTTCCACGGTGAATACCGCTGATGGAACGTACAATATCAGAAACCTCCGAGATCTCTCGCAGCCGATCCTGCCGATCAAGCAGTAATATTTGGTTGCTGTCAAAACTGTCTCCCGGACGGAAAACGTCATATGGAAGATCTGTCGGAAAATCAATTTCCAGATCGTATTCGGGGTTTAGCCCCGCTTCGGCAAAGCTACGGCGGATTTCGTCAATCGTCTCCGTATCGAGACTCTCCATCTCCACATATTTATACAGTTTACGATGAATAAACCGGCTGCACAAGTCGCTCAGCAGTCCATCCTCTTCCTGCGTCCATTGCATGAAGGCCGTTTGGACCAGCGCCTCATCAAGCAGTAAATATTGTTCTACTGTCACTTCTCCCTGAAGCAGGTCACCCAGCGGATTGATCATGAATTTAAACTCATACCCCTTTAAATACAGATCTTTAGCCCGGCGGAAAATCTGCCGTAAAATAATTTCGGAGCTGCGTGTTACTGGATGAAAGTATATCTGCCAGTACATTTGATACCGCGACATCAAATAATCCTCTATCGCATGCATTCCTGATTCCTTAACTACAACTCTTCCATTATAGGGACGAAGCACCCTTAGAATCCGATCAATGTCAATCGTGCCATAGTTCACACCAGTGTAATAAGCATCGCGCAGCAGATAATCCATCCGATCTGCATCTAGCGGGCTGGACACCAAATTCACAACAATTTCATGTTCATAGGTTTTAGCAATAACTGAGGCGACTTTCTGAGGAAAGTCTTCCTCTACATCTCGCAGAATATCGGTAATTTCTGTGTTCTCTAGAATGATCCGGCACGTCCAGTCTTCATGATTCATCTCAAAAGCTTCTTCTATAGAATGAGAGAACGGCCCATGCCCCAAATCATGCAGCAGAGCCGCACACAGCGTGAGCATTCGTTCCTCCGGAATCCACCCTTTATATCCGCTTCGTTCGAACTGGGAAATAATCCGACGTGTAATTTCATAGACACCAAGAGAATGCGAGAATCGGCTGTGTTCTGCACCATGAAAGGTCAGATAAGAGGTACCTAGCTGGCGAATCCGGCGCAAGCGCTGGAACTCCTTAGTATTAATCAAACGCCAGATGATTAAATCCTGCACGTGAATGTAATTGTGAACCGGATCCTTGAAAACCTTCTCTTCTGTGAGCGGCTGCTTCATGAGATCAACTCCTTCATCTAATTTTAATTAGTCATTTCGAGCTTGACGGTATATAATGGTTAATAATGTCGCACTTTGTCGAATTATGACACATATTGAGTTGTTTAATCGACAATATTTATCCTTGTAATTTTTGGGTAGTTTTGCTTGAAACCTAACAACACTATACATTTTCTTAAAATTACCCTAAAATTCGCTAGAAAAAAGGTTGACTGTTTTGGGAATCGTTGGTATTATGGATATCATAAAACAGTGAACAATGTCGAATAATGACGCTTTTGATATTTGAAAGGGGCAACGATGGCTATGATGAAATCAACAGGAATTGTAAGAAAAGTAGACGAACTGGGACGGGTTGTTATTCCAATTGAATTACGCCGTACGCTCGGCATTGGTGAAAAGGATGCGCTCGAAATTTACGTGGACGGTGAGCGGATCATGCTTAAAAAATATGAGCCTGCCTGCATCTTCTGTGGCAATGCCGAGAACGTAACTTATTTCAAAGGAAAAATTGTTTGTCATGAATGCATTTCTACTATCCCTACCCCTGTGACAAACTAAAACAAATAGTATATAATAAGAATAAATCAAATTGTTAATTCTAACCTTTTTATATCTCCTTGGCCCTCCGTGTATGCGGGGGGTACTTTTTTTGTGGGGGCACCCTCCCAAACCCTCCCTGCAGGGAGGGCCCCAAAGGGCTGCCAGCCCTCTGGACACCTGGAAGGGTACACCCGCGGAACGTTCGACAATCGCGGACGGAAGCAGGTGGTAGTGGTAGGCCCGGCCCTTCTGGCCTCGTCATGCGGCGCGGGCGGTTGAGCTGCATCGTGCGGATTGCGGCGGCTCTCCCTGCGGGAATCGCCTTACGTCTGTGTCAGTGTGACGTCTAACACCGAGACTGCTACAATCTACGGGAATGGATCGCTCTCCCTTCGGGAATCGCTAGCGTCGACGGTAGTCGTCCTTTTAGGGCGGGCCGGTGAGCTACGGCGTGCGGACTGCGGCGGCTCTCCCTCCGGGAATTGCCTTACTTCGGCACGCGGAGCTACTTTTAGATCCGGGCGTGCTACAAACAACGGGGATCGATCGCTCTCCCTACGGGAATCGCTAGCATCGACGGTAGTCGTCCTTTTAGGGCGGGCCGGTGAGCTACGGCGTGCGGACTGCGGCGGCTCTCCCTGCGGGAATCGCTGGCGTTAGCGGTGGTCCTTACTTTCCAAAATAAACGCTAAGTGTTTTCTCAATATTGCCTCAACATTATTAAACATCATCAACCTTGTCCAATTAATACATTTTAATCCATATAAATGAATTATTTAGTGCGAACTTAAAAACCTAACATCTTGGATGGGTGAAACCCTTGTGCAAAGGATACAACTTGGTGAGCCTTGAATGTCTCGTGTGTCCTGGATAGCTTGGGTAACTATTCGTAAGCGATCATTCTTACGTTCAGCAAATAGAGGCGCTTTAACCTCGATTAAATAGGGGGCGGCATTCCCCCCACGCCCACACCTACTGGAATATTCGACTGATCCCACGTTTGAACTTAAAGAAAATTTTATATAACAGGAAAATATACTTTTAGTTTCTAAATTACAACTTAATTATTCTAAATAAAGGGAACTCATTCTGTTAGAAATCCTCTTTTCCCGCGATGATATAGCCATCTTTCAGGATACGTGTTACCTGAATCTGTGAATTCCTTAGGGCAAAGAGTTCTTTTGTGCCTAAGGATACAGCGAAGGACATTATTGGACGTTGGAGTTACGTTGTGTTTTAAATACGTTGGGTTTTAAATGCGTTCTATATAACGATTACCTTCTATTCCCGCTCCAGCAGCGCGTTATAAATATCTCGTTTGGCGACGCCGCGGTCGGAAGCGGCTTTTTTCATAGCTTCTTTGCGGGGGATGTCGTTGGCCTCGTAGTGGGCTACGTGTTCTTCAATGCTTAGCTCACGCCACCAAGCGGAATCGGCAGCAGCTGCCTCTTCTTTACTCTCGCCCTCAACGACGATGACATATTCCCCAAGGGGAGGATGCTCGGCTAGCCAAGCGCCGCACTCTTCAATCGTTCCGCGCAGGAACTCCTCATAACGCTTAGTCAGCTCGCGAGCCAGAACAACACGACGGTTACCGAACGCCTCCTGCAAATGCTCCAAGGTCTTAAGTACCCGATGCGGGGACTCATAGAACAATAATGTTCCCTGAGCAGAACGCAGAGGAGTTAAGACAGCACGAATGTCTTTACGTTCCCGAGGAAGGAATCCGGCGAAAGTGAAGGTTGTCGTCGGCAAACCGGAAGCGATCAATGCGGATAACGCAGCGTTCGCGCCCGGCACTGGAATGACCGGGATACCATGGCTAATAGCAAGCGCAACAAGGTCAGAACCCGGGTCAGAAATAGCCGGCAGACCGGCATCACTGACAAGCGCCAAATTTTTACCTTCTATTATATAGCGGATCAGCTCCGGCCCACTCGCCGCCTTATTATGCTCGTGATAGCTGAACAGCATGGATGGGGTAATCTCAAAATGGCTCAGCAGCTTTCGCGTATTTCGTGTATCCTCAGCGGCGATAATGTCGCACTCCTGGAGGGTGCGCACAGCACGATAAGTCATATCCTCCAGGTTACCGATCGGTGTAGCCACAAGATAAAGAGAACCGCTCCCCTCTGGACGTCCTCCATCGTTATTTTTTTGAAAACTGCTTTGGCAAGATATTGTCATGATCTACCCTCTCCGGCTCCAAAATAGATGTCCATAATCTCCGGACAATATTGATTGTTCTCATCGTAAACGATCAGCGGCGGCTGCAAACGCACCTCGGGCTTGCCGTCACGCGCTGCTTCGATTAATACCATGTTAGCCTCAAGATGTGCTCGCGGGTGTACAAAACGGATACTTTTCGGCTCCAATCGGTACTGGCGCATCAAGCTGATAATATCGGCCAGACGCTGCGGTTTGTGTACCATACTAACCTTGCCACCCGTACGGACAAGCCGGACACAAGCCTGAATGACTTCCTCTAGTGTACAGCCCAGTTCATGACGGGCCATCGCCTGGTGTGTATTCATTTTGAGATCGCTCCCGTTCAACGGCATGTATGGTGGATTAACGGTGATCGCGTCATATACGCCGTATCCAGCCACTGTATGCAGCTCACGCAAATCGCCTTCATGGATGACAATCCGATCCTCCAGACCATTCATCGCTACACTCCGGCGAGCCATGTCAGCAAGACGGGGCTGAATTTCAATTCCTTCTATAGAAGCATTGG
This sequence comes from Paenibacillus sp. MAHUQ-45, assembly GCF_058133325.1. NCBI lineage: Bacteria > Bacillati > Bacillota > Bacilli > Caryophanales > Paenibacillaceae > Paenibacillus > Paenibacillus sp. MAHUQ-45. Next base: position 55,460 of record NZ_JBYUPV010000022.1, read on the forward strand.
TACGTGTAGTCAGCAGCATAGGAATAACGCCATTGCCCGTACAGAGGTCAAGCACTCTACCACGTGGCGGAATACCTGCGAATCGGGCCAACAGCACAGCATCCATCGAGAAGCTGAATACCTCGTCGCTTTGTATAATATGCAGATCATGGGTCAATAAATCATCCACCCGCTCCGATGGAAGCAGAGGAATGGCTGCATTTTTGAACGAATTCATCTTGTAGCTCTCCTTACCATAAAAAAATTAAAATAACGTATGTCTCTTCTATATTACAAAAAAACCGTAGGCGTAAATCTCCTACGGCTGGATATCATTTATTAAGAAAAGAAAGACAGAACAGACAATCACCCTCTGTACGCAAATGCCCAAAGTAAACATTGCAGATGTGAAAGCCCTCATGGTATAGACGAGCCAGGTTATCATAACCTTCCCCGACAACCTCCTCCGTTCCTTCGCTTGCGGCCAGAAGCGCTTCCGCTTCCGCCGAATCCACGTTAGGATCAAGGGGTGCTTCCCTCTTTAATATTTTTCTAAGTTGTTCATTTTCGAGACTGAGCCTTTGATTGGTTTCCATCAGTTCTTTTACCGTCTGTTTCCAATCGCCAATACTTAAGCGCATCGTTTCCATCTGCGCTTCCATATCCTGCATGTGTGCAAATATATTTTTCTTCTCCAAGTTTCCACCCCGAAAGTAACCTTTATGGTTTACTTGACGACAACATCATCCATTGGAAGTTCCTTCACTTTGCCCACTTCAAACAGCTGTACATGAATCGTGCGGTTTCCAGCATTAATGCCTACAACCTTGCCTTCCCCTAAAGAGGTAATGACCAATTTACCAACTGCCGGCATTTCTTCCTTCACGCTTTCATAATTATCATGCTCAAACTTCAAGCAACACATGAGCCGTCCGCATAATCCGGAAATTTTGGTCGGATTGAGCGAAAGGTTTTGATCCTTGGCCATCTTAATGGATACCGGCTCGAAATCGCCTAGCCAGGATGAACAGCAGAGAACCCGCCCGCAGGGACCCAGTCCACCCAGCATTTTGGCCTCATCGCGTACACCAATCTGCCGAAGCTCGATCCGGGTACGGAAGATACTAGCCAGATCCTTGACCAATTCACGGAAATCGACACGTCCCTCAGCCGTGAAGTAGAAGATGATCTTGTTGCGGTCAAACGTGAATTCGACATCCACTAGCTTCATTTTAAGGCCATGATCACGAATTTTATTTAAACAGGTGGTAAAGGCATCCTTTGCCGCACCTTTATTCTCCTCTACCACGCGTGCGTCGGTTTCACCGGCAATACGCATGACTTTCTTCAGAGGTAGTACAACGTCAGACTCCTGCACCTCTTTTTTGCCAATGACGACCTTGCCATACTCAACCCCACGAGCCGTCTCAACAATCACGCATTGATCCCGTTCTATCGGAAAATCCAGCGGATCGAAGTAATATATTTTACCCGCTTTTTTGAAGCGGACACCTACTACGCTGTACAAAAATTAACCCCCTTGTTTGCCGGTAAAAGGAACCTAAGGGCAAGTCCGCTCCCTGGTAATGCATGCTTGTCCTTCCTCATCGGTTACACCAATACTTCCAGGCTGAAGCGACATATGGAGGATATTCATAATTATCCTTTAGCTTTCCAGACGGATTAAGAACTGCTCCAGACAAAGCTGGGCATTGGCATTGGAGCGTAGCTTTCTTTTACTCTCTGCAGCAAACTCCATGTAACCTACCCACTGTTCCGTAGTCCGCTGACGGGCATGTCTGGAAATAAAGTCTAACTGATCTATGAAAACGATACTTTCGTGCTTTCGGTACAGGAAGTAGAGCATATCTTTGAACCATAGATGGAACATGCTGAATAGAGTATCCAAATGTTCACCGAGCCCGGTCTTGAACAGCTTCACCCCCGCAGTTGCAAGTGCGGAGCTGCCTTTGCCCAAAGACTCCTTTGCTAATTGTAACACTAGATTTCTCATTTCTGCAAACCAATTCTGTGCCAAAAGTTCCCTGCAACCCTCAAGCCCCGAGGTCAAAGAGACGGCGCAGCGGGCCAAGGGAAGTGGAACTCCATCAGAAGCGAGCGACTGCAGCATTAGATCCGGATGAACAGGACTGAATGGAATGCGCTGTGTTCGTGATTGTATCGTCGGTAGCAGCGCCCGGCTGTTGTCCGAGATCAGAATCCCCACGGCCGGTGCTGAAGGCTCTTCAAGAAATTTCAGCAGGCTGTTTCCGGCTTGCACCGTCATTTTGTCGGCTTCATCTATAATGTAGATTTTCGGATTAACGCCTTCGGACCGATAGGAGAACATTCGCTGTAGCTCACGAATTTGATCAATCTTGATACTGGCCCCATCAGGTCGCAGGATCGTCAGATCAGGGTGATTCCCATGCTCTACCTTCCGGCACTCCAGGCATTCCCCACAAGCATCATCTTCTGACACTGTACAAAATATGGCCTGCGCGAATGTTAGAGCCGTACTCATCTGTCCGCTGCCGGATGGCCCGCTGAACAGATAAGCATGGCTCACGGTATCGTTACGCAGTGCGTTCTGAAGCAGCCTTTTGGCATCCTCCTGACCCAATATATCATGAAAAGACATAAATCCCTCCCAAATCACTCTTAAAAAGCAAGGTTTAACAATAGACCTCGGACTTCTCCCACCTTACCTAACAGATCTATGCGCCCTTGCTCGCTGTTTAGCAGATCATCTGCCATCGTGAGCAGCGTAGCATCAATTTCTTCCAGCAATTTGTAGCGTTTGCTGCGGCCCCGTCGATCCCAGCCCTTTGTATCTTTCAGAGTTACGCCACGCCGTGCCGTTTCCTCCAGAAACCGTTTGATCAACGTCCGGTAGATAGAAAGTTCCCGAACCGTCATGGATTTCGACAAACGGTCGCCTTGAAGCTGAATTTCGCGAATTTGACGATTTAGCTCATCCTTCGTTTTCTGTTCTCCCTGCTGCTGGAACACATCGGAGAACGTTTTTTGCTGAACAGGTTTGTTCAACCCCTCCGTGTTGGAAAGCTCGCTCTTCAGAGGTCTGTAGCCCGGGTTGATCTTCAAGGTTCATCTACCGCCTTTATTAATAATATCAGAAGGGCAATAGCCTGGGGCGCTCTTCCTGATATTGCAAGAATAATGTATTCTGTAGGATAGCTTTAGTAATGTTCAAAACGGTCAACAGGAAGTACAAATACGGTTGCACCACCGACTTGAACCTCTACAGGAAGCGGCAAATATGAATCTGTCGTACCACTCATCGGTGTTACCGGAGTGACAAGCTGCTCACGTACCTTGCAACTATTGCGGATAACACTCAGCACGGACTCAACCTGAACGTCCTCCACCCCAATCATGAAGGTAGTATTGCCCGCCCGCAGAAATCCTCCTGTACTGGCAAGCTTGGTTGCACGAAAATTAGCTTTGACCAATTCACTGGACAACCGGTTACTGTCCTTATCCTGGATAATCGCTACGATCAACTTCATCTTCGCATTCCCTCCTTAAAGAAATATGGAGCTGTCTGGATTAGATCAGCTATCCTTATATATTTGACAAAACTCATCAAAAACCCTTTAATAGTCTCTCTTCCAGTGTTCGCACAATATCTTGCTCCACCATATGGAGTGGACGTCCGGCATCGAGCACCACAATCCGGTCCGGATTGTTATTCACCACAAGTTGGTAGCCCTCGCGCACCTTCTTGTGAAAAGCCAGACTCTCCAGATCCAGTCTGTTCACTTCCCGATCCTGATTGGCAGCGATCCGTGCAAGACCTACCTCGGGTTCAATATCGAGATAGAAGGTTAGATCCGGCATGCGGCCCCCGATGGCAAAACGATTGATATCCCAAACTGCTTCCATACCAAGACCCCGGGCATATCCTTGGTACACCAGACTACTATCTACAAAGCGGTCACACAGCACCGTAAGCCCTTCCTTTAAAGCGGGCTCGACGACCTCCGCCAGATGCTGGCTTCGGGCTGCCGCATACAGCAACGCTTCCGTACGTGAATCCATTGCGGTATGCGCCGGATCGAGAATAATGGAACGGATCTTCTCAGCGATCTCAATTCCGCCAGGTTCTCGGGTAATCAGATAAGGAATAGAACGGTTCTGCAAATAGGCTGCTAATCTCCCTATTACGGTCGTCTTTCCGGCCCCTTCCCCCCCCTCCAGTGTGATAAAGAAACCTTGTCGTCCCACTTAATCCTCTCCGCCTTTCTTCGTGTTGTATACCATTATATGCTGCAATGCGGAATCCGCACACGCCTGAAATTTCGCTCCGCCTCTAGCCAAGCCCATCAATCTTTGACATACAGACATTGTGATCTTTTCTCCCGGATAAAGCAGCGGGATACCTGGTGGATAAGGAATAACCATTTCCGCTGCTATTTCCCCAACGCTATCTGCAAGCCTCATCGGCTTCATATCTCCAGATGACACTGGTTTGAGCGAGAAAGGTACAGGTGCCGAGAATAATTCCCTGTTAAAATTGTTCCACGTGGAAACATCGGCGTTCGCGACAGATTCCATCTGCTCGTCTTTTTTACTGATCCCATGGTGTTCCTGCACTAGATAGGAAGTTTCGGCAGAAGTAACGACCGCTTGACCGTTCATACTCTCATACGGATCATCGGTCGCCACCCGCCGCGCTCCTCTGGACGCACGTTCCTCTTCATCAATCTCCCGCAGCGCGTGCAAAAGCCGCTGCGCGTCCTCAGCCGAGGACCCGAGGCTGAACAACAGCACTACGTGCCGGTCGTCGCTCATCTCCGGCACACAGCCCTTAGCTTCGAGCCGCCGCTGCAGCTCGAAGCCGCCCAGGACCCCGGCGCCGTCATAGAGGACGGCCTTGAAGGGGTCCTGGGTGGTGTACGCCGCCCCGCGCAGCGGCGGCGTGTCACTTCCGGCGGTGGCCACACCACCACCGCCGGTGTGCTGCAGCGGCGCAGCCGGCTGCAGCAGCCTGAAGCGCGGCAGCTCTGCGAGGCCGCGCTGGAGAACGTCCACGGCCGCGAGCCCCGCCGTAAAGGCTTCGGGGCCCCGGCTGTGCAGCAGCCGCCGGGCCAGGTCCAGCGAGCCCATCAATGGGTACGATGGGCTCGAGCTCTGCACCATGGCAAGCCGCTGCCGCAGCAGGGCCCGGTCAATCCGCGGTCCCTGAACGTGCAGCATAGCGCCCATGGTGAGCGCGGATAGCATCTTGTGCGTGGACTGTACGACACCGTCCGCACCACACATCAGCGCCCCGGCAGGTAAAGCCGGGTGCTGCCCATAATGCGCGCCATGCGCTTCATCCACTAATAGCGGGACTCCGCTATTGTGGCAAGCCTGCGCTAGGGGCGTAAGATCGCTGCCCATGCCGTAATAGTTCGGCATGGTTACTAATACAGCGGCGGCTTCAGGGTACGCTGCAAGGGCAGCCTGCACCGTCTCCGCCGCTGGAGCCACCGCAAGTCCGCTTAGCGGGTCAATCTCAGGCTCCAGGAACACCGCCCGAACCCCAGCGAGCATTAACCCGTGAATAACCGATTTGTGTACATTGCGCTGGACAATCAAAATTATGCCGGGTTCAGGACATACCGTCAGGATTAACGCCAAATTACCGGCTGTACTTCCTCCCACCAGAAAAAAGCTTTCCTCTGCCCCAAAGCAATCCGCCGCAAGTTCCTGCGCTTCCTTAATCACACCCTCAGGGTGGTGGAGATCATCGGTTCCTGTAATTTCAGTTACATCATACTTCATAATCTCACCTAGAAATCCAGCCCCCCTAGGTGCGTCTTCATACGCTTTGCCATTTTTATGCCCAGGAACATGATAAGAAGTATTACCCTGAGCTTTGTACTGCTCTAACATCTCATATATAGGCGCACTACTGCGCTTGTCCTTATTCATTATCCATTCCTTCCGGTAGGGTTAACCTCTATTGTATCGTAAATACGCGCAAACGCCTATGCCGCAGTTTTTCCTTATAAAAACACAACAAAACGGCTCCCCCGTTAAAAGAACGGTGAAGCCGTATAGAAAAGTTATCTTGCAACCAACGTAACACCGATCCACCGCCCAACCTTAATTCTATTTCTGAACTACGCTTGCAATTGCGGGATCAAGCGTTTTTTTGAAGTTGGATTTTCTTCATCTGACCGATAAAAAAACGATATTTAGCATCCTCCGCCTCAGTCCGCACCATTTCAGCCTCACAATCCTCACAAATAAAATGTGAGACAATCACGATACCTTCCTCTTTCATCTGTCCACAAATGATACAAGCTTGTTCCGGTTGCTGATCCATTAAGCATCCCACCTTGACTCTTTTAAGAACAGTATGATACACCTTCTATCATTTTAAACCTTTTCATAGTATTTTCATATCTATATGATTGTATTTTATCTATATTCAGGTCCTGCCCCTAGGGTTCTTCACAGTTCGGTTAAGAAAAAGCCCTCATCAACCGATATTAAAAACATTGAGAACTTATGAGGAGGTCCGCCCTTTTATATGGAACCCAACACGAAAAGTGCAGCTACATTCTATCAATATAAACTAATCCGGAAAATTAACATAACCCAACCACTCCTAAGTATTTATATTACAATCCCCATGGTGTGTCTGGTACTGGAAACGGTATTCCTTTCCTGGTGGAGTATATTCTTTATGATTATCGCCGCGCCTGTCGTCTTTTGGATACAATATGTGATTTCAAGATCAGTGCTAGTAATTATGGGCCATCCTATCGCCAAAAGATGGGGCATCTCTTTTAAGCTCCCGTGGCTCGGCTACATGCCGGACCAGTACATCAGCTATCGTTTGTTCCGCAAAGTACAGCTGCACAATTTTTGGATCGGTCTTTGCATTGCAGCACTCTTTATTGTCTGGTCTCCGCCTGCCTTTACGGCCTCACTGGTGGTATTCCATCTTTGGCTGTTAATCCCGCGAGTATATACCTTGCTCCGGCTGCGACGGGAAAGCAAGGAAGGCATGCTCAAATTCAACCCAGCCGATGCTTCCTATTACTCGCAATGATCAGTTAGTACAATACTCCTTCTAGATAGACTCCGGCAAAATTAATCCATAACAAATAAAGGCCATCCCTTGTAGGATGGCCTTTATCTATTTTCCTCCCAGACTTTTAACAGAAGTTTTCTTTTCCTTCGGCACCATCACGATGAAATAATCATCATGAACAGATAAATGCACCGTTAGTCCATCCTTCTGAAAAACTCGCGAGCCCGTCTTCTCTTCCTCGTCCTGCTCTACCCAGCCCCATTCTTTAATGGTGTTCAAATAAGGTTCTGGTATACTATCCTTCTCCTTCAATCCAGGCAAAGAATAACGTACGTAGTCCATTGCTACATTCGTAGTTGTCCGATCAGGAGAATTAGCTTCCTTAGGAACTGGGAAACTCTTTTCATTCAATGCACCCTCAAATATATCCCAGGAAGGCTGCTTCGTTCCGCAACCCACCAGCATTATACCAATTATACAAAAAACAATCAGCATCCAGAAAGGTTTGGTTGGCTTCATACCTTAAATCCTCCTTACCTCTACCATGCATCTAAAGACACAAGAAAATTCGGTTCATGAATTTATAAGTAGTTCATTCGTATCAAATCTTACTAGTGGCACTTTTCTATTATACTTGTATCATCCACAGTGTCGGTAACAAAAATGTCATCCTATTGGAGACAATTTAGCACTATTTGATCTTTTATATAAAACAAAAAAACCATTGCTGAAGGTTCAACAATGGTTTTATGTGCTTGGCGGCGTCCTACTCTCCCAGGACCCTTCGGTCCAAGTACCATCGGCGCTGGAGGGCTTAACGGTCGTGTTCGGGATGGGTACGCGTGG
>NZ_JBYUPV010000023.1:0-28244 GCF_058133325.1 Paenibacillus sp. MAHUQ-45
TTAATGTCAAGCTCTTTTTTGAATTTCTTTTTTCGAACTTCATTTTCGAGCTCGGCATTGTTATTTCTTGGCCGGAATTAGAATATACCATGTATAGAAACCCATTGCAAGTGTTTTTTATTATTTTATTTAATATTACCCACACCATGCGTATCTATCCCTGTATACAAGATCTTCTGTATGCCCTGCCAATTGCAACTACTCTCTTAAAGAGTTTTCAATATTCGACTAAATAACCGAACTAATACAAGACAAAAACGTACAGATGCTGTATCTGACGATACAACGTCTGTACGTAGCACTTTTCACCATTCCATTAAATGCACCTTAGTTAGAAATCCATGGATTTCTGCGTTTTTTGGCATTGTCATTTCGGTTGCTTTTACTTGATCGTTGGGATTTGCCTGATGTTTTGCTTGGTTTGCTTTGTCCAGAAGTTTTAGCTTTGGTGGTCACTACCGCTTTCTTATTCCCCTTCTGTTCGACAACTCGTTCGCTAGGAGCTTCCGTAGCGGTTACTACGATCGGCTGACTTTCCTGAATGAATACTTCGGGCTCTTGAATTTCCGGCACACGGCTATGATGAGCATAATCGCCAACCCACGGATATTGTGGATTTGGAGGAATATTAGATAGTGCAGGTCCTTCCCCTCCAAAAGCTCCCAGAGGCGCATTCGGTACTATACCCTGATTAGGAGAGAACGGCACACCTGCCCCATAAGGCGAGACTACACCAGGATGATGTCCCTGCGAAGGAAATGAATTATAGACTGGAGACTCGTAGGAAAATGGCTGATATGGCTGAAAAGGTACCTCTCCTCCGCATCCGCAAGGCGGCCATGGCAGGCTCTGCGGGTGCACACTATATTGAGGGCTAACCAAGCCAGGAAAATCATTATTAGGCTGTATTCCAGATACAAAACTATCATTAGGTGCAGCGTTGACCGAATTGTGCCATGGAGACTGGTTCTCCGTTACTGGCGATACATTCGTATGCCATGGTGACTGGTTCTCTGTAACCGGCGATACATTTGTGTGCCATGGAGACTGGTTCTCTGTAGCCGGCGATACGTTCGTATGCCATGGGGACTGATTCTCTGCAATCGGTGATACGTTCGTATGCCATGGTGACTGGTTCTCTGTGGCCGGTGATACATTCGTATGCCATGGAGACTGGTTCTCTGTAGCCGGCGATACATTCGTATGCCATGGTGACTGGTTCTCTGCAATCGGTGATACGTTTGTATGCCATGGTGACTGATTCTCCGTTACTGGCGATACATTTGTGTGCCATGGGGACTGATTCTCTGTAACCGGCGATACATTCGTGTGCCATGGGGACTGGTTCTCTGTGGCCGGCGATACATTCGTATGCCATGGGGACTGGTTCTCTGTGGCCGGCGATACATTCGTATGCCATGGGGACTGGTTCTCTGTAACTGGTGATACATTCGTATGCCATGGAGATTGATTCTCCGTTACTGGCGATACCCATTCCGGATAGTAGACAAATGGAGGGCATTCCGGCACGTACCATGGCTGTGCATACGACGGCTGTATATAGTTAGTTTGCGGGCTAAGATTTTGATTGGGAGCCGTTGTTCCCTGAAATGGATGATTTTCTGTTAATCCAGGATATCCTACATTGTGGTCACACGGCTTCTTCTTTTCCTCAAAGGCAGGTGCCACCGGTTTGTGTTCCGACTTAGGAGGTTCATGATGTGAAACTGCTTCTTGAGCGGGTACAGAAATTTGTACAAAAAGGCTTTGGGATTCCGTATGGATTGTTTCTTTCACCGGTACTACCTCAGCAATGGGTGAAACAGCATGGGGTACAGGCTCATTGACATGCACTGGAGCTGGAGCAGGATTAACATTCACGGCTGGGCTAAGGTTCGGATTAGGGTTGAGGTTGGGTTTAGAAATCGGTACTGGAGCGGGAACTGGTGCTGGAACAGGAGCTGGGACGGTTTCAGCAACTGGTGCAACTGGTGCAGCTGGTGGTGCAGGCTGTTCTTTAGGCCCGGTGTATGTTTTTCCTCCAACTTGTGTTTTTTCGGACACAGCATTGGCTGCTGGCACCGGTGTAACGTTCTCGTTTTGGATTGGAGCTACGTTCCCATTAGGCAGTGGTGACACTGTTCCTTTCTTGGGGATATTGACCACTTCTCCAATCAGCAGGGCGTTAGGATTCTTCAACTGGGGATTGGCGTCTACCACATCCTTCAGAGGAACACCCCATGCCTTAGACAATTTCCACAAGGTATCCCCTTGCTTTACAGTGTGCTTGTAGTAAAGCTCGCTATTATCGGGAACGGGCGAGGGACCTGAAGAGGGGATCTTCACTTTCTCACCGACCGACAGCACGTCGGGATTGCTGAGTTGCGGATTGGCCTCAATTATTTTTTCCAGCGGCACTCCGTACTTTTGCGACAATGCATACAGCGTATCGCCTTGTTTGACAATGTGTATTTTCACGCAGCATTAACCTCCCTGAAAATTTTTGGAGTATTGCCTGCTTGCATAGTTATATGCGGTACAGCCGCCTCCTTCGTTACTACATCTTATGCAGCCCATGGGCGATTGACATCCCTGACGCAAAAAAAATCCTTTCATGCGTACATGAAAGGATTTCTGAGTTTATACAGAAACTTCTTTCATGATGTACATGAAAGGATTTCTGAGTTTGTACAGAAACTTCTTTCATGGTACACATGAAAGGATTTCTGAGTTTGTACAGAAACTTCTTTCATGGTACACATGAAAGGATTCCTGGTTTATACAGAGACTTCTTTCATGATGTACATGAAAGAAGTCTTGGTTTATACAGAGACTGCTTTCATGGGGCACCTGAAAGGATTTCTGGTTTATACAGAAGCGCCTTCCATGATGTACATGAAAGGCGCTCTTTATTTATTACTATTCCCAAACCTTATAGCCGTCTTTATCAACGACATTGCGGAATTCTTCAAGCAGCTTCAGCGTGATCGGACCAGCTTGACCTGAGCCGATAATGCGACCGTCAATTTCACGAGCCGCGATAACTTCAGCAGCTGTACCTGTGAAGAACACCTCATCAGCGATATAAACATCGTGCATGGTGAACGGCTCTTCCTTCAGCTTGATGCCCAGCTTCTCACACAGCTCAATGATCGCAAGACGAGTGATACCTTCAAGCGCACCGAGATAGCAAGGAGGCGTGTAGACCACACCATTTTTGATGATGAAGATATTGTCGCCTGAACCTTCAGTTACGTAACCTTGAGCGTTCATCATGATCGCCTCGTCGGCTTCGGCCAGGTTCGACTGCAGCTTCACCAGAATGTTGTTCAGGTAGTTGAGGGATTTAATCTTCGGATTAAGGGCATCCGGGAGATTACGACGCTGGGATACCGAAACGGCACGAAGTCCATTCAAGTAAGCCTGCTCCGAATAAATCGCCAATTGCTCCACGATAATGATTACACTGGCTTTCGGACAACGACGCGGGTCGAGACCCAAATTACCTACACCGCGGGAAACGATCAGACGGATGTAGCCGTTGCGCATATCGTTGCGGCGAATAGTCTCCGCCATAGCTTCCTGCATCTCATCAAAGGTCAATGGAATTTCCAGCATGATCGATTTTGCCGAATCATACAGCCTGTCCAAATGCTCTTTAGACTTGAATATATTTCCGTTGTAAATACGGATACCTTCAAAAATACCGTCACCATACAAAAACCCGTGGTCAAAAACGGATACCTTTGCATCTTCCTTTGTTACATATTGTCCATCCAAATAGATTACTTGTTCTGCCATTACTTACTGCACCTCCGCTTTCTCTTCCTCATAGGTGTATGTGGGGTATGAACCCAGAATTCGGACCTGACAGCCCAGGGCCTTGATTTCCTCAATAGCCGCGGGCAGCAGGACGGATTCTATCGGTTCGAGCACATCAATGTAAAAATAATAAGTACCCAGTTTCTTCTTCGTCGGCCTGGATTCAATTCGTGACAGGTTGAGTCTCCGCCAAGCAAAGGCAGCAAGTACCTGGTGCAAGGCACCCGGGAAATCTTCCGGAAGTGTGACAAGCACGCTGGTCTTGTTACCGCTGCTCTTGCGGGGAAGCGTCACCTTCTCAGGGCCAACCAGAACGAAACGTGTGTAATTGTTATCGTGATCCGTAATCTTGCGATCGATAATTTCCAGCCCATGCTTGGCAGCACCAAGCGCTGTACCAATGGCTGCCCAGCCCTTGCCGGGATTGTTCTTGACGATCTCGACAGCTTCGGAAGTGCTTCCTGTCGGCTCAAGCTCTGCCAAAGGCGCATGCTTACGAATATACTGGCCGCACTGTGCAGTCGCTACAGGATGGGAAAGGATCTTCACCAGCTTGGAGTAATCCTTGTTGCCACTTGCATCTGTGAACTCACCGGGACTAGCAATCAGATTCTGAATCGAAGGAAAAATCCATTCTGCCTGCATCGGCAAATCAACCTCATTGATCAACCAGTCGATATGCAGACTCACAGAGCCTTCAATCGTATTCTCGATCGGAATTACGCTGTAATCCGTAATGCCGTTCACCGTAGATAGAAACACGTCGGAAATTAACTTATGATGCACAATGTTTACCGACTCACCGCCGAACAAATACAGCAGCGCTTCATGGGATACTGAGCCCTGCGGCAGTACCGCTATTGATTTCATGACCGTACTTCTCCTTTTATCATATCCAAAAATGAATCACTTTGCATCTCGCTTCTCGGGAGCACCTCCGCTGTTACACCTGCAGCGCAGGCAGGCAACCAGCAAGTGCGAGCAGGAATGCCATGCTCCTGCATCGTTTCCTTCAGGAAAGCCTCCAGTTCAGCCTTTCGGCTCTCCCGGCCGTCCACAAATGCAAGCAGCGTTGGTCCGGCGCCACTGAGCGCAATACCGAGCGCGCCATGCTGCGGTGCTTCGGCGAGCAACTTCTCCATACCCGGCACCAGCGGTGCCCGGTACGGCTGATGCAGCCGATCCTGCATTGCTTTGCTGATCATATCCAGTCTGCCGGAAGCCAGAGCCGCCGTCAACAAGGATGTGCGACTGATGTTGTAAACAGCGTCGCGAACAGTCACCTCAGCCGGCAGTACGCCGCGGGCCTTCGTGGTTGCAAGCTCGAATTCGGGAATGACAACGAGCACTTCCAGGTTCTCTGGAGATTCAAGGCGGATATAATCAGCCTGCACTCCGTCCCAGACGGCGGTGATGATGCCTCCGAACAAGGAGGCGCCTACGTTGTCGGGATGCTTTTCCAGCGCAGTAGCCATATTGAAGAGCTTGGCGTTATCCAGTGGCGAGCCAATCATCGCGTTGGCTGCCGCCAGAGCACCGACAATGGCGGATGCGCTGCTGCCCAGACCACGTGCCAACGGAATTTCCGAGTACATGGAGATGGACAGCTCAGGTACCGAGACACCCGCTTCTGCAAAGACCATCTGGGCCACTTGATACAGCAGGTTGCTCTTATCCTGGGGCACCCCCTTCATCTCGTCGCCATAAAGATGAAATACGGTCTCCGGCGCTTCCTCCATCTCAATCCAGGCATAGAGTGACAGGGCCATGCCCAATGTATCAAAGCCCGGACCGAGATTAGCGGTGCTGGCCGGGACTTTAACCCGTGACCTTCCGTAGTTGCTCATAGCAGGTGTGATCTCCTTATCTTTTTTTGCAGAATGGATTCTAGGTGGTTAACCTTCTACACGATAATGACTCTTGACGCGGCGAATTACACTTAACTCTTCAAGATGACGCAGGACCTTATCCATACTTGCCTTGCTGGCATCATGGGTGACGATAATAATCTCCGCATTGGGATTGTTAGGATTGGCCTGCTGTACGACCGAATCCAGACTGACATCATATTCCGCGAAGACCTGTGTAATCTTGGCCAGCACCCCTGCCTTGTCATCGACATGCAGTAGCAGAAAGTTTTTATAGAAGATATCTTCACTGTCCTTCAGCTTCTTCTGCTTGTAAGGTACAATTTGCTTAAGACCGTTTACGCCAAGTCTCAGGTTCTTGATCACCGCTACCAGATCGGCTACGACTGAAGTTGCCGTAGGCATTGCGCCGGCGCCCGCACCGTAGAACATCGTCTCCCCGACAGCTTCGCCATACACATATACTGCGTTAAATACGCCGCCAACGGAGGCCAGCGGATGTCCGGAACGGATCATTGTCGGCTGGACACTGATGCTGAAAGCATCGTTGTCACATTCCGCGATACCAAGGAGCTTCATTTCATAGCCGAGACGCTTGGCAAAGACAATATCCTCCTTACTCACGCTGGAGATTCCCTTCACACTAACATCACTGAGCTCAGCATTCGTACGGAAGCCTAGCGTACCGAGAATGGCCATTTTCCGCGCGGCATCCAGCCCTTCCACGTCCGAGGTTGGATCAGACTCTGCATAACCAAGCTCCTGAGCTTCCTTCAGCACATCATCATAGGAGGCGCCTTCCTGACTCATTTTTGAGAGAATATAGTTTGTTGTACCGTTCACAATCCCCATAATCTTCATGATCTTGTCGGAAGAGAACCCTTCAATAAGGGTACGGATAATCGGAATGCCTCCAGCCACACTAGCTTCATAAAATACATCGCACTGCTTTTCCTGTGCCTTAGCCAGGATCTCCGCCCCGTGCAGCGCCATCAAATCTTTGTTGGCGGTCACGATGTGCTTGCCGCGCTCCAGTGCTTCAAGAAGATATTCTTTGGTTCCGGCAATGCCACCCATCACCTCTACGATGACATCAATCTCGGGATCACGGATAACCTCCCACGGGTCTGTAGTGATTTTGGCGGGATCTATCTCCACATCTCGGGGTTTATCAAGATCCTTCACAGCAATGCGTTCAATCAGAATGGGAGACCCGACCTGACTACTGAGGTCCTCCTGATTTCCATCCACGATACGGACAACGCCTGTACCGACTGTTCCCAGACCCAGCAAACCAACTTTAACCGGCTTCATCAATATCCTCCTTATAAGTATACGAAGCAATCGCTCCGAAAAAAATACCTGTAGTGTTTAGCCTTGCCCCACAATCAATGCCCGCTTCACACCTGAAATGTTCTTCAGACTGTCAAGCATCTCACCCAGCTCCTGATTCAAATGGGAGATTTCCACGGAAATAACCACGTTCGCCCGACCCTGCAGCGGAATACTCTGGTGAATGGTTAGCACATTGGCTCCATGTCCGGCCACACAACCTAGCACCTTGGACAACATGCCGGATTCGTGCTCCAAATCCATGGAAATCGTGACAATACGCTCACGCTCCAACTGGTGAATTAAGTGAATGCCATCCTTGTATTTATAAAAAGCGCTCCGGCTTAAGCCCACCTGCTCCACACCTTCGTGTACAGTCTTGGCATCGCCGGCTTCAAGCAGCTGTTTAACCTGCATCGTCTTGAGCACCGCATCGGGTAAAATGTCCTCACGGACTAAATAATAGCGTTCTTTCACGAACGTCCTCTCCTCAAAGACTTTTGTGTTTTAATAGTGGACATTATAATAGATTTTCGCCTGAAAAAGCAATAGTTTTTCGTCCAACTTTTAAATAGGACCTCTGCAGCACCCGAAAATAAAACAAAGCCCCCGACAAAATCGGAGGCTTCACACAGACCCAAGCTTACACTATCAGCTGTATGTGAGGGTTGTTCCACAATAGTCGCAGGGCTTCGCCTGTCCAGGCTGCACAGTATTCTGCGCGCCACAGCCAGTGCAGCGCATCGCCTTGGGCAGTTGCTGTGGCCCTGGCTTTGACTTCGGTTGGCTGGATGCGGACGTTCTCTCCGAAGAGCCGGAAGGGGCTGCTGCCTGCCCTGCTCTGGCAGTGCTAGTTGTTTCTTTTACCGTGCTGCCTTCCGCTCCTTGCCCTTCATAAAATGTCAGCCCGTGAGGGATGAGACCTTGCTCCTGCAAATACCGCAGATCTCTGCGCACATCACTTTCACTTTGCCCGGTAAGCTGAGCCAGTGTACCGGTGTACCGCACCCCCTCGTCCAGAGTCATCACAATGTACGAATGAGAGAGCTGTGAAAACTTCAATTTGGCCTTGGATGCAGCATTACCTAGAAAGTAAGCAGGCATAAGGAAGAGGATCGCGATGAAGACAATAAAGAAAATGCCCATACTTAATTCATTTAGACCACCCGACAGTATCATAATCAAGGAAAGATCAACAAATCCCCCAATCAGCGCATGACACAACAAATTATAGTTACTGGCTTTCCGCTGATTCTTGTAATGGGTCAGCAGCATTCGAAGTATAGCAGCAACAAGACCTACGGGCATCAGAACATATGATAATGCAATAATAAAACTGTCGATCCCCGTCCGGTTATAGCCCAGCAGATAGAACTCTCTGCCGCTTCCCGATGCGGGGGGATCTTGAATATTTAATCTAGCCATATAGCGTATTCCCCCTATTTAAGCGCCGCTAACTCACGGTTACGGCGTTGAAGTGTAGCCTCAATGTCGTCTATGATGCCTTGCAGCTGCGCTTCCCAGCCTTTTCCCGGCTCACTCGAGGATAACAAAAGCTCCACCTGATCTCGCAGCAAAGCGATTTGCTGGCTCAGCATATCCTCTGTTGCGAACAAAGACGGTCTGGACACCGGATCACTGTATGTAAATGCCTCTTCTACTCTGCCAATCCGTTTCACGAGCGTCTCTGCTTCGGCATGTCTCCAGCTCCGGGCAGCCCGCTTGATGTCGGCCAGTTCCTTTCGCTGCCGGAAGAGACTTCGCGTCTCCTGCCGCTCCTTAGACTCTTGTGCCCCAGCATTCCAGCCGTACAGCCCGATTAGGGCAAGACAGCCACCAGCGGCAGCGAGAACTAGCAGCTGCACAGCCGCGTACCAGAAAGGCGGCAGTCCCAGCAGCCGATCCAGAAAAATGGCCGAGATCACGACGGCCACCGCATAGGCGGCAATAATAAACGCGCCGCTAAGCAGGATCGGCGGCGTCCCGCTGACGCTGCCCGCGCTTTTTATCCAAAAGAGTGTATAACCAAAGACCACGCTTTCAGCTATCAGCACTGCGATCAATGTGATCACGAGCCGCGGCAAGTTGTCGGAGAAACCGAGCATCGTCAGGAGCAGCACTGTAGCAATGATCACCACGGTATAAATTACAGTGATGATGCCTGTATAAGGCTTTTTCCGGTTCATGGCATCCTCCTTTATCCAGCCTTCGTGCCGCATTCTGCGCAGAATTTCTGGCCGGGCTTCAGTTCATGACCGCAGCCGCTGCATTTGATGATTTGCTTTTCTCCGCATTGCGGACAGAATTTAGATCCAGGAGATAACTCATGCCCGCACCTATAACAGCTCAGCTTGCTTGAGGCTGCATCTGTGGGCGGAGTGGACAAATTCTGTCCGCAACTGCTGCAGAATGAGGATCCGGCTGTATTAACATTGCCGCATTTTGAGCAAGACTTAGTTCCGTTCCTGGAGTGCACACCTGCGTCAAATCCAATTCCCCGAGTCATCTGATTGACCATCTCAGCAGCTGGACCGGCAAAGCCTATTCCCATGCCAAGCCCCATACCAGCGTTCATCATACCCGTTCCGATATTGCCCCCCGGGTTGCCGGCAGCCTCTTCCAGCGAATTAAAGCTGCGTTCTTGCTGGTACGTGTAGCCGATAATGTCCATCTCTGCTTTCTTGGCCAGTGCTTCCTTCAGCCGCGCAGTCGCGGGATCATCGTCCGGAATATTAATGGAATCAATATAGAAATTATTCAGCTCAATGCCAGTGTCCATAAAGGTCGGCGCCAGACGTTCCTGGATGTGTTTGGATATTTCGGCCACATAGGCGTTAATCTCCAGAATACTAATTTTTTTATGCACTAGGTAGGAAGAGACCAGTTCATTGATATTTGCCATCAAGATTCCCCGGAAATAGGTAAGGAGTTTATCCTGATCGAACTGTGGCAGTGTACCTACCACCTTGAGCAGAAACTTGCGCGGATCTGCAATCTTCACTCCAAATTGCCCGAAAGAACGAACGGAGACAATGATCTTATATTTAGGGTCTTGAAGCTGGAGCGGCGAGCTCGTTCCCCATTTGACATTCATCGCGTTCATTTTGTTTATGAACCATACCTCAGCGGTAAAAGGAGATTTGCCACCAAACGGCAGGTTCACAAGATTGGACAATACCGGAATATTCGCTGTGCTAAGCGTATGTCTGCCTGCTGTGAAGGAATCCAGTGCCTGGCCGCCCTTGAACAGGATCGCCTCTTGTGACTCATTAACGATAAGCTGGGTCCATGTGCCAAGCTCCTGATTGGGATACTTCCAAGCAAAGACGCCGGGAGGACCATCATATTTCACCACTTCAATTATTGCCATCTGCGTATCCCTCTTTCGTATTCATGGATATGTAGGTATATATCGGCCGCTCCGCAAATACCTCTGAATTAGACTGCGAATTGGAAATAAGTGCTGTTCCGTTATTTATTGTATACGAATTAATTACGGTTTTGGTGGCTTTTTGTGAAAATAAATTGAGTATTAAATAGAAACGGCTTTGCCGTCCGCTAAGGGACGGTATCCGTTTCAGCGAGAAATATAAGGGTCGTTTATAAGCGTAGAACAGACAAATCCTTATATTTTAAAAAAAGCGCCCACTCCATCTGCCTCATACAAGGCCAGACAAAGTAGGCGCTTCAGACAGCTCTACCGCTTAGTAGTAACTGCTGTTCTCCACAAACTCAAACTCAAAATCAGCAATTCGGACAATTGTACCTTCCACAGCGCCACGTCTGCGCAGTTCCGCATCCACGCCCATATGACGTAAAGTCCGGGCCAGCTTCAGAATGGCATCATGAGTATTCAGCTGCATCCGCTTGAGCATCCGCTCAATACGTGGACTGTTGACGACATAAGTATCGTTATCACGGGTAATCGTGAAGGTATTGTCATCCTCAGCTTCCAGCTTGTATACTTTGCGTTCCGTAGTCTCAGCAACTTCTTCCACCACTGGAGCAACCGGAATGCTGTCGAGAATGTCGGTAGCCCGGTACAGCAGCTCCTGTACACCCTCGCGGGTCAGTGAGGAAATCGGCATAATCTCAATATCCGGGCGCACTTGTGCCACTTGCTCACGGAAGGAGGCCAGATTCTCAGCGGATTCAGGCATATCCATCTTATTGGCTGCAACAATCTGCGGACGCTCTTCAAGTTGGGCATTGTACTGACGCAATTCATCATTGATCTTCACCCAGTCATCAAACGGATCACGGCCCTCCGAGCCGGACATGTCCACGACATGAATAATGATGCGTGTCCGCTCCACATGGCGCAAGAACTCGTGGCCAAGGCCGATCCCTTCATGTGCACCTTCGATCAGTCCAGGCAGATCCGCCATAACGAAGCTGCGGCCGTCACCAACATCCACAACGCCAAGATTCGGAGTAATGGTTGTAAAATGGTACGCGCCGATCTTCGGCTTAGCAGCGGATACTACTGACAGTAACGTGGATTTTCCTACACTCGGGAATCCAACAAGCCCTACATCAGCCATGACTTTCAGTTCCATGACTACATAGCGCTCCTGACCTTCCTCACCATTCTCAGCGAGCTCAGGTGCTGTATTGGCTGCCGTTGCAAAACGAGTGTTGCCGCGGCCACCGCGACCGCCTCGCGCCACAACTACCTGCTGCCCATGACGAGTCATATCGGCGATCACTTCGTTAGTATCATCATCAATCAGGATCGTTCCCGGGGGAATACGCACGATCATATGTTCAGCATTAGCACCATGCTGGCTCTTATTGCGTCCTTTGACTCCACGATCAGCTTTAAAGTGACGCTGATAACGGAAATCCATCAGTGTACGCAAGCCTTCATCCACACGGAAGATAACGTCGCCGCCGCGGCCACCGTCACCACCGGCTGGACCACCCTCCGGTACATATTTCTCGCGGCGGAAAGCCACAAGGCCGTCACCACCGTCGCCGCCTTTTACATAAATCTTAGCTTTATCTACGAACATTCAAGTTCACCTTCCTCACATCTCAAACGGCAGACGCAGCTCTACATAAGCCTCGCCAGGCTTGAACTGTTCCGCCCTCATAATTTTGCCTTGTACTATATTATCAATTTGCACCCTGAGCAGTTCGGGATTACCATGCCCTCCCTCACTTTCAAAGGAGATAAGAATGTCCCCGCCATCCTGTCTAAAGCCTAGCTCGAGTCTTCTGGAGTCCCCTTGTGCGGTTATCCCACTGTATTGGTAAGCCCTTACGGTCTGCATTACAATCGAAGTTAATTCTTCCCCCGTCTCCGGTGTCAGCTTATCCACTAGCTGCAAGCCTTCCTCCACCTGGATCACCAGATCCAGACTACTCCTGTAAGTTCGGAATGACTGCAGATAAAAGACCAGCGAAGGAATGCCCAGCTTGGCGATCCGGCTATCGAGCGCAATGCCTTCTTTTATTCTTTCCACACATTGCACCGATTTATCACGCTTGCCGAGTTGGATATACCCGTAAAGAACTTGCAATTCATTCATCCAGTCATGACGATGATGGCCCAGTGTGCGGATTGCAGCCTCTTGCATTCTCTGCTCCTGTAAATGCAGTTCCCTCTCATAATGGCGCCGGGTCTGGCTCCACGTGAAAGCAAGTACAGCCGCTACCCAAACACCAAGTAGCAAGCATGTGA
Source organism: Paenibacillus sp. MAHUQ-45 (assembly GCF_058133325.1). Classification (NCBI taxonomy): domain Bacteria; kingdom Bacillati; phylum Bacillota; class Bacilli; order Caryophanales; family Paenibacillaceae; genus Paenibacillus; species Paenibacillus sp. MAHUQ-45. The sequence goes on from NZ_JBYUPV010000023.1 coordinate 12,709, forward strand.
AAAGGGACGTCCGCCAATACACGAGACCTAAAGGAAGTGCTGCGGAACTCATGACTGCCCAGATTACACGTTTCCAGGATTTCATTCTTATTCCCCGTCCCTCAGTTCGCAAAATTCATGACCCCGTTAGAAAATCTGCACATCTTTTACCATTTTTCAGTATAACACAGCCATTCAAGGAAGATCATTAGCTTCCCACGCGAAAATCCACGAAACACACGAAAATCTGCACATCTAATCCAAGAAAATATTCAAATCTAACACACGAAAATCTTCAAACCTAACACACGAAAATCTTCAAATCTAATTTATCAAAAAAACCTCCGGCACTCATGCCGGAGGCTTCACTGTCTTTATGGTTCTGTAAGCTTACGCTTCCAGTGCCGCTGCTACCGGAGCGACATCAACCGGGTACACGCTCACTTTTTTGCGATCGCGTCCCCAACGTTCGAACTTCACTACGCCGTCCACCAAAGCGAACAAAGTATCATCTTTACCGATACCTACGTTCGTACCTGGGTGAATTTTAGTTCCGCGTTGACGAACCAGGATGTTACCGCCGGTAACAGCTTGACCGTCAGCACGTTTCACGCCAAGACGTTTGGAGTGGGAATCACGTCCGTTCTTTGTGGAACCTACACCCTTTTTCGATGCGAATAATTGAAGATCCAATTTCAACATGTTGGTCAACCTCCTTCTTTAAATAGTGTCTTGCTGTATCGTTATATACTTCCCGTATGATTCTGCGATATCAGTCAGCATCAGGACCATGGATTCCAGCAGCAATTGTACTTTGGCAGAAATGTTAGGATCTTCAATGAAACCCAGGGTTGCACTCAAGAATCCATTCTTCATGGACGAATCCATAACCACTCCAGTCAAAGATTCAATCGAATTGACCGTACCAACCGTTACAGTCGATACACCGGCACAGACGATATCCTCACCGCGTTTCGCAAAGCCTGCATGCCCTTTAACCTCAAACGCAACAATAGTTCCGAGTTCCAAAGATCTGGTAATCTGTACGTTAATCATAAACGCACCTTCTTACGCTTGGATCTTCTCAATCGTTACTTTTGTGTACGGTTGACGATGACCTTGCTTCTTGTGGTAGTTCTTCTTAGGTTTGTATTTGTAAACTACAACCTTTTGGCCTTTGCCGTGTTTCTCAACCTTAGCTGTTACAGTAGCGCCGCTCACGAGCGGAGTTCCTGCAGTCAAACCGCCTTCAGTGGAAACAGCCAATACACGGTCAAACGTTACGCTTGCACCGTCCTCAGCATTCAGCTTCTCAATGAACAATACGTCGCCCTCTTGGACTTTGTATTGCTTACCGCCAGTTTCGATAATTGCATACATTGTAATTGCACCTCCTCATGTCTCAGACTCGCCTAGTCTAGGTGGCGAATTCCCTAGGGAAACCGCACTTTCATACCCGATCGGAGCGGTTACAGCATGTGCAGGGCTAAATGACCAAACACATACTTGAAGATATTATCATAGATATCGACTATAGTCAATGCTCAACATGGATTGAATATAATCAGTATAATTTTCTGCTGTTCTGCTATGTAGAGAGCATTAAAACAAACGGATGGAGAGGAAAGAAAAGGGAGAAAAAGGGAAGGGGCGAGGAGGAAAGGAAAAGAATAAACAGAAAAGAACTAACAGAAAAGACAAAATAGAAAAAACAAAACTGAAAAACGAAAAAAACAAAGAACAAAACATCAAAGAGCAAAACAACAAAGAGCAAAACATCAAAGAGCAAAACATTAAGGAACAAAACATTAAAGAACAAAACATTAAAGAACAAAACATTAAAGAACAAAACATCAAAGCATAAACATCAAAGCACAAAACATCAAAGCACAAAACATTAAAGAACAAAACATTAAAGAACAAAACATTAAAGAACAAAACATTAAAGAACAAAACATTAAAGAACAAAACATTAAAGAAAAGAAAATTCCTCTCAAATCGCTCCGAAGAGTAAATAATATAGATTGAACTTAGGATTTTATCATAGGCTAAGACCGGCTTTGCGAAAGATACTTGGACTTCCAGCCGCTGTTGTCTCCAAAATTCATTGAATTGTATCGCCATTCGCGGATAAAATCCGAAAGAAAACTTATGCTTCCGATGAGCTTAAAATCCCAATTGTATTTCAAAATTCCAATTATATTATACTAAACTCTCGATTATATACTAAAATTCCAACACTAACTTTCCATAGAAAGCTTTTAGGTGAACGCTATCCCTCCTACAGTTGCAAAATCCCTCTTCATTCCGCTTGCTAAAGTTAAATTTTTCAGTCCAATCGATATAACGGCATTTTTGCACCTTAATTGTGATGAAATGGGCAGTCTGCTTAAATTAAGGGCATTTTTGTATGTTAATTTCCCCTAATTAAGGTTTTTCAGGGTGTTTTGCATAAATTAAGATACAATAATGCCCTTATTTCCTTATTTCACGTAAAAATGAGAAAAATAAGGTACAAAATGCCGTTAATTGGGGATGTAGTCAGAATGGACGCTGAATACTGCAAAAAGCGCCGCTCTGGGTGACGTTTACTACAGTGCAATTGACCATTTTTATGGAGTTCAGAACAAACGCGACTGTAAGTCCCAACTTCACCAGAGAGACGCTGGATTTTATGTTTGAGTTTAGTATTTGAATATATTATTGAATATATTATTTGAATATTAAATTCACCTCATATAGAGGTAGAGCGTATAATCTCTCAGCATATAAACATAAAACATATAAACCTGCAGCATATAAACCTACAACATTCAAACCTGCACCATATAAACCTACAGCATTCAAGCCTACAACATATAATCCTACAACCTACAGACCTACATCTAACCCTCCAGCCAAGTTCCCACTTTTCCAGTTCCGCCGCAGCACTGGCATGCAACTGGCGCAAATCCTGTGGAATCATGTCTTGCTTTTTTACGGGTCATCTCCAGTAGTCCAAGCCTTGTCCAGCCTAAAATATGCGTTTTTGTCCGATCTTTGCTGATCACGCGTTCCAGACAGTCGGTCACCATTCTCCGGTGCGCCTCCTGCTCCATATCAATGAAATCAATAATAATGATTCCACCGGTATCCCGTAATCGGATCAGACGTCCGATTTCCTCTGCTGCAAGCAGGTTCGTGCGGGTCACCGTCTCCTCAAGCGAGGCCCCGCCCGTATACTGAGCCGTATTGACGTCAATAACGGTGAGCGCCTCAGTCTCATCCCAGATGAGCGTGGCTCCGCCTTCCAGCATGATTTTTCGCGCAAATCCCCTATGTAACTGCTCTTGCACACCATAGGCCGTGAAAATCGACTCCTTGCCACTATACAATCCAACAGGCTTGTACCCTCCGGGGGCCATATCGCCAAGGAAAGCTTCTGCCTCTTTAACCGCCTGGGCGGAATCCAGCACCAGCTCGTCCCGCTGCGGGTTAAAGGCGTCCCTGATGAACCGCTGCACAATACTGAGATCTGAGTGAAGCAGTGCCGGTACTTGGGATGAACGCGCCCGCCGCGCGATGTGATCCCACTGTGCCCGCAAGAAGGCAAGATCCCTTTCTACGGCTTCCTGGGGTTCATCTTCGGAAACGGTCCGCATAATGATTCCCTCTTCTTCCTTGCGCAGACGCTCACCGATGCCCTTGAGCCGATTCCGCTCGGACTCGCGATTGATCTTCTTCGATACGCCAACATATTCGGCAAAAGGCATATAGACAATCCAGCGGCCAGGCAGCGTATAATGTGTGGTCACACGGGCGCCCTTGCCGCCCCGGGGTTCTTTTCTAACCTGAACTATGATGTCTTGTCCGGGCTGAAGCAGTGTTTCAATAGAGGGCTTCACCGCCGGCTGCTTCTCCAAATGGGGGTGCAATACATCGTCAACATATAAAAATGCATTCTTCTTCTGTCCGATATCAACAAAAGCAGCCTGCATACCTGGTAGTACATTAATAACTCTGGCCTTGTAAAAGCTTCCGACCAGCCCTTGCTGCTGATCGCGTTCTGCCGCATACTCCACCAGCTTCCCGTTCTCCAGAAGGGCCATCCGGGTCATATGCTGCGTACAGTGAACAATCATCTGTTTCATGGCTTCACCTCTGGTTCAATCAATCTTTCATATTCACTTCAAAATCCTGCTAAGCTTATATTCTACATTCCGAAATAGGAAGAGATCAAACGCTGCTCCGGCACTACGGCGACCACGTCGCCTTCACGGTTCAGCACATATACTAAATGGTATTGGTTACGTTTAAATAGACGCAATATTGCATCCAAAGGTTTCGCAGCCTTGGCAACAATCGGCGAGGCCACCGTCCCCGTTAGAAGATGTCGCTCATATATCGCTTCACGGTTCATCAGAAAAGCCATGAATACATAGGGCATATTGCGTTGATCAGTAATGTTGGAGTAAAGCAGAAAGGCACCGATCATGAGCACATTCAGCCGCAATCCCCCGCCCGCACCAAGCGGCAGCAGTGCGTAGACAACAACCAGGACACTGGCTGCAATACTTAATCGCCCGCACCATAACAAGGTGAAATAATAGGGGAGTATAACGCTCGTTACCGCTCTAAGCACCTTCCCCCCGTCAAGAGGCAGAATCGGCAGCAGATTAAAAAGTGCGATAATGGCATTAGCCTCAATAAAATAATTCAAGAACGCCTCATTCCCCAGCCCCAGACTGCCAACAATCCAAGCGAACAGCATCAAGACACCATTCTGGAGCGGACCAGCCAGTGCAATCGCTATCTCCCTGCCTGCGGTGAGCCTTCCATGATCTTCGATGACGGCAACGCCGCCAAAGGGAAGAAGCTGGACGGACTTGACGGCTACTCCGGCAAGAAGCGCTGCACATACATGTCCCAATTCGTGAATTAGCACAATGGTGAATAAGGTGAGCAGTTCGAGGAACTGTCCGGTCAGGACGGAAAAAAGCATGATCAGCACGAACAGCGGATGCAGCGACAGTTCGATGCCTTTGATCCTAATCAAAGGTGATCACTTCGGATGGATCAATATAGGTCTTGTCCTTCATCATGGCAAAAAAGAACATGGTCTCCGGCGCCGTTCCTGGATCAACAATCCAGCCGACCGCATCGCCGCTCTGCACCCAGTCGTCGGCTTTAAGCCGGGTTCCAGTCAAATGACCATATTCAGCAGTGACATTCCCTGTATGCCGGAGCGTTACGCGGATTCCGCCTTTCGCTTCCCGAGCGACAGACAGCACACGCCCCATATCTACACTCTTCACCGTCACACTGCCACTTGAATCTTCTTCCGGCATAATTTCCACACCTTTCAGTGTGGTGGCAAAGGGCTGGACGATACTCCCTGCCAGAGGCGCACTCCATTCATGAAGGGCTGAAACCTTTTCCGCCGATTGCTCTTTATCTCCGAAAATAGGGATGAATGCCGGCGCACCGTTAAAATGCTCTTCATACCACACTCTGACCGCTGCAAAATCCATGTCATGGTTCAGCGCATCAACAATAAAGGTCTGCGCCTTGTGCGCCCAGGGCTGCTGAATCGCAAATATTCCCCATACGGCCCCGAAGACAAGAATACTTGCGACTGTTCGGCGCAGAAATCCCGTGATAAAACTTGGCTTCCCGCCTTCCCCATCGTCTTCCCAGTTATTGCGGCGCTGCTTCCAGAGAAGCTCCGGGTCGGGTTCTGGATCTAAACTATTGTCCTTCTTCGGTTCCTGATTCCATTCCTTGAAACTTGTATTCTGCTCAGGCAAGACATATAGTGGCGATTGCGGCGACTCCTTAGAGGTGTCCTCCAGCAAAAGGCGGATGCGCTCCTTGCGCCGATTCTTGATATCTGATTTCTGGTCCATATCGATCCCTCCGGCGGGCTTGTTTACTTCCATTTTATGAAGCAGGGAAGTCTCTTTAGAACAAGCCTCTGGGCAGACCGGAGCGTGAAATGGCATAAAAATGGGGCCCCCGCACAATTCTAAGCGGTGGGTCCCCGTTATTTTGGCAATCCGATGAAAAACGCCTTGTTTAGCCTAATCCGAAAAATTTCTTGAATTTCTTAAAAGTACCTGGCTTGCGGTCCAGCTGCATTAGCGGCACGGCATCGCCAAGAATACGGCGGGCAATGTTGCGGTAAGCAATAGCAGCCGCTGAATCAGGATTCATAACCGTAGGTTCGCCGCTGTTTGCAGCTTTGATAACCAGTTCATCATCCGGGACAATCCCGATCAGATCGATGTTCAGTACCTGCAAAATATCTTCAATATCCAGCATATCCCCAGATTTGATCAGACCAGGACGAATACGGTTCACCACCAGCTTCGGCGACTCCACATTGGACTGCTCCAACAGCCCGATAATCCGGTCCGCGTCCCGTACAGCGGCATGCTCCGGCGTGGTAACCACGATGGATTTATCCGCACCGGCAATCGCATTGCGGAATCCGTGCTCGATACCGGCAGGGCAATCGATTAGAACATATTCATACTCTTTCTTCAGTTCCAGGACAATGTCCTTTACCTGCTCTGGAGTCACGGAGGTCTTGTCCTTCGTCTGGGCGGCGGGCAGCATGTACAGCTCATCAAAGCGCTTGTCCTTGACCAGCGCCTGATTCAGACGACAGCGGCCTTCGGCAACATCCACCAGATCATAGATGATCCGGTTCTCCAGTCCCATTACAACATCCAGATTACGCAGTCCGATATCCGTATCAACCAGACATACTTTTTTGCCCTGCAGGGCAAGTGCGGTACCGATATTGGCTGTTGTGGTTGTTTTGCCAACTCCGCCTTTACCCGAGGTTATGACAATCGCTTCTCCCATGGAGGCTACACCCCTTTAAACACATTTAAACCTTGACGTAATTTGACCATATTATGAATTTTATCAATTTGCATAGCCCCGTTTGTTAAATAGGCAAATTCCATGCTGCTCTCGCGAGTCTCCCATTCGTCCGGTGGACGGCTGATGATTTCTGCAATACGAAGCTGGGTCGGCGACAGAAGCGAAGCCGCAATAATTGCTTCTACATTGCCCTCCACTCCGGCGTGAGCCATCCCCCTCAGCGCTCCAAGAATATAAATGTCACCTGTGCAGGTTACTGTTCCTCCGGGGTTTACATCGCCGAGAAGCAAAAGATTCCCCTGATGGTGCAGTACCTGGCCGGAACGGACCATGCCACTGACCATATACAGGGCATCGCTGTCTACAGCACTATGATCTTCCAACGCCTCCACGGACCGAATCAAGAGATTGCCCTGACCTCTAAGAATGTCCAGAACGGCGTCCTTCTCTTCCTCGGATACGGGACGGCTGCCCAGCTTAACATCCACATGCACTATCGGTCCAGTCAAAATATTTTGATGGCTGTGCTCCAGCTTGAAGCGAAGCTCGCTCAGAAGATCTTCAAAGGGACACTTGTCGTCTAGCAGGAATACCAGGCCATCCTTGATGCCCTTAATCCTTACATGTTTGGATTTCACTGTCATATACCTGTCCCCCTATCCTGAATCATTCGTGCCGGGCCCCTCAAGTTCCTGCTTTTCTACGGAAGAAATTACCGACTGGCTTATGCGGTTTCTTCCTTGCGCGTCACCTTCTTCAGCTTCTCAAGCTGGGTACGGAGCGGTACATACAGGAGCAGACCGATGGCAAAATGAAAGAGCATGGAAGGCAGCATATACTCAAGAAGCGCCCAGCTGTAGGGTTCCTGATTCAAATTAAATACGCTATAGATTCCGAATAGAATCGTATCCGATAACAGACTTCCCAGCAAAACTACTGTCATCATGAGCGGCAGCGGTGCACGGGGAGCCTGGAAGATCAGACCAATCAGATAGGCCGAAACGCCCATTGCAAAGGAATGGGCGCCGAGAATCCGACCGTAAAAAACAATATCATGCAGCATACCGAAGCTAAGACCGAGAATTAATGCGGTATGACGGTGATGATAAACCGTTACAAATAAGACCACAATAAAGACCAGATTGGGGATAATCCGCATCTGCCATGCATTCGGGATCAGCCTTGGCAGAACGGTTCCTTCGAGTATGAATAAGAGGAACAACAGCAAAATACCGACCGATTTATTTACTCTCACTATTCAGCACGCTCCTGCGTGAACACGACAATCAGTTCCTTCCAATCCTGAAAATCGGCAGCAGGCTTAACCACAGCGGAGGATGTCAGGCCAAATTCGCCTACCTTCACACTTTCAACAGTCCCGATAGTCAGTCCTCGCGGATACAAGCCGCCGATGCCGGAAGACACGATTTGATCACCCGCCTTGATCGGATCACCGGGTGGAATCTTGTTCATCGTAAGTTTATTCGTCTTCGGATCATAATTCTCAATCATACCGAAGGAGGCGTTCTCTTTGCCGATGGCGGTTGCGGCAATAGCCGGCTGCGAATTGGGATCGTTCGCATTCATCATCGTCATCAGCTTTACCGTAGAGGTAAAGTTACTGACCTGACTAATCACACCGACCATTCCTTCTGTCGAGATTACTGACATATTAGGTCTGACTCCGTCTTTGGAACCGATGTCTATGACCAGCGTACTATTGTTGGGTTCAGTATTAATGCTCTCGACCTGAGCAATGCGATAGTCATAGTCATATTTCTGCTTCTGCGTCTCTGTAAACTTCAGCTTTTCCAGCAGACTAGCGTTCTGAGAAGCAATAAAGTTATATTGCGCTTTTTCCCGTGTATACTGAGCAACGACAATTTTGAGCTGTTCGTTCTCTTTGGCCAGCTTGTGCAGATTGGCGATATCTTCAAAGAAGCCCGCTACGTATCCAGCGGGCTTGTAGAATAGGCCTTGCACAAAACCGGTTGTATCCCTGACGAAGTTCTCCGGCCAGGACAAGGATTTCCTTGACCCCAGGCTGAAGCCCATGACCACGATGAACATCACCAGGGTAATAAGCAAGATGAACAAACGTTTATTACTAAATAACTTAAACAGTTTCAACACCCTCTAACAACCGTATTTCTCCCTTATCGGGGGTTGACGACCTCAGGGAAGTCCGAACTTACCGCTTGGAGCGGAAGGTAGAGCCACTGCGGGTCTTGAACAAATGAATGTTCTCAAGCGCCTTACCCGTTCCAATCGCAACACAATCAAGTGGATTCTCAGCCACAATGACAGGCATACCAGTCTCGCGAGCAAGCAGCTTGTCCAGATTACGCAGAAGCGCACCGCCACCGGTCAACACAATACCGCGGTCCATAATGTCAGCAGCCAGCTCCGGCGGGCATTTTTCCAAGGTAACTTTTACAGCTTCAATAATAGCAGTTACGGTATCCGCCAATGCTTCGCAAATCTCATCGGAGGTAATGGTCAGCGTCTTCGGCAGACCGGTTACCAGATCGCGGCCACGGATTTCCATCGTTTCAGCCTTCTCCAGCGGCAGGGCAGAACCCACATCCATCTTAAGCTGCTCAGAAGTACGCTCACCGATCATCAGGTTGTATTGACGCTTGATGTACTGAATGATCGATACATCCATCTCATCACCAGCCACACGAACCGAACGGCTTGTTACAATCCCCCCGAGAGAGATTACAGCGACTTCCGTGGTTCCTCCGCCGATATCAACGACCATGCTTCCTGTCGGTTCCCAGACAGGCAGATCCGCGCCGATAGCAGCCGCAAACGGTTCTTCAATAATGTAAGCTTCACGCGCGCCTGCTTGCTTCGTAGCATCCTCAACAGCACGCTGCTCAACAGCAGTAATGCCAGAAGGTACGCAGACCATGACGTTCGGATGGCGCTGGAACATCGAGCGCTGCTTCTGCGCTTGACGAATAAAGTATTTGATCATTGTAGCTGTTGTATCAAAGTCGGCAATAACGCCGTCCTTCATCGGACGAATGGCGCGGATGTTGCCCGGCGTACGGCCGATCATTTTTTTGGCGGATTCACCTACAGCTTCAATGGATTTCGTATCCGTATTAATAGCCACCACGGAAGGCTCTCTTACCACAATACCCTTACCGCGCAAATAGACTAGCGTGTTCGCTGTCCCCAAATCAATTCCCAAGTCTTTCGTAAAGCCACCTAACATGCTGTATTCTCCTTTTCCTAGTCAATCTTAAAAATTCTATTACATATGACCTTTTTCCTTCAAACTAACAAAACCTTTATCTCCGATAATGAGATGATCCAGAACGTCAATGCCGACAATTTCTCCCGCTCTAAGCAATCTCCCCGTCAGGGCAATATCTTCCGGACTGGGTGTAGGATCACCGCTAGGATGATTGTGCGCGCAGATAATGGAAGCGCTACTGCACTTGATGGCTGCCCGGAAGACTTCACGGGGATGCACGATGGAAGCATTCAGACTGCCCATAGATAGTGTCTCCTGTGCAATAACATGATTCTTTGTATTGAGAAAGAGGCAGACAAAATGCTCCTTCTGGAGGTAACGCAATTGCTCAGTCAAAATTTCAGCCGCATCCTGGGGACTGCGGATAATGACCGGTTCGGTCAGCCGGGAATTCGCCATGCGCCTTCCAAGCTCAATGCCAGCTTTTAGTTGCACCGCCTTGGCAGGGCCGATGCCTTTGATTTCAGTCATTTCCTTAATGCTAAGGTCTGCCAACTGACGCAAGCCACCTACCTGACTTAGAATTCTCTGCGCAACATGAATAGCCGATTCCTGATGTGTTCCCGTACGCAGCAGAATGGCCAGCAGCTCCGCTTGGCTAAGTGATTCCGCCCCATAATGCATCATGCGCTCTCTTGGTCGTTCTTCATGGGGGAGGTCCCGCAGCATAAATGTTTGCGATTCCATCCCGATCCCTCTTCCCTGTATTCTGCATTGAAGCCTTTAATTGCAACGATTAACGTTCGGGGCGAGGATATAATGAGTGGAGCAGGTTATCTTGCCAACGCTCCAGCACGTTCCGCATATGTACGATTGATGTTTACCGCAGCCCGCGCAAACTATTAACCCTAAGAAAAGATTAAAATGTCTACTCCTGTGCCTCTAATCGTTACGTCGTTCATCTAGATTTGATAATATCTTTGATTATTCGACGAATACCCTGAACATCCAACTCATTATACCACGATTCTATTCCAAGCATTGAATCATCAACTTAAGAGTGGATTTATCAATTTTAAGCGGTGAAAATCTGGTCTGTCAAATGTGTACCACAGATGTTGCCTTCCTCGCATCATTCATTGTCTGAATGGCCCTGTTGTAACGTTCCTGAATGTATGACGGACTTTCTCTTCATCCACACATCATCATGCCTCCTAAGCAAGTATAACCTAAAATAAACTCTCATAGAGAGGAATGAACATAAACAACATTTACCAATTCATATTTTCACTCCGTAAGCGCAAAAAAAGGTGCTGCAATAACTGGCACCTTATTCTGGAAATACTTCACTTCATTTGAAATGGACTGAGACCAAATTTCAAAAGAATCGGATACAGCAAATTCAAGGGCAACCCCATCACACTGTAAAAATCACCCTCAATTCTTTCGACAAAAACCGAACCTATCCCCTGTATGCCATAACTCCCGGCTTTATCAAGGGGTTCACCCGTGTTTATATATGCCCAAATCTCCTCATCGCTCATAGGTCTGAACGTAATCTGGCTAACCGTGTGGCCCACAATTGTTTCTGATTGCCCAGTGGCTGACGGGGTTGTTACTCGATACTGACCAGTCTCTCCAAGGTACGTTATCGTCTCATTGGCCTCAGGATGATCTAGTGATTCGCCAGCTGCGGTATACCGCTCATCCGTCTTCATATCGATTACGGCAACGCCACTATAGACATGATGCTTTCGCCCTTGCAACGACTGTAGCATACGGAATGCATCCTCCGCATCCTTCGGTTTGCCTAGTACGTTATCGTCCAGCACTACAATCGTATCGGAGCCGACAATAACACCGCCGGTCTCGAACCGCGACTCAGCTACACAACGTTCGTATACAGCCTGTGCTTTGCGGTGGGACAGCTGTTCTACGATCTCGGCAGGAGATAACCCCGGCTCCGTCGTTTCATCGACATCACTGACGATAACTTCATAGGGAAGGTTCAAGGAAGCAATCAGTTCCTGCCTTCTCGGGGAAGAAGATGCCAGAATAATCGTTTTCGGGTTAACAATCGACATAAATCCGGTCCCTCTTTTCATAATGTTGCATGCATTCAGTATAACAAAATGAAGGGGCAACATAAAATAATGGACTATGTGCCATCTCCATGAGTTTGGCAGCATAGTCCATTAATGAAATCTTACTTTATTTCTTCTGCTCTACTCTTCTTTCTGTACCATCTTGAACGATGTAATCGTGATCTACCGATGCTTCTTCAATATCTCCGTATGCCCAGTGATTCGGATTAACATCGGACCATGTAGGGTTAACTACACCGGCTAGCGGGCCACGGCCCACCAGACGATTAATCATCGTGACTGCTTCTGCGCGGGTCATGTTCTTTTTCGGACGGAAGGTTCCGTCTTCATAGCCCTTCAGAATACCGGCTTCTGCTGCCGAATTGATAGATTCACGAGCCCAGCTGTTGGAAATATCCGTGAAAATGTTCTTGTCCTTGCCTTGCAGATCTTTCAATCTGGCGGCAATTGCTGCCATCTCTTCTCTGCTGATAAGCTGATTTGGCCGGAATGTTCCGTCCAGATATCCGTTCATGATTCCCGCTTTCGTCACGGCTGCGATTTCTGCCGCTCCCCAGTCGCTACTAGAGACATCGGAATAAGTCGTGCCGTCCGTTTCGGATTTTGCCAGATGGAAGACTCGGAACAGTACAGCCGCCACTTCTTGACGGGTTATATTCTTCGCCGGCTTAAAGGTACCATCCGGGTATCCATTGATGTACTTCTCATGATGCTGTGAATCTTGAGGGGTAGAAGGATTCACAGGAATCCCCAGCGTCGTAAACGTAAGACTTTCTGATGGCTTGGTTTCTACTCCACCAACGATAGCCGATACGGTGAAACTGTGTTTTGTTCCTGCTTCAAGCCCTGTAATTTCATAATGAGTACCAGTAATTCCGGAAGCAATAAGCTTTCCATTATCGTAAATATTGTAGGAGGATGCCCCCGTTACCGCAGTCCAGCTCAGAGTTACTCCCGTTTGTGTACCATTGCCTGCTGTCAGGCCTCCAGGCGCATTATTACGCGTACTACCATTATCCGTGCTTCCCGAATTGCCTGAGCCAGAGTTCGACTCCTTGAGCGGCTGCATAGAGAAGCTAAACTGCACCAGACTTTGACCCACGTGAATGATTCCGTTTTGAATATAACTGTCCGAATCAGGATCAGGAGTCACACTGGTTTGCTCTGTTAATGTGTTAAACGTGCCGTATCCCGGTTTCGTAGCCACAATGTAATAATCTCCATCCGGGAATACCATCCAAGCATACTCTCCAGCTGCATTCGTGACTTGCGGGTTATGATTTTGATTAGGCTCAAAGCTCAGCAACTCCGGCAAGACTACAAGCGTATTCGGAGTACGTCCCTTCTGCTTGTTAAGTTCAGTATCCGCCCAGTACAGGTTCATAGATACTCCGCTCACTGGTTGACCCGTAACTGCATCTTTTACAATGCCATAAGGATCAATCAAGGAGTACACTACGCTCATTTCCCCGTTTTGACTCACGTTCACGGTTACTGCAGGTCCGGCTAAAATGGTTCCATCCGCAGCCTTAATCTGATACGCGACAACATATTGTCCCTGCGGTACATCATTCACATCAAAGCTGCCGTTTGCATCAAGTACAATCTGTGATTTAAAGTTATTTGCACCTGTGCCTTGCACGATAGCGCTGACGTTTCCGTTTCCAAACAAACTTCCTAATGTCGGTTGTGGATTCCCGTTATTGGCAGGGTTTTGTGCGATTAGCAGCTGGCCCGTTATTTTGTTGGCAGCAGTAAAGGTTTGTTCCGTTCCGTTTAAAGTCCCCACTTGGGCAGTTTGCGTTTGATTAATGATCACTGTCTGATTGCCAATGGTTACAGGGGTTTGAATATTCATACTATAATTCCAATTCCCCCGCGGCACATAAATCTGGTACGAGCCATCCGCCCCAGTTGTTACTTCTTGGGAGAAATCTATGATTCCATCCCCGTTAAAATCTGCTGATACAGAGACAACCGCTCCTGCTATTGGTTTGCCTGTCGTGCTGTCCGTTAGAATACCATGAACCGAAGCAGGCATATAGTGGACTGCTATGCTTGTCTGCGCAGTAAGCCCTGCCGAGTCGACGGCCGAGGCAGTGATCGTATTATGGACGGGTAACACACCTGAAATTGCAGGTGCAGTGAACGTTACTGTCGCAGTCCCGGTTGAATCTGTCACAGCACTTTGCGTAGTGTTTCCGATCCCTTGGAATGTAATGGTTTTACCCTCTACAGGATTTCCATCTACCAAACGGATAGCGCTGGCTTTCAGTGTAACTAGCGACTGTCCATCTCCTACAACAGAAGCTGGAGAAGCCGTGAGATCCAGCCTAATGTCAGGGATACCGGCTTGCACCGTAAAGACTGCCGAAACAGACTTACCGTCATATTGCACCATAATCACGGCGGTTCCCTCAGATATAGCCGTAACAATACCACTGTCATCAACCGTTGCAACAGATGGATCTGTTGTACTGTAAATAGCTTTATCTGTCACATCCAAAATACTTTGGTCGGAGTATACTGCTGTTGTAACGAGAGCTTGACTAGCTCCGACTTGAATCAGCTCATTACTTGGATTAATCAACAAATCAACAACATATTGCGCTGGTGTTGGCACCTTAATATCGCCTGCTGTCAGGATGATCAGCTTGAACGATACCACCTTATTGTTGCTGTCCACTTCATACACACCAATATATTTGTTCGTTATCGGATCCACGCCGGTGATATCTGCACCAGGCGTGTAAGGGTCTGTTACCCCCGCTCCTGTTGGTGCTGCATCCCCTACATTTGGTGTAGGAATTAGGGTAGAGGACACTTTTGTCACGAGGTGGTTACCCGCTCCTACGGATGTCGTCACCTTCGTTGTATTTGGGTTCGTTCCCGGCGATGGTGATGCAGGCAATGTTGGCGCCTGAGTTGGGACAGGCACCTTAATATCGTCTGCTGTCAGAGTGATCAGCTTGAACGATACCACCTTATTGTTGCTGTCTACTTCATACACACCAATATATTTGTTCGTTATTGGATCCACGCCAGTGATATCTGCGCCAGGCGTATACGGATTCGTTACTCCCGTTCCTGTTGGCGCTACATCCCCTACATTTGGTGTAGGAATAAGGGTAGAGGTTACTTTCGTCACGAGGTGGTTACCCGCTCCTACGGATGTCGTCACCTTCGTCGTATTCGGGTTCGTTCCCGGCGATGGCGATGCTGGCAATGTTGGCGCCTGAGTTGGGACAGGCACCTTAATATCGTCTGCTGTCAGAGTGATCAGCTTGAACGATACCACCTTGTTGTTGCTGTCTACTTCATACACACCAATATATTTGTTCGTTATCGGATCCACGCCGGTGATATCTGCACCA
>NZ_JBYUPV010000023.1:28343-44169 GCF_058133325.1 Paenibacillus sp. MAHUQ-45
GCTTGAACGATACCACCTTGTTGTTGCTGTCTACTTCATACACACCAATATATTTGTTCGTTATCGGATCCACGCCGGTGATATCTGCACCAGGCGTGTAAGGGTCTGTTACTCCCGCTCCTGTTGGCGCTGCATCCCCTACATTTGGTGTAGGAATTAGGGTAGAGGACACTTTTGTCACGAGGTGGTTACCCGCTCCTACGGATGTCGTCACCTTCGTCGTATTCGGGTTAGTTCCCGGCGATGGCGATGCAGGCAATGTTGGCACTGGTCCTGGAGCGGTAACATTGACTGATGCTGAAGGCGCGGATTGTACATTGTTCTTCACTGCCGTTACAGTGTAATTATGGCTTGTTCCTGCAGCCAATCCTGTCACAGCGTAACTCGTGTTATTCACAGTTGTAAGCAGTGTTCCGTTGTCAAATAGCTGGTAAGAAGTGGCACCAGTCACAGCGCTCCATGTTAACGTTGCCCCTGTGTTGGTTACAGCGCTTTTCGCCAAGTTTATAGGGGAAGGTGGAATATCCTGGGAACTGTATGCTCCCCCCTCGACAATTGCCGTTACTTTCCCAGGAGTCACGTTAGGTGTCGAGCCCATATTCAGCAACACCTGTGCCTGTCCATTAGCATTTGCATTTATTACTACTGGTACAGGTGTAATCGGTTGTCCGTTAAGATCTTCAATGGTTCCACTATCCGCTTTAAGCGTAATAGGAACGTTGCCTACCGGATTACCACTTGAATCCTTTGCCGTTACTGTCAATTGTGTTTTGCCTGGCTTGCTATTAGCAGCAGTTGCCATTGTCACGGAAATAGGTGCTTGCTGGTATGTTGTATTAGGATCAGCCGTATCAATCGGATCAACATTATTGGTAAAATACCAATTCAAGATATCATGATTCTCCCAAGCTCCACCAGTCGAAGCCGTAAAACCAGCAAAAACAGAATCTTGGTTCTTAAAAATCATCCCCAGATCAACGTTACTCACATCTAGTGCCTTTATTGCCGTGTTTCGATTATTTAAACCCTTATTAATGTAAACTTTCACATTCTTTGTAGAGCCGTCATAGTCTATCCAAGCATGATAGACTGAACCGTCCTTTAACTTGTATCCTCTCGGAAGTAAGTCATAGGTTGGAAGTGTATTATTAATATTACCGTTTACGCCAAGCCCGATATAGCTATCGCTTGGATCACCTAGTTCCGTATTTCTGTAAGTATCGAACTTAACTGCAAAGCTCGGAGTAATTCCGCTATATCCAATTCCGCTGCCGACTGTACCGGCATTACTTTGCATGGTTTGAACCGTAAAAGTAATCCCATCAGCACCAGGCAATCCTGAAGGATTATTTATTGCAGCATCAAATCCTCTAGCAAATCCCTGCTCGGTAAACCGAAAGGAGAAATAGGTACTGAAAGAAAAATTATTTTGACTATAAATTCTCTGCTTGCTGAATACAGTACCATAATACGATCCACCGGCACGACCATCCGCTCCTGAAGTTAAACGAAGGATGCGTTTGGGACTGACCTTCGTATCAAGTACAGCAGCACTTCTGCCGTTTAAAGAAAATATACTACTAATATTGCTATCAGAAAAATCATCATATTTGAACGTCACCCACTTGGTTGTAGCCGCTGGAGCGGCTCCTGCCGGCAAAGCGGGGGTAATTATACCAAAGAACAATGCCGATAACAGGACATACGATATAAATTTTTTAAACGTTTGTTCCATAATACTTCAACCCTCTCTTCCCTTTTAAAGCAACAGCATGAGTCAATTCAAACCTATTGCTTAAGTTAAAATATTCCTTGTTCACACGACTTTGTATTTTGCTAAATACGAAATCCCCAGTCGACAACTCCACACCCTTTCTGTCGAAAATAGTACTTTTTTCCCTATTTCTACCGGAACTTTTTAACCATAGCACACCGTTCTGAGCAGATTCTGAGCAACAAAAAAAGCGGCCTACGCCTACGACTCATCGTCGGCGCTGCCGCTGTATATCCGGGACCATAATCCCACCAATTACTCCATCGGTGACATTCCCAGACCTTATTGCAATCATGTAGAACCTTTATCACATTCAAGAAGACGAGGAAAGGGGAGAATTAGAATTACCTCCAAAAGCCTAACTTCACCCGAATCACGCCTACTCTTCTGTCTACACCTCCCCTTCATTCCTTCTCGCTTACCGCCTGCGGTACAGCCAGACAGCTATTATGATACCCAGTAGACTCAGTATGCCCAGTTTAAATTGAATAGTGATGTCGTAACTGATGATGTCAAAATCGGCTTGCGGCGACCATTTTAGCACCGTCGATTTTGTAAGAAAAGATAGCGCCTTTACAGGTTCCAGCAGCTTGGCTATCCAAGCACCAGTAAGCCAGCCCAGAATTAGAAATAACAGCAGTATTCCTACATTTTTCTTCTTCATGTCCGTCTTCCCTCACCATTTTTTTAGAACCAACTCTTAATCCTGATTCGCCAGCTATGCCAAAAAATCCTCCCTATCATAAGTTGCCTGAATAGAAAGGATTTATAGGTTAAGAGAGATTGGCTCCCATGGCGACCAATAGTTTTTTCTGGCCGGTTAGAAAATCCATCATCGAGCCTTGTACTTCCCATAGCAGGCCGCCAGCTTTGCTCTTATTATACTCGGCGAGTGCTGAGATGCCCTGGTTCATTGACTTCTCCAGCGAGGTGCTGAGGGCCTGTGCCTCCGGCGAAAGCGACTGCTCCAAGCCCTTGGCTGCCTCCTTCCACTGAAGGTGAAGATCGCTGATAGCGGCAGCCGCTGCGGTATCTGGTTGTCCCGTGCTGAGCAATGCGGCAGACAGACTGCTGAGCTCTCCCAGCAGCTTGCCGCTGGCCGTGAAGTAGCCTTCCACTGTCTCGGCATTCCCGGCATAAGCCAGCCGCTCTACAGCTGGCAGCGTTACTTCCCGCACATACAGCTCAATGCCCTGATTCTTCAGGCCGCCGCTAAGCAGCTTGGCCTGTTCCCGGTCTGGCGACAGGCCTGCATATACGCGATTGCCATCATTCGGGTCAACCTCTGCCGCCAGTCCGGCGTCAAGCAATTCCTTCCGGGCTTGAGAAGCACCATCTGGCGAGCTGAAGACGCCATACTGAAGCAGGTAGTAACTCTGTGGTGTAATATGCACAGGAATAGTGTTCACTCCTGGATTTCCGTTCTCCGCCAGGGGCAGCCCTGAAGTCCCTGTGCCAGCAGGGTCCACGGTCTTGTCACTGTTCTGAGCCCCCACGGCAGCAGTGCCAGTGACAGGCGTATTACCGCCACCGCCGGGAGTTCCTCCATTGAAGAAGGAAAGAGCGGTGTAGCTTAGCAGCAGGCCCGTACCTAATGCGCCGGCCACGGAGAGCGCAAATTTCCACCAATACGAGGGACGGCGGGAACGATACGCACCCCCGTACCCGCTACCCGCCTTTTCACCGTCGTATTCGTAGTGTTCCGGAACAGGATCGAAAGCCTGCTGGGTTGGGATTTTGCGCGAACGCCATTCTTCTTCCTCTTCAATGAAAGGGAGTGGAGTGCGCCGGGAATCCCACAGGTCAGGAGGTGTATTACCATGAAAGAAAGTCTGCCGTTTCGGCAATCTGCCACTGTCCTCCGGCATCTTCTCTACATCCTGCCGCCTCGGCATTGCGCCTCTGTCCTCCTCTATCTGCTCTACATCCTGCCAGCGGTAATCTTTCGTGCCGGCCGGATAGCCGTAAATGGGCTGGGACGCGGTTCCACGTAAGGTGAGCGGTTCCGGCTCAAGTACCCAACCGTGGTCCAGAAAATCGTCCTCCTGCTTCAGCGGTTCAGTCTTATATTCCTGAGCCGTCCCGACACTGCTACTGGAGCGGCGTTCTTCTTCCTTCGGCCACGGCTTGTCCTTGTCAACATCGAACCGGAATGTCATTCTCCCGTTATTCACTGCCCGCACCTCACCTTATCTGTTCTATATCAAAAGATATGATAGAAGATAGGGAGATATGCTATATCTTATAGAATTTGCAGTCACTCCAGAGACACAGCGTCACTCAGCCCCGACATTCCGGTATGATGTTTTCCTGCTACGAATCAATCCCTTATCTCGATCCTTAAGGTCACTTTCCATATGAAAAATACAAGCTCGTCCCCTTTACGTGCACGCTCTCTTCGCATATTATGTTAAAATAACGCCGTATGTTACGTTGAGGGTACAAGCTTAAATCTTGATCCCGCAGTCAACATTTTAGGGGTTAAACTTACATTCTCTATCACATTAGGAGGGCTTTTTCTGCAACAGACAATCAAAGCAGCAATCGTAGGCTATGGCAATCTTGGAAAAGGTGTGCGCAAGGCGATTGCCCAAAGCGCGGATATCGAGCTCGTCGCAATTTTCACTCGCCGGGAACCCGGACAAGTGGAAGCCGGTGAAGCCGGTGTGAAATTCGAGCATATTTCAGCCGTTGAGCAGTATAAAGGTAAAGTTGATGTCATGATTCTGTGTGGTGGTTCCGCTACCGATCTGCCAGAGCAGACCCCTGCAATCGCAAGCTTGTTCAATACAGTGGACAGCTTCGATACACATGCCAAAATCCCTGAATTCTTTGCTGCCGTGGATGCCGCAGCCAAACAAGGCGGCACACTCAGCGTAATCTCTACTGGCTGGGACCCAGGCCTCTTCTCAATGAACCGCCTGCTCGCCGAATCCATTCTGCCTGAGGGCAAGGAATATACCTTCTGGGGCAAAGGCGTAAGCCAAGGTCACTCCGATGCCATCCGCCGTGTACAAGGCGTCAAAGCCGGCGTACAATATACCGTTCCTGTTCAAGAGGTTATCGATGCCATCCGTTCCGGAGAAACACCGGAGCTGACTACACGCGAGAAGCATCTTAGAGAATGTTATGTTGTGGCTGAGGAAGGTGCAGACCGCGAAGCGATCCGTGCCGAAATCGTCAACATGCCTAACTATTTTGCCGATTATGATACTACAGTTACCTTCATCACGGAGGAAGAGCTGGCCGCACAACACAGCGGAATTCCGCATGGCGGCTTTGTTATTCGCAGTGGTGTTACCGGCGAAGGCACAAAACAAATTGTTGAATTCGGCCTCAAGCTGGAAAGCAATCCTGAATTCACAGCCAGCGTTCTCGTAGCATATGCTAGAGCTGCTGTCCGCCTAAGCAACGAAGGCCAAAGCGGAGCAAAAACCGTGTTCGATATCCCACTGGGACATCTCTCGCCGAAATCGGCGGAAGAATTGCGTCGTAATCTGCTGTAGTCCCAGCTACACAAACAACCCGCAACAGATGGCAAGCCTCTTGCCTTTCTGTGCGGGTTGTTTTATTTAAAGCGTCGGTCCAATCTTATACAAGGCCAAGTACTTTCTGCTTGATGTCCGTAAATTCATAATGCTTCAGCAAAGTCTGGAATGCCCGGTCGGCGATAATGGCACCCATTTCCTGATCCAGTAACAGGGTTGTAATGCTGTCCGCGATCTCCTCGAAGGTCTTTGCAGTCAGGATATTCCGCTTATGCTCGCAGATCAGGGTCTCTGAGCCACGAAACGTTGTGACAACAGGTGTTTTTAACGCCCATGACTCCAGAATTTCTGGACGAGCTTCTATCCCTTCTAGCAGAGGGGCGAACAAGACCTTGGATTGACGTATGTAATGAATCGCCTCGTCTGTAGAGGCTGCAATGAAGACATTCTCCTCTTCCTTAAATGATTCCAAAACTTCAAGTTCCAGTGCATTACTGGTGATATAGAATTTAGCACCGGACACCTTCGCCCGAACCGCCGGAAGAATATTCTGTTGAAAGAGTAGTGCTGCACGTTTCCCTTGCGGGGTACTCATATTCCAGTGAAGCACAACCCCGTCTTCTTTAACCTTTGGTCCTGCTTGCTCATATTTATCAAGTTTGATAAACGAGGGGACCACCTGCACCTTTCCAGCATCTTCGAAAGACACCGCTTTGAATGAAAGGGCATCCCATTCCGAAGCAGCTAGAAGTAATGCTGTCTTGTTCATGGTTCGCAGCATGTCCTTACGCAACCGCGCAGCATTTAGATGGTCATAGGGCTTAATGAAGATTCTTTTTCTCGCCGTCCTTTGATAGGTGCGTCCAGTCCGTGGCTGGAAAGCATCCATGATCAAGGTAATCCCAGGCTGCACCCGGTTCAGAACATCCAGATAACTGCCGGGAAGATTATATGATAAGAAGGCATGACTGTATGAATTCATATGGCAAAGCTCGGCGATGGCGAGTTTCATTTCTTTGTTGGTATTTCCCGGATAAAACCGTCTTCCCGGCGTATAAAGTGTGTCCTGCTTCTTCCCACGTATAGGGCCCTTCATCTTGACTTGATGAACCGTGAGCGAACTCCCCGCTTCCGGGAGATCACCCGGATGATAATTACCATACAAGAGTAAATCAACATCATATTTCTCCAATAAAATCTCAAGAAGACTTCTCGTTCTGATCCAGCCTTCGCTATCCTCCTGGCCATGGATACGGGCGGACAGGAATAATAATCTCTTACGCATGTATTTCGACTCCTTGTTGCTCTATAGAAATGTTAGCTTCCAATATATTCGCACACAAAAAAGCAGGATCACTAAGCATCCCGCTTCTATCTATGAAACTTTAGATGCATTCCTATAGTAACTCATTTTTCGCCAAAACGCTGTCGATTTATAGGAGCAGAGAATTATTTTTTAGATGGATATGGGTATACGTTGTATAACTTGTCCCTGTAGTGTTACAACACATCCTTTATTATTAAAAAATGAAAAATAGTCCCTGTATGCCTTCTAGTAGTTGAGGACTACAAAAAAACACCCCTTAAAGGTAACGGAATAACATCTGTTATCCCGGGTATCCTTTAAGAGGTGTGATTCAAACGGAAATCTCCGATTCTCTTGTTGGCTTCTGCCTGATGTTAGCGTTTCTTCAATTGATCCGCCAGCGTATAACCCACTTTCCAGATATCGCCTGCGCCCATCGTAATCACAAGGTCGCCGGATGCGATCCGGTCCTGCAAATCGTTCACAACATCTTCCTTGGTAGGCAGATGCCGTGCGCCGCTGTTGCTGTTCTGCTTGATCAGCTCCACCAGCTTCGCCGAGGTTACACCTTCGATCTGCTTCTCCCCGGCCGGGGAGTAGATGTCGGTGATGATCACTTCATCCGCTTCACTGAAAGCCCTGCTGAAGGCATCCAGCAAGAAGAAAGTGCGGGTATATCGTTGCGGCTGGAATACAGCAATGATCCGCTTGCCGGTTGCCTTGGCTGCACTGATAGTTGCCTGAATCTCAGTCGGGTGATGTGCATAGTCATCAATGACAAGGATATCATCCACTTCTCCGAGAACCTGGAACCGGCGCTTGGCACCATGGAAATTGACAATGGCCTTGGCAATATCCTCGAACGGTATTCCAGCCTTGAGACAGGTGATCACTGTAGCCATCGCATTGTACAGGTTGTGTTGTCCCGGTACGGACAATTCAATACGACCTAGCACCTCACCATAACCGTTCATCGTGAAAGACACCTGTCTGTCGCCCAGCACGATGTCAGTTGCAATGTAGTCCGCAGTCGGCGAATGGATACCGTAAGTCGTCACATCGCCCTTCACTTCCGGCAAGAGAGAGATCACATTCTCATCATCCGCGCATACGATAGCAGTGCCATCTTCACGCAGCTGGTTCATAAACTGCACGTAAGCAGCTTTTAGGCGGCCAAAGTCTCCGCCGTAATTCTCCAAATGGTCGGCTTCGATGTTCGTGACAATACCAAGCCAAGGGTGATACTGCAGGAACGAACCATCGCTCTCGTCCGCTTCTGCAACGACATACTCCCCTTGTCCTGCTTTGGCATTCGTACCGATATTCATAATTTCCCCACCGATGATATACGTAGGGTCCACACCGCATTCTTCCATAACCAAAGCGATCATGGATGAGGTTGTGGTCTTACCGTGAGCGCCGGCAACAGCGACACCTTTCCGTTCATTCAGCAGCCGGCCCAGCATTTGCGAGCGGTGTAGAACCGGAATCTTCAGCCGTTCCGCCTCGACCCATTCCACATTGTCGTTGGACAAAGCGGTAGAGTAGACGACTAAGTCCGCTCCTTTTACCTGCTCAGCGGTATGTCCAATATAGACCTTCGCGCCTTTGGCAATCAATTTTTCCGTTAATTCCTGCGACGCGACATCAGAGCCGGTCACCGTATATCCCATTTCTAGCATTACCCGGGCAATCGCGCTCATACCATAGCCGCCGATCCCTATAAAATGCACACGTTCAGTAGTATCCAACAGTTCGTCACCAGCCTTTTTCAGAATCGGGTTGCTGCAAAATCGCACCGCGCACATCAGATATTAAATACAGCGTGCCGGAGACCACAGCCAGGTCTTCCTGAGCTGTCGTCGACTTCAGCAATTGCAGCGCTTTGTCCCAATCACGTTCTACTATAATCACCAAATTTTCTTTGGCATATTTCTCCCGCAGGCTCTCTGCAATCGCCTGCAGTTCTTCCGCGTCCATTTTCTTCCGGAAATCCGGTTCGGTCAGGATGAGCGTATCCACTATAGGCAGTATATGCTTGAAATACGATTCATGATGCTTATTTGCCAGCATACCCATAAGCAAATTTAATTTATCGTATTTATAGAACTGCGGAAGGCTCTTGGCGAGAGTTTCTGCCCCTTCCGGATTGTGGGCACCATCCAGTACAATCCGCGGAACGGTGCTGACTTCTTCCAGTCTTCCGGCCCAGAAGGTGCGGCGGAAGCCTTCCTGCACATCTTCGTCATCCAGCATGAACGCCATATACTGCCGCAAGGATTCTAGCGCCATCATGGCTCCGGCAGCATTGCTGCATTGATGCTCACCCTTCAAGCCGATGCTGAGCTCAATCGATCGGAAAGGACCTTTGAACATAAAGGTCTGCAGGCCCTCGCGAATTCCGGTGACTTCATAGCTGAAGTCTTCTCCGGCAAGGTAGAGCTTGGAGCGGCATTCAGCCGCCTTTTTCTTGAGCACCGCTACCGCTTCCGGTTGAGTCACACAGCTAACCACAGGTACGCCGGGTTTGATGATTCCGGCTTTCTCTGTGGCAATCTGCTCCAAGGTATCTCCTAGCACATCGGTATGGTCGAAGCCCACGTTGGTAATGATCGAGACGATTGGGGTAACTATGTTCGTTACATCCAGCCTTCCCCCAAGCCCCGTCTCCCATACGACAACGTCGGGATAGGCATGCTCCGCATAGTAGACAATCGCTAGTGCTGTCGCTACCTCAAACATGGTAGGCGAACCAAGCTCACTGGCTGCAATTTCTTCCACCAGCGGATGCAAGATATTCGCCACTGCTGTCAAGGTCTCCTCAGGAATATCCTCACCGTTATACTGAAACCGGTTCGTAAACTTCGTAATGTACGGTGAGGTAAAGGTTCCTACGGTATAACCGCTTTGGAGCAAGGTGCTTGTCAAAAATGCACAGGTCGAACCTTTACCGTTCGTTCCCGCTACATGAATAAACTTCAGCCGACGATGCGGATTGCCCAGCCGTTCCATCATCAGTAGAATCCGCTCCATCCCGGGGCGGATTCCGAATGGAATCAGGCTGTTAATCCAGTCTACGGCTTCTCTATATGTCCCAAGAGGGGCGTTACTTCCGCCCCGGATCATGTCTTCCATGTCTTTTATCCTCTCAGCTCTGCGATGCGGGCAAGAACCTTTTCCCGTTTGGCGGAATAATCGGCCTGCTTCGCCCGTTCCTCTTCGATGACTTTTGCTGGAGCCTTGGCCACGAAGCCTTGATTGCTCAGCTTCTTCTCCACGCGCTCAACTTCGCTGTTCAGCGTCTGTACTTCTTTTTCCAGTCGGGCAATTTCCTGATCAATGTCAATCAGTCCTGACAGCGGCAACAGCAGCTCAGCGCCAGTAACTACAGCCGACATCACCTTGCCCTCGGTTACCGGATTCAGGCCGGCCGCGAACGAGGAGGTGTTGCAGAAGCGGCTGATGTAATTGTCGTTACGCTGAATGATGCCCAGAATGTCTTCATTTCCGGCTTTAACGATGAGGTCAACTTTCTTGCTCATCGGCACGTTCACTTCTGCCCGGATATTACGGACAGCGCGGATGATATCCATCAGAATGTTCATCTCCGCAACAGCTTCGGCGTTCTCCAGTGCCTGGTCATATTCCGGCCAAGCCGCAAGGGTGATTGTCTCTCCTTCATGCGGCAGATGCTGCCAGATCTCTTCCGAGATGAACGGCATGAACGGATGGATCAGACGCAGTGTACGATCAAGCGTATAAGCCAGAACCGATTGCGTCTTCGATTTGGCAGCTTCATTCGTACCGTACAGATTCAATTTGGCGAACTCGATATACCAGTCACAGAGATCGTCCCAAATGAAGTTGTACAGCACACGGCCCGTCTCGCCGTATTCGTACGCGTCAATTAGACGCGTAATTTCGCGAGAAGTTTCGTTCAGCCGGTGCAGAATCCAGTGGTCTGCTGTGCTCAAATCACCTGTAATGTCGATATCCTCGAAGGAAACACCCTCCAGATTCATCAGCGCAAAGCGCGACGCATTCCAGATCTTGTTGGCGAAATTACGTGCCTGCTCTACCTTCTCTATACGGAAGCGCAGATCCTGTCCTGCAGTAATACCTGTGGAGATCATGTAACGTAATGCGTCCGCGCCGTACTTCTCGATAACCTCAAGCGGGTCGATACCGTTACCAAGCGATTTGGACATTTTGCGTCCTTCGGCATCACGTACAAGCCCGTGAATCAACACATCCTTGAACGGCTTCTTGCCGGTGAATTCCTGAGAGGAGAAGATCATCCGCGCTACCCAGAAGTAGATAATGTCATAGCCGGTAACGAGCACGTTGTTCGGGAAATAACGCTCCAGATCGCTGCTCGTCTCATCCGGCCAGCCGAGTGTGGCGAACGGCCACAGGTTCGAGCTGAACCAGGTATCCAGTACGTCCTCATCCTGCTTCAGGTCATTCAAGCCGCTCGCTGCTTGTGCTTCCTCTTCGCTCATGGCTACGAATACTTCGCCAGTGGATTCGGAATACCAGGCCGGAATTCTGTGTCCCCACCAGAGCTGACGAGAAATACACCAGTCGCGAACATTTTCGATCCAGTTCATGTAGGTCTTCTCAAAGCGCTCAGGCACAAAGTTAACGCCTGTTCCGTCCTTCTGCGCGCTGATCGCTTCCTCTGCCAGCGGCTGCATTTTTACAAACCATTGGGTGGACAGATACGGCTCGATCACGGCGCCAGAACGCTCGCTGTGTCCTACTTGGTGCACATGATCTTCGATGGATACAAGAACGCCTTGCGCCTTGAGGTCAGCCGTAATTGCCTTGCGGGCATCGCTACGGTCCTGCCCTTGATATGGACCTGCTTCGGCGTTCATGGTGCCGCTCTCGTCCATCACGTTGATCTGTGGCAGATCGTGACGTAGTCCTACTTCGAAGTCGTTCGGATCATGTGCTGGTGTAATTTTCACCGCGCCGCTACCGAACTCTTTGTCAACATATTCGTCCGCAATCACCGGAATCTCGCGTCCGATTATTGGCAGAATCAGTGTCTTCCCAATCATATCTTGGTAACGCTCGTCCTCAGGATGCACCGCTACAGCTGTATCGCCCAGCATCGTCTCTGGACGGGTGGTAGCTACCGTAATATAACCGCTGCCGTCCTTAAGCGGATAACGGAGGTGGTACAAATGGCCGTTAACTTCCTTGTACTCTACTTCGATATCAGACAGCGCTGTGCGGGCAGCCGGGTCCCAGTTAATAATCCGTTTGCCTCTATAGATCAGGCCCTTCTCATAAAGCTTCACGAAGACGTGGCGCACCGCATGGGACATGCCCTCGTCCAGCGTAAAGCGTTCGCGGGAGTAATCAAGCGACAGCCCCATTTTTGCCCACTGCTCATGAATGACTTCAGCATATTGGTCTTTCCACTCCCACACTTGCTCCAGGAACTTCTCACGTCCAAGATCGTAGCGGCTAATTCCCTGCTCTCGTAGCTTCTGCTCCACTCTCGTTTGAGTCGCAATACCGGCATGATCCGTTCCCGGCAGCCACAGTGTATCGTAACCCTGCATCCGTTTCGTACGGATGAGAATATCCTGCAGCGTATTAACGAGTGCATGGCCAATATGCAGCATGCCCGTTACATTCGGCGGGGGAATAACAATACTGTAGGGTTCTGCTTCCGGCCGCAGTCCAGCCTTAAAAAACTCATTTTCCATCCAGTAGCGGTACCACTTATCCTCAGCCGCCTTGGGATCATATGTCGTCGGCATTCCGTTCTTGGAATCCTGGGCTGCGGCGTTATCTGCCGCCACATCCTGCTGACCCGCCAGCTCCTCAGATGCCTTGTTGTTGTGTTCAGCCATTTCTATACCCTCCATTTACATCGTTTGATTACAGCTATACCTGATTTAGATTGCAAAAAAAAACAAAAAAGGCCCTTCGTCTCAAAGGACGAAAGGCCATTCTTTCGCGGTACCACCTTTGTTTCGCACCAATGGAAAAATAAAACTCCGCTTCACAGCCTGAAAAGACCTGAAGCCCAGTGCGACACCTCGTACAGATAACGGCTGCTACCGGCCACTTCCTAACCTGGATTTCACGAAAATGAAAGACAAGCTCAGAGGGGCGACTCCGGGGCGACTTCGGGGGCTGAATCCTGCGGAATTTCACAGCAATTACAATTCCGCTCTCTGAAGGGCTGACCGCCTACTCTTCCCGTTCCCAGTCTTTGACTAAATAGTGCTTACTCCATAATACATTTAGAGTCAAACATAGTCAACCTGGGCAAGTGCAGCGTTTTTTACGGAATATACAAAACCTGACCTTCTTCAACGCTCTGCCCGCTGAGCCGGTTATAGAGACCCAGTTCACGAGCGCTGAGCTGGTATTTCTCGGCAATCGTATCGAGCGTCTCTTCCCGCTGTACAATGCATAGCCGGACTTTCCGGAACAGGTTGCTGTTACCCGAAGAACTGATGAACCGGCTTTTCCATTCCGTACCATTGCCGACCTCAGGTACAGCAGCGGCCTCTGAAACTGGCTCCTCAACCGGAAGAGCCTCCTGCTCCTTGCGAGTCTTGCTAGAGCCTAGCAACGAAGAGAACGTAAGATGTTCTTTTTCCTTCGTGACTTCTTCCTTCTTGCTGCCCAGTGCCACCTTGAGATCTTGTTTCTCCTCATGGGGAGCCTCACTTTCGTGGGACACCAAATCTGCAACTGGAACAGGCTGCGCCTCGGGAAGCGTTGTCTCCGCCTGATTGGCCTCTGCTTGTTCAGAGGAATGAACAGCGGCTAGTGATGGCTCTTCTGCAGCCTCCGAATTTGAACCGCTGACAGCAGCGTTATTCTCAACTTCCGGGGAGAGCAGCTCAGTCGCGGGCTGTCCTGTCTCCTCCCGAATCCAATGCTCGGAACTCAGCCAGTTACCTGCAGGTGATGATGATGCTTCAGTGAACTGAGCTTCGGTGAACTGCGCTTCAGTGAATTGGGCTTCAGTGAACTGAGTTTCAGTAAACTGCGGACTGCCAGACTGCGAATCTGTTGTCGACTCCAAACTATGTGTGAATACCCGGGGTTTCTGCTCTTTGCCCTGTGAATGAACAGTTGGCTCCTCAGCAGCAACAGGGTCGGCCGATACTGCAAAAGCCACAGACTCAGCAGCGGTAAACTTCGGATTTTCCGCTCCCGCAAAAGTATTCTCGCGCTCCTCTATCGAAGTATCCTCTGCTGCACCTTCGCCAAAGGTCCAGATCGAATTCTCATACAGCGCATCCCCTTCGGGCGGATTGTCAGCAGAGACCTGGTTCGTTCTCTCTTCAGCAGCAGGAGAATAGGCTACCGTGTACTCTTCTTCCTGCCAGGCCGGCACAGCCTCTGTGCCTTCGATCCCCCGCAGGGACAGCACACCCGTAATATTCACCGTGCGCATCGTGAGCAGATCAATATCAAAATTCTCAATCTCCACCCCTATGTCTTCAAGCGAGCTGATCCGTGTCAGCGGAACTGTAATTTCAACGGGAATCGCATGGTCGAGACGCTGCGTTAGATCTTCTTCGCTCCGGTAAAGACCGGTAAGCAGCAATTGACCGTACAGCTCAGCCCGATCCTCCCGCTGAATCACCTGGATGTCCGGAAGCAGTTCGACCTCTTCCAACTCTGCTATTCCAGGCAGCTCTGCAGGCAGGTGAATCCGTTCATAAATATCAAACCGCAAGCCGTGAGACTGGTCAAACACGGGAAATGTCCTCCTTCTTGGCATAATCTAACCCTGAGACAAGCCCAGAGCATAAGCCCAAAATGTTACTCCCCTCATGTATATGCTTTAAACAGAGAGGCATGACAACTTTGACTGCCCTAGGCGGACAGGATAATTTAAAGAGCCATAATAACAACAACCTATTGTATGCCTTCATGATCCAGCGGGTACCGGGTAAGTGCGGCATTTGAGCAAGAGATGACTGGGGGCTGAAGCAGCGTTGGGTGGGATGGGTGTGACAAAAAAGGACCGAGGGTTCGAGTTACACTTGGCGCAACGGGTATGACAAAAAAAGACCGGAGGCTCGGGCTACACTTGGCGCAACGGGTATGACAAAAAGACCGGAGACTCGGGCTACACTTGGCGCAACGGGTATGACAAAAAAGACCGGAGGCTCGGGCTGCACTTGGCGCAACGGGTATGACAAAAAAAGACCGGAGGCTCGGGCTACACTTGGCGCAACGGGTATGACAAAAAAAGACCGGAGACTCGGGCTGCACTTGGCGCAACGGGTATGACAAAAAGGGCCACCAGTAGTCTCTGGTTGACCTAATAATACCAAGGGGTTGTCACAAAAGGGGACTGGCCCCTTTCAGTAGACAGTACAAAAAAATAGACATCCATTAAGCGGCGTTGATCCTAATCGGAGACGGTCCACTTTCGCTAGACAAACATATTCATGGACCCTGCTACGCCAAGGGAAGCTTTATTATGCTAATTCAAAAAGTAGATGCGGTAGAGCAGGCTCCGCTCAAACGCAAGACTTGAAGATCAGGAACTGCAATAAAAAGAGGACCTTGCACCGCCATACGCATGTCGCGCAACATGGTGGACTAGTCAGAGCCCAGTGTCAGACCTAACTCGTAACTTTGGAGCTTGGCTCTGATTTAACAGGAAAATGTACCGTCAATTCTCCCCTTTCAACGGTTTTGCTCGAATTAACGGGAAATTCTCAGACTGTTGAGAAAGTAGTTGTGTTGAGAAAATCGATAATTAAACCCTTGATGAATGAACCGATCTCGAAATCCGGACCTGCTTCTTGTTCCCTCTGGTAACGGACCTCAGATCCGTTATTTCCTAACACCTGACCGTTCCAGAAAATAACGGACTCCAGCGACGCTATGAGCAGAAATCGGGTGTAAAATCCACGGTTTGGGAGGAAATAGCGGCACCTGAGTCCGTTACATGTTCTAAAAGCTACTTGATGTGTAAATAACGGCGCTGGGGTCCGTTAGCCCCCATGCATACGTCTCCAACCTTCTGAAGCAGTGGTTTTGACAAGGATTGATGATGAAGCTGAGCCTGATTGATAAGGCTATTTCGCATCAACAATCGTAGAGAATGGTGTTTCTGGGCAGTCTGAGTTTTTCCAGTTATTTAACCGGGCATAGCATCCACGTTTACTTTACC
This sequence comes from Paenibacillus sp. MAHUQ-45, assembly GCF_058133325.1. Lineage (NCBI taxonomy): Bacteria > Bacillati > Bacillota > Bacilli > Caryophanales > Paenibacillaceae > Paenibacillus > Paenibacillus sp. MAHUQ-45. The sequence continues at coordinate 44,084 of NZ_JBYUPV010000023.1, forward strand.
GGGTCTCCGCACCTAAGGGGAGGGGGTTGGGGTTGGGGTTGGGGTTGGGGTTGGGGTTGGGGTTGGGGTTGGGGTTCGCTTCAGCA
>NZ_JBYUPV010000024.1:0-43328 GCF_058133325.1 Paenibacillus sp. MAHUQ-45
TTCCACGCGTACCCATCCCGAACACGACCGTTAAGCCCTCCAGCGCCGATGGTACTTGGACCGAAGGGTCCTGGGAGAGTAGGACGCCGCCAAGCATACGAGTCCTTGTTGAGTTAATCAGCAAGGGCTTTTTTGTATTTTCTATGAGCATAATAAATGGAAATTAATTGGGTTATTTTTGTAAAATAAAGACTTAAATGCCTTATAAAATGTATCTAGATGGTGGATAGAAACAATATTTTTGTCCATGTACCATGGACCTTTGTCCAAGAATTCGCTTACCCGAGAAGGCAAATTTTAATCCAGTAATTGATGATGTAATATTCTTGACAGTGCAAATGCCCTTTGCTAAGATGGACAATAATATATTTTTGGACATGCATCTCAAACCTACACTGAAGATACGATTTCGTACAACTTTTGCCGCTGTACTTTTGTCTATCGTGAATGGACTTGATCGAGCCTTTCTTCATTTATAAAGTTTGTGGGCGGTTAGAATAAATACAACTATCGAGGAGGAATGACCCAGGTGTGGGAAGATAAGTTTGGTAAAGAGGGCTTGACGTTTGATGATGTGCTGCTGGTTCCGCGTAAATCCGAGGTGCTGCCGAAGGAAGTAGACTTGACGACTGTTCTGAGTAAGAATGTAAAGCTAAATATTCCGCTTATTAGTGCAGGAATGGATACAGTTACTGAAGCGGCTATGGCGATCGCTATCGCTCGTGAGGGCGGTATCGGTATCATTCACAAGAATATGTCTGTAGAGCAACAAGCGGAAGAAGTAGACCGTGTGAAGCGCTCTGAGAGTGGGGTTATTACTAACCCGTTCTCGCTTACTCCGGATCACTGGGTCTCTGATGCAGAGCATCTGATGGGTAAATACCGGATTTCCGGTGTACCTATCGTCGATGAGAACAAAAAACTGGTAGGTATCCTTACCAACCGGGATCTGCGCTTCATTCACGATTTTAACATTCAGATTAAAGAAGTAATGACTCGTGAGAATCTTGTGACCGCACCTGTGGGCACAACACTTCAGGAAGCTGAAGGCATTCTCCAGCGTCATAAGATCGAGAAGTTGCCGCTTGTCGATGAGAATAACATCCTTAAAGGTCTGATCACCATCAAGGACATTGAGAAAGCGATCCAGTTCCCTAACGGTGCGAAAGATGCACAAGGCCGGTTATTGGTAGGCGCGGCTATCGGAATCTCCAAAGATACTTTCGAGCGTGCAGAAGCACTGGTTAATGTAGGCGTCGATCTGATTACAGTCGATTCTGCGCATGGCCATCATATCAACATCATTGATGCAGTCCGTAAATTGCGTGAATTGTACCCTGATCTGACTATTGTTGCAGGCAACGTGGCTACAGGCGAAGCAACACGTGAGTTGATCGAAGCTGGGGCTTCTGTGGTTAAAGTTGGTATTGGTCCAGGCTCGATCTGTACAACGCGGGTTATCGCCGGTATCGGCGTTCCGCAAATTACAGCAATTTATGACTGTGCGACAGTTGCCCGTGAGTATGGCATTCCAATCATTGCTGATGGGGGTATCAAGTACTCCGGTGAGATTACCAAGGCTATTGCCTCTGGCGCCCACGCTGTTATGATGGGCAGTCTATTCGCAGGAACAGAAGAAAGTCCTGGTGAATCCGAGATTTACCAAGGACGTAAGTTCAAAGTATATCGTGGCATGGGTAGTATGAGCGCTATGAAGCAAGGCAGCAAGGATCGTTACTTCCAGGATGATGACAAGAAGCTCGTTCCTGAGGGTATCGAAGGCCGAGTAGCTTTCAAGGGACCTCTTTCTGACACCATTCACCAGTTGATCGGCGGTCTCCGCTCTGGTATGGGTTATTGCGGAACGAAGAATCTTAATGAACTTCGCAATGACACAGCATTTATCCGAATCACAGGTGCTGGTTTGCGGGAAAGTCATCCACATGATGTACAGATTACAAAAGAAGCGCCGAACTATTCCTTATAATGGAATGGAACGACTAAATAATGGACAGACCGGGCGATTTTCGCCGGGTCTGTCTTTTTTTGCAGATACCCCTGTGTTAGAATAGAACAAGCACTGAAATGAGTTTCAAAGGAGAGTAGTAATCATTGAAGTATAAGAAAAAACAATTCAGCGGTAAACAATTTGTGATTAAGACAGCAACGGTAGGTTTGCTTTTAAATATGCTTTTGTCACCATCAATTCCGGCTGCTTTGGCCGAAGCGGCGAAGACCCCAGCTACCACAGATGCGGGTAAAACACCGACCACGAAGGCTGCGACAGTTACAGTATCCAAAATCCCTTCTGTAGATTCACTGGGTCTCAATGTGCGGTCGGCTGTGCTGATGGAGCCTACTACAGGTCAAATCCTAATGTCTTTGAATGCGGATGTGCCGCTTCCTCCGGCAAGTATGACCAAGATGATGACTGAATATTTGGTAGCTGATGCCGTGAAGAACGGACAGCTGTCTTGGGATCAAAAGGTTATCATACAGGAGAACGCTTCCAAGCAAGTGGGTTCCCGTATATTCCTCGCTCCAGGTGACGAGCATACGGTTGAAGAGCTGTATATCGCGATGGCGGTAGGTTCGGCTAATGATGCTACTGTTGCTTTGGCTGAGCTGGTATCCGGTTCGGAGCAGCAATTTGTAGAGCTAATGAACCAGACGGCACAGAAGATGGGTATGAAGACGGCGTACTTTATCAACTCTACCGGTCTTAGCCGGGCCGATATGCCAGCTAAGTTCCGTCCAGAAAGTAATCGTGAGACCGTAATGTCTGCCATGGATGCTGCCATTCTTGCTAGATATATTGTTACCGATCACCCGGACTTTAATAAGTACACCACCATTCAATCTTATAAATTCCGTGAGCGTGATAAGAAGCCGATCGTTAACTACAACTGGATGCTAGAATCGAATAAGGATATCGCTAACTTCAAGGCTTATGCTTATCCTGGTCTTGATGGTCTAAAGACTGGTCATACCTCCAGTGCTGGGAACTGCTTTACAGGTACGGCTGTCCGTGATGGCATGCGTTTGATTAGTGTGGTTATGGGAGCCAATAGCGAGGCGCATCGTTTCACCGAAACGAAGAAGGTGCTTGATTATGGATTTAACAATTTTGAGATTAAGCAGGTTGTTGCACCAAAAACCGTGATTGAAGGTACTGAAACAGTGCCAGTGTTAAAAGGAAAAAATAAAGAAGTACCGGTAGTTACGGATCAAGGCGTAACATTTATCGTCCCTAAAGGCACGACTTCTCCGAAGATTGAATCTGCTGTTCAGACCAATGATCCAGCGACTCTGGTTGCACCTATAGCGACCTCCTCCAAAGTCGGCAAGGTGACGTATACTTACAAGGTAGACGGCATGGATCTCGTTCAACAAAAGACGGTCAATCTGATTACGGCAGAGGAAGCGGAAAAAGCAGGCTGGTTCAAGCTATTTCTTAGAGCAATAGGCGAATTTTTCGGTGATCTGTTTAAGGGGATCAAGAATTTGTTCTAACGAATTTTTTGTCTATTGAAGTAGATAATCCGAGTTAGCGGGTTGTATATTTGCGCTTCATGCAGTAAAATTACATGTTAGATTAATGGTAGTCAATCTGGTAATGAATTGCTGAAGTGTCCAAGAACCTTGGTGCACCGATGAAGGGTATCGATATTGCGACGCTGACACCGGCGAACGTGTGTCGGAGTGTGGCCGTTAATAGAGAGAGGGTTCAGGATGAAAATAGGAGTACTGGCGCTTCAGGGCGCAGTAACAGAACATATTGTCAGTATTGAGAAGACTGGTGCTGTAGGCTTGCCGATTAAGCGGGTAGAACAGCTGGAAGAGGTTCAGGGGCTTATCATTCCTGGCGGAGAGAGTACTACGATCGGTAAGCTGATGCGCAAGTACGGCTTCATCGAAGCGATACGTGACTTTTCCAGTCAAGGCAAACCGGTATTTGGAACCTGCGCCGGTCTGATCGTACTTGCAAAACGAATTGCCAGTGGTGAGCCCGGACATTTGGAGCTGATGGACATTACCGTAGCTCGGAATGCATTTGGACGCCAGCGGGAAAGCTTTGAATGTGATCTGGAGGTCAAAGGGATTGATGAAGCAGTTCGTGCTGTATTCATCCGTGCTCCGCTCATTACTGAGGTGGGACCTGAGGTGGAGGTTCTTTCTGTCTATAACAACGAGATTGTAACTGCACGCCAGGGTAATCTGCTGGTCTCCTCTTTTCACCCGGAATTAACTGACGATTATAGCCTGCATCAATACTTTGCAGATATGGTTCAGGTTGTCGGTGCAGCTATTGAATAGAACTATATATAAGAACATCCTCACTCTTTCAATGCTGTAACAGGCTATTGAAAGAGTTAAGGCTATTTTCAGGAGGGAAACTTTGTGTTGGATGTAAAAATATTGCGCAGTGATTATGCGCGCGTAGAGCAAGCGCTTGAGAAACGTGGCAAATCGCTGGATTTGATTGCAGAATTCCCGGCGCTTGATTTGCGTCGTCGCGAGGTGCTGCAAGAGACGGAAGGTCTTAAAAACCGTCGGAATACTGTATCTGCAGAGGTGGCCAAGAAGAAGAAGAATGGTGAGCCTGCGGAGGATCTGATTACTGAAATGCGTACGGTATCTGACCGTATTAAAGAACTGGATGATGAGGTTCGGGAGCTTGAAGTCAAAATCTCTGAGCTGACGATGAGTATTCCGAATATTCCCCATGAATCGGTTCCGGTTGGAACGTCTGAGGAAGAGAATGTTGAGATTCGCCGGTGGTCACAGCCGAGAGAATTCGGGTTCACGCCAAAATCCCACTGGGAGCTGGCACAGCAGCTGGATATTATTGATTTTGAAGCGGCTGCGAAGGTTACAGGCTCACGTTTTGTTTTCTACAAAGGCCTTGGGGCTCGCCTGGAGCGTGCTTTGATCAACTTTATGATGGATCTGCACAGCGGCGAGCATCAATATGAAGAAATGCTGCCACCGCACATTGTTAATAAGGACAGCCTTTATGGAACAGGACAACTGCCTAAGTTCGAGGAGGATCTCTTCAAACTGCGTGACACAGAGTACTACCTTATTCCGACAGCAGAGGTTCCAGTTACGAACTATTACCGCGAAGAAATCCTGACGGCTGCCGATCTCCCTAAATATCATGTGGCTTACAGCTCTTGCTTCCGTTCTGAAGCTGGTTCTGCTGGTCGTGATACGCGTGGCTTGATTCGTCAGCATCAATTCAATAAGGTAGAATTGGTCAAAATCACTTCTGCTGAGACCTCCTATGAGGAGCTTGAGAAAATGACGGCTGACGCTGAGCGTGTGCTGCAACTGCTGGGCCTCCCTTATCGTGTGCTGGGGCTCTGCACAGGCGATATGGGCTTCACTGCGGCCAAAACGTACGATTTGGAGGTATGGCTGCCTGAAAGCGGATTGTACCGCGAAATCTCTTCCTGTTCCAATACGGAAGACTTCCAGGCCCGCCGTGCTAATATTCGTTACCGTAAAGATCCTAAAGCTAAGCCGGAATTCGTACATACACTGAACGGATCGGCACTGGCTGTCGGTCGGACTGTAGCCGCTATTCTGGAGAACTATCAGCAGGAAGATGGCAGCGTACAAATTCCAGAATGCCTGCAGCCGTACATGCGGAATGTGAAATCCATCACCCCAAAATCGGCTCGATAATAATATAGTTGCGTAACCTTTGGGTTGTGTGATATAATTCTTATTGCATGTGACTTAAGATTTATTGGAGAGGTACCGAAGCGGTCATAACGGGGCGGTCTTGAAAACCGTTAGGGTGCAAGCCCACATGGGTTCGAATCCCATCCTCTCCGCCATTTATTTTCAAGAACATCATATATATAACGAATCGAAGCTGTCTCCTCTGGAGGCGGCTTTTTTTGTTCGTCTTCATTCGGGAATAAAAAGATGGATTTCTCGGCAATGTATTAGAGAAGGAGGGTGATTATAACAATGAACCGAGATATGCAATTGGATCAACAGCAGTTGGTCTCTGCTTGGCAGGAACGTTTGCCCGCGCTTATGGAGGATGGCGATAGCTTCACCGTGCAGGGAGACGCAGCAGACTGCAGCAGCCTGCTTATTCATTTTAATGCAGCAGGACATCAGCATTACTCACTCGATTTTCGCTGCACATATGTGGACAGCAGGGAGGTAGCTGTAAATTTGATTGATGTGGAACAAGCAGGACGGCATATAGATGAACATACGGATGCCGTACAGGGTCTGGCACAGCAGTATACGCGGCAGATACATGAATGTGCACAAGCCCTAAAAGACCTAACAAACCCCTAGGAGGAGAGCGTATGAGCAAACCTAAAACGATTCAGGTTCCAGGAACGCAGAGTTCCGGAAGAAGTCGCAAGGAGGAGCCTAAAGCTAATGGACAGGAGCCACTTTCCGGTTCGAAAAAGGTGAAGCAGGCCAATCATGTGGATCATCATAATCCACAAGGATAAAAAATAAACTACTTTAGTTCTTGAGTAATGTTTCTCAAAATTGTCAAATGGTTTATCATTAGGGGGAGGGAAACATTTCTTTGCATGGGAGAGGAGATATATAATGTTTAAAAAATGGGGGCTATCCGCGGCAGCGTTGTTGGTTGCAACAGCTGTAATTCTGCCAGGATGTGCAAGTAAACAAGAACCACCGAAAGAAGCACTAAAGAATGCCGCAGCTAAAGCGGTAACACTGAGCTCTTATGAGCTGAATACCAAATTTGTGGTCAATGATTTGACTATTGATGCACCTACGGATGATCCATCGAGTGCGATGGCTACGCAGGTACTCAGCATGCTGAAGAACGCAGAGATTTCCGTGGATAGTGTATATCAAGCAGATCCGATGCAAACTGAAGCCACGCTGGTTCTTAACCTGAAGGGCGATATGGCTATGAGCTTTACGATTCCTATCGTTGCCACTAAAGAAAAAGTGTATATTAAGGTTCCATCTATACCGTTCTTCCCGATTCCTGAGAACATTGTTGGCAAATTTGTAGAGCTGGATCTCAAAGAACTAGCTGAAAAATCAGGTCAAGAGTTCAACGCTGCAACACTGGATACTGAGAAAGCGCGCAAGCTTCAGAGCGAAGTTCTGGACGCTGTTCTGGCTCAGTACGATGAATCGAAATACTTCAAAGACATCAAACCTAAGGATGCTGGACTTCCTGAAGGCGTAGATGCGAAGCAGGTCATTCAGTTTGGGTTGAACAATGACAACATTAAAGAAGCGATCACAATCTTCATCAATAACGCACTTCCTAAACTCTTTGACGTAATCAGCAAGGATGAATATAAGGACTTGTTGCAAGTAGATCCTGCCGATCTTGCTAAAGCTAAGGAAGAGATACTGGCTGGAAAGAATAAAGCAGAGATTGACAAAGATCTGGCCGATCTCGAGAAATACTTAACCATCAACCAGTTCCAGTTCAATACCGCGATCAACAAGGATGATTTCCCGGTGTATCAGAATCTCCTGATGGACTTTAAAGTGAACATTCCAGAAGATAACACAAACATCGGATTGTCGGTCACTGGCAGCAATCAATATAGCAAAATCAATGAAAAAGCCGATTTCAAAATCGGAATTCCGCAAGGCGATGCTGTTGTGACTTTGGATGAGTTGCAGAAGCAGTTTGGTGGTAGCTCTGATACATTTTAATCGGTAAAAAATAAAAATCCCGCATGTGTCTCTTAGGCACGTGCGGGATTTTTTAAAATATAATGATTTATATGTTTTATGCTATAAAACATCCTTATATTTCTCGCTGAACTGGATACCGTCCCATAGAGGACGGCAAAGCCGTTTCTACTTGGCTCTACTTAAATTCATCGACCAGGATGGAGAAGGTCTGGTGATCCTGGTATTCTCCGTTGATCTTGAGGTATTTACGGGCTACGCCCTCAGCCTGAAAGCCGTTTTTCTCAAGTACCCGGCGGGAACCTTCATTGTGCAACAGGATCCCTGCTTGCACTCTGTGCAGACCCAGTGCGCGGAAGGCATATTCCAGCACAAGTCTGACTGCTGCAGTCATATATCCTTTACCCTCAGTCTCTTTATCAATGAAATAGCCGAGGTCAGCATATTGAGCTACACCGCGAACCACATTGGACAAAGTAATCTGGCCAATGAGCTTGCCATCCAGCGAATAAATTCCGAACATATAAGCCCGATCCTGATCTGCATCGGCAATCCGCTGACTGATATGCTGGCGCTGGGTTTCAAGTGTGAAGAAATCATCATCCCGCTTTGGCTCAACCGGTTGATGTGCGATTCGGTTCCGTAGGCGTAGATCAAGTAACTCTCCGGCATCTTTAAGCGTTAGAGGGGAGAGATAAATTCCTTTGGATGTATTAGACAAAGTCATTGTCATTGTTCTATTCCTTTCTCGTATCATGGCTGGCAAAAGGAATGCCTACTTTGTCAGCTGCGGCCGGCTTGCGGCGCAAACGACGGAAGAAGGAGGTCAATAGTTCGGCGCATTCCTCCTGCAGTATGCCTTGGATGACCTCTGTACGGTGATTAAATCGTGGTTCCTCCAGCAGATTCATCAGGGTCCCCGCACAGCCCGCCTTAGGGTCCGTTGTGCCATATACAGTCAGTGGTACTCTGGACTGTACCATCGCACCTGCACACATGGGACAGGGCTCGAGCGTAACGTAAAGCTTGCAATCCAGGAGTCGCCAGGAATTCAGGGCCTGACTCGCTTCCCGTATAGCTACCATTTCGGCGTGAGCAGTTGAATCCAGTGTCGTCTCGCGGAGATTGTAGCCACGTCCGATAATTTTATCATCATGCACAATAATTGCACCAATGGGGACTTCACCGAGCGCCTCGGCCTTGCGTGCTTCTTCAATCGCGTACCTCATCCAATACTCATGGGCGGCTTGTGCGTCGACAGGCGGTTCATATTCCATCTTACTCAAAAGTACATCTTCCCTTCGGATTTTGTTTCTATTGTTCAACGAACAAATATTCGTTCTGAACAAAATGTGTGTAACTCTGTGGATAACCGCCGACTTGTGCACAAATTTGTGCACAACGCTTTCTGATAATCTGTTTATATGTGCATAAGATGTGGATGGTTTCATACCCATTGTAGTGAAAGTGTATCTGTATTTCAATCCTAGTAAGGATTCCTACATTATAATGTCCTTTTCAAATGGAGGGGCAAAAGGTATGATAATGATGAACACTCCGCTAGGATTTACCAGCGGTAAGAGGTGAAAAGGGAGCTTGTCCATAAAAACGAAATTATCAGCCATTTTATTTGGCTCAGTGCTGCTTGTTCTGGTGCTGAACCTAACATTTAACCTCTATGATGTGCGAAATAATTTGCGAAATGAAACGGAAAGAAACATGAGAATGACCGCCATGCAGATTGCCGTTTCAGTAGAACAGAGCAGCTATAGCTCGGCTTATGTTGAAGGCCAGATTGCCAACAATTTGCGGATGGCTGCGATCCTGGCTTCACACGAGCTGGACCCTGACATTAAGAATGTGGACAATCGCCAGCTGAGAGAGTTATCCCTCAAACTGGGTGTGTCTAATATTTCGCTGCTTGTCAAAACTAATGATGATATAGTGATTGCCAAATCATCTGACCCCAAAGAGGTGGGTTTATCCACCAGGGGTTGGGGTTATTGGTATGTTGCTTTCCTGGAGCTGTTCCTCAGTCAGCAGGTTACCGTCGACCAAGGACAGGTGCTAGACCACTTCTGGTCGGGGCCCTTCGAATACTCTACTTCCAATCCCGAATCTATCGAGAAGTGGGGATACTACTATGATGGGACAAGCAATTATATCATTGATCCCTATGTTCGCAGTACTTCCGTCAATGATTATGTTAAGATTATGAGCCCGGACGAAATTGTGAAGCAGACACAAGCGGTCAATCCAGGGATCCTGGAGATCACAGGTATTAATCCGGAGACCTTCGCTCTGACAAGCATGTTATCAGACGGAAGCGATAAATTGAATCTGAAGCTGCGTAATCGTCCCATTAAGTATGGCAGCTATACTTATGGCAACGTACAGCAGGATAAGGCGGCAGTGGCTGCAGCCATAAGCCGACAACAGCCGGTGCTGCTGGATACGAAGGCTCTGGGCAAAAGAGTGCTGAAAAGCTTCATCCCTATTATGCAGCCGGGGAGAGGCTCCTATGTTGTAAGTGTGGTTATGGATTACTCGGTCATTTCCTCGGTGATCCATAAACAGCTTGTTAACAACAGCTTAACTAGTCTTCTATTGCTGGTAATTTTCTTTTTGGGCAGTTATATTCTGTCCGGCTATGTTACACGTCCAATCAAAGCGATTCTGGCCAAAGTGAATGACGTCGCCAGAGGGAAATTTGAGCCGACGCTCAAGGTCAGCAGCCGGGATGAACTGGGACAGCTGGCGCAGCGGATTAATGCAATGTCTGATCATCTCATGCAGCATACAAGTCGTCTCGGCCAGACACTGGAAGAGAATCGTGCGGTCAAGGAACACTTGGAGTCGGTAATTAACGGAACTTCCGATGCCATACACACGATGGATATGAATGGACAGATTCTTAGCACGAATCGTGCCTTTGAGGAGCTGTATGGGTGGAGCGTCCATGAGTCGACAGGGAATACTCCATATCTCGTTCCAGCAACCGCCCTTAAGCTGGAGGCGGAGCGGCTGGAGGAACTGAAGAAAGGGAAGGTACTTCCGCCTGTTGAGACCTTAAGATTGAAGAAGGACGGTTCTATCATTGAGGTCAGCGTCAGTACCTCGGTGATCCGGGATGAGGAAGGCAAGCCGTTGTCCTTCGTCCACGTCTCGCGTGATATGACTGAGCGGAACCGGATGGAAGAGCTACTGAGACGCTCAGAGAAGCTGACTACGGTTGGTCAGCTGGCGGCAGGGGTAGCGCATGAGATCCGCAACCCGTTGACCACGCTGAGAGGCTTTCTGCAGCTGCAGCAGGAGAAGCAGGTCCTAATTCCGCTGCATATTGAGCTGATGCTGTCCGAGCTGGAGCGGATCAATCTTATTGTCAGTGAGTTTCTAATTCTGGCCAAGCCGCAAGCCGTTCACTTCCAGCAGAAGGATATCCGTTTTATCCTCAGTGATGTTATTTCTCTGCTGGACAGCCAGGCCCATTTGTTCGATATTGAATTCGCAGCCAAATTCTCCGATGAGCCTGCAACGGTCCATTGTGAAGAGAATCAGTTGAAGCAGGTCTTTATCAATATTGTTAAAAATGCTATCGAGGCTATGCCGAACGGCGGTACAATCACATTGGAACAGTATACCACCGATCATTGTGTGGTCATTGTGATTGCCGACGAGGGTGAAGGAATTCCGGAAGAGATGCTGCCCAAGCTGGGCGAGCCATTTTTCACTAATAAAGAAACCGGTACAGGACTGGGGCTTATGGTTAGCCAGCGTATTATACAGGCACATAAGGGCAGTATGGAGATAACAAGTGAGGTAGGCAGAGGCGCGATGGTTACGATTACGATGCCTGCCGCGGAGGCTGTTGTCCCCCGTAAGAGCATGAATGAAGAACGGAGTGAATAGTAAGGTGAGAATCAATAAATTCATCAGTGAGACAGGCTACTGCTCACGCCGTGAAGCCGACAAGCTGGTTGAAAGCGGCAGAGTAACGATCAATGGAGAACAAGCAATGCTTGGCAGTCAGGCCGAGCAGGGCGATGAAGTAAGGATTGACGGGAATTTACTGGAGACAGGCAATACTATCGTTTACATCGCATTGAACAAGCCTGTAGGTATCACCTCTACTACAGAGGAACATATTAAAGGCAACATTGTTAATTTTGTAGGTCATTCAGAGCGAATCTTTCCGATCGGGCGACTCGACAAGGATTCAGAAGGTCTGATTCTATTGACCAATGACGGAGATATCGTCAACAAGATCTTGCGATCAGAGGGGCGTCATGAGAAGGAATATATAGTAACTGTTGATCGGCCGATCACCCCATCCTTTATTACAGGGATGTCCAGTGGGGTCAAGATTCTGGGCGAGAAGACGTTGCCTTGCACCGTTACACGCATCACAGAGCGGGTCTTCCGGATTATTCTAACTGAAGGCAAGAACAGGCAGATTCGCCGTATGTGCAGCGCCTTCGGTTATGAGGTCAGACGTCTTCAGCGCATCCGGATCATGAACATCAACCTAGGCAGCTTGCCGGTCGGACAATGGCGTGATCTGTCGCCTAATGAAAGAGCAGAGCTAGGGGCCATGTTGAATTATGAACTGCTGTAGGCTCATCAGCTCCGTATAAAAGGGTAATAAATAGAGCGGCTCCTAAGGTTAGACCTTTAGGAGCCGCTCTATGCTTGTCCACGACGGATAATTAATTATCGGATGGTGGAATCCCTGTGAATTTCTTGAACTCTTGATACTTTCGGATGATGGAGACTTCAACCCGGCGGTTCTTCGCACGTCCTGCAGCAGTAGAGTTATCCGCGATAGGATGGTATTCTCCGTAACCGATCGGACTGAATTTCTTCGGATCGAGATTAGGGTTAAGCAACAGAATCTTCATAAAGTGCAAGGCCCGATCCACACTGAGATCCCAGTTGGAGGAATAGCTGGTGTTGGAAATCGGGATATTGTCCGTGTGTCCCTGAACAACTACATCGTAGTCGGGGAATTGCTGCAGCATCGTTGAGATGGACTTGGCCAGCTGCCTCGATTCATCCTTGACTACGGCCTGTCCGGAAGCGAACAGGGCATTGTCACTGATGGTAATCATCAGCTGGGACTGGTTCAGCTTGGTGCTGAGCAGATCGGTCAGTCCATTGTTCTTGATATATTGATCGAACTGCTTCTTGAGCTTCTCGAGGTCTTCCTGTTCCTTCTGGCGCAGCTTGGCCATTTCTGCTTCTCCCGTGTTCTTGGAGACGACATTGTTCATCTTCTCGCTCTTTCCCTGGTCCAGATTACTCTCGGAAGGTGTTGCTGCCCGTTCTGTCAGCACGCCGGTTCCGCCGTTCAGAACGGAACTAAAGGCTTGGGCCATTTCTTCGAACTTTCTGGCATCGGTAGCGCTCATGGCATACATAACGAGGAACAAGGCGACAAGCAGGGTCATGAGGTCAGAATACGGCAGCAGCCAAGATTCGTCGGCATGCTCCTCATGTTCCTCGTGTCTAGTCTTTTTGCTCACTCGAACCTTCCTCCTTATCCAGCAGCTTGGCGCGTTCCGTAGGCGTCAGGAAGACTGCCAGTTTTTGATTTATCGCAATCGTGGAGACCCCGGATTGAATGGACAGTAGACCTTCTACCATCATTAGGCGGACATCCATCTCTTGCTTGGAGAGCCGCTTGAGCTTGTTGGCAATCGGGTGCCACAGCACGTATCCTGTGAAAATACCCAATACGGTAGCGATAAATGCTCCGCCGATAGCGTGGGCGAGCTTTTCCATCTCAGTCATGTCCGCAAGTGCAGCGATAAGTCCGATTACGGCTCCGAGTACCCCCAGCGTAGGCGCGTACATACCAGCCTGGGAGAAGATCAGTGCACCGGCTTTATGACGATCTTCAGTAGCACGGATATCCTCCATAAGTACATCGCGAACGAATTCCTGATCGTTACCATCGATAATCATCCGCATGCCGTTCCGGAGGAAACCATCCTCTATTTCATCAACCTTGGACTCCAGAGCCAGCAGGCCTTCACGGCGTGTGATGGATGCCCAGTCCATAAATGTAGTAATTAGTTCCGCTTTGCTGACCAGTTTCTTTTTAACAAAGATCATTTTAAACAAGCTTGGTACCTTTTTGATTTCTGAAAATGGAAAAGCCATAAAGATTGAAGCGGCGGTACCCAATAAAATAATTAAGTAAGCAGCGGGAGTGGCCAAACTCTGGATGGGAGCGCCCTTCAGCACCATCCCGAAAAGAACAGAGACCAGACCAAAGACTAGACCGATTATTGTTGAGATTTCCATTATGCACCTCGTCCATGAGATTTAAGAAGTGATCCGACGTAGCCGCGTTAATCATCCTTGAAGCGCGGCGGGGCATCTTAACCCAAACGGAATAACTTATATTCTTATTTATCGACATCATTCCCTTTTTTGTGAAGTCATTTTTTCGGCTATAATGGAGAAGGTAAGTTATTATTCATCAGTGAAGAAAACGGAGTGATACACATGGGCGTTAAACATGGCAGAGATTATGCAGAAATCCTGAACGATTTGACCGAAGCAGTCGGGCGTATTACCGACGGATTTTTATTTTTTGAAATGGACCCGGAGGAATGGCAGGAGCTGCCACAGGAGTCGAAGCTTGAGGTATGGGAAGCGCTTGCTGAGGATCTGTTCTATGCACTTGGCAATGAACCGGTCATTGAGGTGGGAAGCGGGGTTGTGATCTACGACAAGGATACACACCGGATCAACGTTTTGCTCGGCGAAGAGGACTTGGCTTCTGTTGTCCTCGTTTAATAGGAATCTAGCAGAGCGGAATTTGCCGCAGTCTGCCGCCCGTGGTAAAATTGACGGAGCGAAGTACTATTTACCGGGATTGAAGAATACAATTAAACCGAAAATTGTCTTTATCCTGGCACATCCCTTGGACCTCAGAAGCTAAGGGATGTTTTATTTAAACAAGCAAAGAGACAAGGCGATCGGAACTTTGCTACTAATTAAGTAAGGGAGGTAACAATGTGCTGCTTACAGAGGAAGAATTGATCGAGCAGATCGGCAAGCTGGAAGGCTGGAAGCTGGTGAAAAACACGATTACGCGCAAATATATGTTCAGCGATTATATGAAGGGCATAGCCTTTGTCGATGCGGTGGCTGCCATTGCTGAGGCTTTTGACCACCATCCACATATTACAATTGATTATAAAGCGGTCACGCTTCGCCTGACGACACATGATGAGGGCGGAATTACGCCACTGGACATTCGTGGTGCACAGGAGTTTAACGAGGCCTTTGAGAAGGCGCGCTAGCCTGTCGTGTAGTCTTTTGAGATAACATTGTATAAGAAGGCTCATAAATGCGAAAAAAGCCCGTGCAGCAGGATGTAAATCCCGGCACGGGCGTATTTGTGTAGTCTCTCAAGGGAGTTTTACTTCTTCTCAGCCAGCCATGTGGCCACGTTCGCAATCTCCTCCGGCGCCAGCTTTTCCTTGAAGGAAGGCATTTGGCCCCGTCCTTTGGTCACTATACTGTAAATCCCGGCAGCGTCATGCTGGCCACCTTCATTCTTCAAGCTGGGTCCTACCCCGCCTTGAAGCTGATCGCCATGGCAGGTGATACAATTGGCTTTCACAGTCGCTTCTGCCTTGGCGGCATCAAGCTGAATTTCAGGCATAGTAGGTTTGTTCTGTTCCGCGACCTCTTCTTTACCTGGAAGTGTGAACATTAGAACTACCGCAAAGGCACAGGCGGCAAAAAACAATCCGCTCATGATCCATTTTTGCATCCCCAATCGTCCCTTCTATGTAAGCTGCTTCCTACATTATAGCGGAAGGTGAAGCGTTATCATAGCATTTGTGGCAAAAAAATGAACGACTAAGCGATACTTGCCTAAAGTTCCTGTAACAGAGCATCATTTCTCATAGACCATACAATAAAATGGTTTACTTCCAGTAGGTGTCATTCGTTCATAAGTGTCTGTAATGGTAAAGCCGCTTTTTTGATAAGTACGAATGGCTCGCTGATTCCAGGTCAGCACCTCCAGATCAACCTCCCGCTCAGGATAGCGCCGAACTGCAGCCTGGACAATGGCCCGGACAAAGTATTGGCCCATTCCGTGACCACAGAGCTCTGGACGCATACCGACCCCCAGGCGTACCACACCTTCCATTGGGAACAGCTGTGCGAAGCCACAGAGATCGCCCTCATCGTTAAGTACAGACACATATTGCTGGCTTCGCAGCTGTGGATCGCCAAACTCAATACCAAGCTCCTCCATCTGCTTCCAAGGCATCCAGCCATATATATTGTAAGGAGGCTCATAGCTCCAGTGGCAGATGTCTTCGGCATGACTGGTCTCCATCGGTACCACATGGAATGTAACAGGTGAATGAATCATAGGGTCGTGAGACCTCCTTTCCATAGGGCAATGCTCTATAATTTAATTATATACAAAAGTCATAAGATCAGGCGCAGGAAGTCAGGAATTTGTTGTTTGATGAATTTCAGAAGGGGTAATGAAGAGTAACAGAGATGACAAAAAAGCCCTTCTCCAGATTTCAGTGAAATCGGGAAAAGGACTTACGTATGACTTATAAATTATTGTACATCGTCAAAATCTTGAGAGTCCGTGGCAAGCGCCTGATAAGCATCTGTGCTCATAATGCGTTTGGCACCCACATAACGACTAACATAATAGCTCTCACTCAGTGAGCTGATTGTTACACCGCGAGAGGATGAAGCATGGGCAAATTTGCCTTCGCCGACATAAACGCCAACGTGGGAAATGCCTTTACCACTAGTATTGAAGAATACCAGGTCGCCTGCTCTCAGTTCGTCACGGGACACCGTGGAGCCCATCTGATATTGGGAACCGGATTGGTGTGGCAGGTCAATGCCGATCTTGTTGAAGACATACATTGTAAAACCGGAGCAATCAAATCCGCTTGTAGATGTGCCACCAGATACGTACTTGGTACCAATAGCCTTGTCAATCACCTTATCCATCTTGGAATCGGCGAAAGCGCTTCCTGCTCCAACAGCTGTAAGCATCATAGAAAAGCCTAGTACTGCCGCTGCCAATTTCTTCTTCAAAAGTGTAAACCCCTTCCAATGCCTACGAGGTTAGCTTAAGGGTTCGGTTGAAGGTCCCCTATGACCCCTCTCTGAACAGGAGGTCAATTCACCCAAAGTGGTTCCCCCGTTTCCCTAATAGTTAGGGAACTCGGCATATACTGTTGATTAGAATTAGACTGCTATATGAATACATGACAAAACCTTATAAAAAGGTGACTCAATAATTACAAAAATGTTACTAAAAACTCACTGCGCTAATTGTAACAAACACAGCGTCGCTTGGCAATCATTTATAGCATATTTGTGCGCAAAAAATGTGATTTTAAGAGCGGATTCTCCCTAGTAACGCTAAAAATAGAGAACAAAACAAAATTTCCATAATTTATTGAGTTTTTTGGCGTAAAGATGATTCATCTGCTCTCTAAAGGTGTATACGTATACTATAAAATAGGAAAAACCCGGAAATCGATGATGATAACCATCAAGACTCCGGGCATAGCATAGATATGAAGTTAAATGGAATGTTCGTAGTACAGAGGTTAGTTTAGTCGTAGGCAACCGATTTATAAGCAGTTGTGCTCATGACTCGTTTGGCACCGATGTAGCGATCAGCCCAGTATTTCTGACTCAGTGAGCTAATAATGACACCGTGTGAAGACGATGATTGAGCAAATTTACCATTGCCGACGAAGATGCCTACATGAGATACACCGTTGCCAAGTGTGTTGAAGAATACGAGGTCTCCGGGCCGCATTTGACTGCGAGAGACGGAGGTACCTGCGTTATATTGCGATTGGGATGTGCGCGGCAACGAAATGCCGATGCTTTTGTATACATATGTAGTGAATCCAGAACAATCAAATCCGGCTGTGCTTGTCCCTCCAGTTTTATAGGAGGTTCCGAGGGTTTTTGTGATGACCGTGTCCATTTTGGAATCTGCTGAAGCACTGTTGGTTCCGATTCCGATGGCGAGGGCCAGGCCCAGTGTGGCTGTAACAATGATTTTCTTAAAATTCTGTCTGTTCAAAAGATGTACTCCTTCCAAGGCCTGCGAGGTTAGCTTAAGGGTTCGGTAGAAGGTCCCCTATGATCCCTCTCTTACGAGATCAATTCACCCAAAATATGGTTCCCCCACTTCCCGGTGCAAGGAATTCGGCGTTTTATGCACCCAAAGTGACGTATCGACATGATATAAACGAAGTTATTAAGAAATGCCTGCAAAAGATTACAAAGTTGTTACTAGTAGTACAGAAGCCATTGTATCAAACCCGTAACCATTTTGCAAATCGCGCTGCTGAGGATGACCAAAAAGAGTCGCCGCTCCTGTTTAACCAGGAACAGTGACTCTTCTAAATATGCCCTAAGGGGCGGAATTATTATGGAAATGCTTTACTTCTCCATAGGTCATATTGGGCCGCAATGCCCCACAATTTGAACAGTGTAGACGGGAGTGGAAGGAGTTGGCGGATTAGGAGTGCAGGTAGGCCTGGGAAGTAAATAATCCCTAAGACGTAGATCACCAAGAGCAGCAGACTGCCTGCTCCCAGCACGAGCGATACCCCAATTGCGGTGAGGAAGCACCGCAGGGCGATCAGCAGGGAGGAGAACATACCGGTCCCGGCCGTATAGCCGAATTGCATGTACAAGAGCAGCAAGCGGATAACGTATACGTAGGCGAACCAAGCCAGAACATAGGGAATGCCGTTCAGTAGCACCTTATAATCCATTAAAGACGAGAGCAGCAGTGTATATATCTTGGGTGCGAACCAGTAGACAGGCAGGAGGGAGAGTAACCACTCTACCAGGCTGAAGATCAGCACAGACAGACCATGCTTTTTCATGCCGGGAAAAAAGAACAGGCCGCGTTCTCCTGAGCGCTCCTGATGCAACTCATGCAGTAGACCCGCCCGGATCAACGGGGAAATGAGCAGTCGCAGCACGGTCAACCCCAATAACAGCCACAACCAGCGCTGTATAGCAGGGTCGGAGGTAAGGCTATGCTGGCCCTCGATGTAGAATAGCAGTCGGCCCATTCCGCTGCCTCCCGCGTTGTGGTCGGGGTAGCGCAGGAGGACTGATACTACGGCCTCCCGTACGAAACCATATATAAAATAGCCCCAGAGTAGCCGGTAGATGAATAGCAGGATCAGAATATAAGTTTGCTCCTTCATACTTTGCCAGCCGCGAATAATTGATGTTTTCAAGCCCATTCACCTCACCAGACCAGAGTTCCAAGCACAGTTTCAAGCAGTTTCGACAATGTTAGCGTCCAGCGGGAGAGGGTATCCGGCTTGATCTCCGCCAGCCTGAAATTGTTGATATGTTTGTTCTCCAGCAGCAGGGTGTGCTGGGGATCGATCTCTGCCGACAGTAGCGGGGAGCTGGAGAATAACTGGAACGATGTATTCTTTTTGCTCCCATTCCAGACTCGCTCCACGGTGTGGCCATCAGAGAAGGTAAATCTAATGGGGACATTAGCGTAGTGACTGCCCCTGTTGCTTACCTTTACGATGGATTCGTAGCCTTGGCCGGTGCCAGTATTTTCTTTGGTGTGCATCTGGATGTCGTCTATCGAGAAGTCAGGGGCTCCACCGTCGTAGATGTAAAGATCGAAATAGCTTTGCCATGATTTCTTGGTCACGTTCTCTACAACCTTTTGAAAGTCACGGGTAGAGGGATGACGGAACCGGTACTTATTCGCATAGGTGGACAGGATGGTATCCATAGTTTTAGTACCGACCTGCCGTTCGATGTCTTTCAGTACCAATTTGCCGCGGATGTACACATTTTGTGTGTAAGAGTCTGCTCCGCTGTATCTCCAGGTTTCCAGTGTGAGGGCCTCCGGAGAGGTTACCAGGCTGGCCTGAATGGGCAGATTGGCCATTACACCATACTCTTGCTCCATAAGGCGGTCTTCAGCATAGGAGGTGAAGCTCTCGTCCAGCCAGGCTTCCTCAAACTCGTTGCTGGCCATCATGCCATAGAAATATTGATGACCTATCTCGTGAACGACTGTTCGTTCCAATGAGGTGTCTGGAGAGGCCTCGGAAGCGCCGAAGGCCGTAATCAGTGTCGGATATTCCATTCCCCCAGCCCCGTTGGCGCCCTTGGGCGGAACTACTATTGAAAGAGTGGAATAAGGATATGGCCCGTACCATTTACTGAAGGCGCTTAGAGCAGCCTTAGCAGCTTGGAAATAACGCTCCTTAAGATCTTTATGCAGTGGATCCAGATATAGCTTGATTCGCACGCCGGGAACCTCTGGTGTGGAGAAGGCCTCTTCGGCAACCACAAAATCAGGGGAGGCAGCCCAGGCAAAATCATGAACGTCGTCAGCGTAGAATTGGTAAATTTTCTGATTCTGCTTCAATTTAGCGGTCTTCACCGGGAATCCGGTGGCAGCGACGGTATATTCGGGAGGCACAGTTATCGTCACATTGTATATGCCAAAATCACTGTAGAATTCCGATGTCCCGTGGTATTGGTGCAGATTCCAGCCTTCCTGGCCCACTCCGCGGGTTCCGGCGGGCTCATAGGCACTAATCTTGGGAAACCATTGCCCGGCCATAACGAAGTCCCCTGAGATCCCCATCCGGGCGAATACTTTGGGCAGCTTGACCTCAAATTGCAGTCGGAGGGTCACACTTTCCCCTCCGTTCACAGGTTCAGGCAGATGTACTTTCATCAATGTGCGATCATTAATATTACCGTCATCGGGCTGAACATACTGCACTCTTTGGATGAGAGATGTACCCTCTGTGGTTCGTAGATCCGTTAGGGTCATGCTGCCGAATCCGTTATCGGGCATCTTGTCGCCTCGCAGCTCACCACCGGATTCTTTCATAAAAGTCGTATTGCGGGATTCAAAGGCATTGGGGTAGAGATGAAAATACAGATCGCTCACCGGCTTGCGGCCGGGATGGTTCCAGGTTACTGTCTCCGCGCCTTTTAATGTGCCTGTCGCCGGATCAAGCTTCACGTCGATATGGTACTCGGCGACTCTTTGGCTCAGCGGCTCTGACACAGGAACGGGTGCGGGTGCGTTCTCCGGGAATGTCTGCTGTGCGGTGCCATTGCCGGGCGAGGCTGCCAGGGACTTGGCCGCTTTTTGGGCAGACATGTCTGCCAAGGCAGGGCTTGCACCCGGGTAGCCCCACAAGCTCCCGCCCAGCAGCGTTAGGGCGGCCAGGGCCAGAATGCTGATTTTGGTTCGAAATGTCGGTGGCTTCATACTGTGATTCCCTCCCGTTGACAAGCATCTACGGGATGTATATGTTTGCAATCGCCGGATTATTAGCTAAAATTAAATTATTCGTAAGAGGAAGGACGTGCATCTGTGGATAACACGAAACCGGAAGGCAAGAAACAGATTGCCTTGAATATTGTCAACGCGAAGAGTAAACATAAAGGGTTTGGTGCGGGTTCAATTGATCTGAACAATGTGTCTCCCGTCATTATTGATAACGGCGAAGCAATCATTGATATCGGGGCTATGCACGCCAAGAGCAAGGTGGAGAAGGGCATTAAGTTCTCCATGAACCGTGAGGATGTCCCGAACGGCAGACAGGTATGGGTAGTATGGGTGGCTGTAGATCGGACACCTGAGGGTCAGCACTATGCCGGAATTACAGCTTGTGAGATGTGGATTGATACCGAAGCCCGCCGCGGGTGGAAGATTTTAGCGGATCATGTGAACAAACTCGATTCTGCGCTAAAACGGAAAGTTATCGTGGAAGGGCTTGGCGATTCGGAAAAGACGGCGCTGAAATCACTGCTTATTTCGCATAATGAAGAGTGGTGGGAAGCTTCGAGGGAAGAGTTAAAGGTGGCACTGTCGTAATAACCTTCAGAGTGTTGCTGGATCGATCCTCTACCAAGCGGACATCGCAGCAAAAGGCTGCATCTCCTGTACTATCGGGGATGCAGCCTTTTTAGTATTACATAAATGTTAATAGAGAGAAGTGCAGCGAATCAGGCACATCTAATGACGTGGATTCCTTTCGATACAGCCGATCAGCCGATCTTGGATTGCCGCGGAGTATTAAGCTTGCGCTTGAGTTGGCTCACCCGCGCTTGGCTGATCCCCAAAATCTCGGCAAGCTCCTTCTGATTGGCGAATGGATGCTCTTCGATGGCCCGCTCCAGTCGCTGTGTCATCTCTTCCGTCTTCTTCCGTTTCACACTGCTGCCAGGATCGACGGTAGCCTGAGGAAGGAGCGGAGAAGGTTCTGGCTCCTGCGGAAGACGCTCCGGGTCACCGAGTTCTTTCAGGCAACTGTTGCAGATGAATTGATCTTTATAATAGCTCACTTGGTCCAAACTTCTGCAAAAGGTGCATTCTGTGGAGGTGTACTTTCTAAGTACAATAACATCCTCATTCATAATAAAAAATTCGATAGGATCCCCAATGTCGATATTGCGTGTCATGCGGATTTCCACGGGGACCACAATTCTCCCCAGACTGTCCAAATTCCGAATCATACCCGTATCTTTCATACCATGTCCCTCATTCACATGTTTAGATTTGGCGTTTCTTTTATTATAACAGAAATGTAAATTATTAGAATAGGGGGAGCGTATACGTGAAGTGAACCTGCCGGTTGTCGTCGTAAGACATCCAAGCAAAGGACAACGTATTGCCGGAACGTCCGGTGTACTCGAGCCGGTCACCGGGGTAGTCAAAATCCCATTCCGGGTATTGCTCCAACCAGGCTTGGTCCTCTGCTCCTAGAAACTGAGTATAGAGTGCCGTACTTTCCCCGCTCTTGCGATCAATCAGGAACAGTGTTCCTTTCAGATATGGACGCACAAGCAGGAACTCCTCTTCGATCGCTTCGAGGGCAAAGGCATCGTCAATACCGGTGAGCTCTGCCAAATTGTATGTCTTGAAAATATGACCGTCCGGATTGACCAAGTACAGGATACTTCCATTCATCATGACCAAATTTCCTTGATAGGCAGAGACACTCTCCTTCATCCCGAGATTACGCATGCCCCCGTAACTGCTCACGGCCTGGCCAACCAGACGCCCCTCGTGGAGCAGAATACGATAGTTGCTGACATGAATATGTGGCTCGCCAAAGGCATTATTAAGATCGAGCACATAGCTTGTGCTGTTCACCGTACGCGCGTTGAGAGAGGTCCAATCCAGTTGACGAACATTAGCGATTCCTGCCCGAACAGGCCGCCTCCCGCTTGATCCGCTGTAGATAACCCCCTTCTCCTTATGTAGCCAGAACACTTCCCGCCCAGATACCGCTTTGAGATAACGCTCAGTGTATGGAACAATAACATCAAGCTTGCCGTCCCAGCCCACCGGAAGACTAAAGGCTTTGGAGAACAGGGTGGCCGGTACGTAGGTCACGCCATCTCTGATGAGTGTAGGTGCACCTAGACTGATCACCTTATTGTCCACCGTGTAGGCCTTTGCTTGTCCAATCTTTAAGCTAAGTGCCTGATAAAGACCGGTGACCTCAATGCTGGATTTGTCTGCGTTCCACAGCACGTGGAGATCGAGCAACGGGGCGACTTCTTTTAAAGGCAGATAGATGGCGCCTTGCTGATGGAAGCCGGCATGTTCCAGTGAGCGCCTGGTTTGTTCTGTTGGTGTAGCCGGAGAGACAGTAGCCGATCTTGTGTCAGCCGGAGCTGCTAGAGCAGAGCCTGAAACCAACGAGCAATCCACGCTTGCGATAAAGATGATTGCGGCCCCATAGACTGCCAGCTTCGAGGGGACCATGGACAGACCTCCTTTATAAGGATAAGGAATATTAAGAAGACATCTTCTGTCTGTACGCAGAGGTTGTTTAAATAAAAACCTCTCCGATTCAAAGGTCCAAAGGGAGAGGTGGTTTGGGGTTCTATTCTTTTATACCCAATTTTGGGCTGACGAAACGCTAAAATCCAATTCTTTATACCCAATTTATGGGCTTGAATTTTTTTAACTCCGCTAAACTTGGCTAGTATACTCTGGATGGGGTCGGGCAGACCTAATTCATCCACCAGCGCTTGATATCCTGCCATAAGGAGCGCCCTTCACCGGGATCACCCTTTCCGGGAGTCGTTTCTTCCGCTTGGTGGGCCTTTTCTCCTGCCCCGTGCTGATCGCAATATGCTGTGGGCTCTGTGCCGCTGATGAAGGTTTCCAGTACCTTATCTGGACATTCAGCTGTAGCCAACTTGCCGGATTGCTTATCAATATAGACACTAACTATACCGTCGGGAATTGGAAAAATCTTGGGCGGGACGTTCTCCAGCGCTTTCTCTGTGTACTGGGCGAAAATCGGGGCAGCGCGCCTGCCATCGGTCGTTGCGATATCCCGGCCTTTGTCGTACCCGACCCAGACAGCCGTCGACAATTCGGGGGTGAAGCCGACCATCCAGCCATCAGTATCGGTTGTGCCGGTCTTTCCGGCAACAGGGCGTTTGATGATGGAGGCCACACGGTTCCCGGTGCCCCCTGTCTCGAACACGCCCTCCATCAGCCGGGTCAACACGTAAGCTGCTGCCGGCTCGACTACCACTTCTCCCTGAGACTGAGGTGCTTCGTACAGAACGCTCCCCTTGGCGTCTGTGATCTTCAGGATAGCTGTCGCGGGCATCCGGACCCCGCCGCCGCCGATCACAGCGAAGGCAGAGGCCATTTCCAGGGGGCTGACTGGTGAGGTGCCCAGCGCCAGGGAAGGCACGTGCTGCAGCGGGCTTTTGATCCCCATATCCGCAGCCATCTCGGCGACTTTGTCCGCTCCGATCTTAATGATCGTATTCACGGCATAAATATTGTCCGAGGCAGCAATCGCCTGGCGCATATTGATTTCACCCAGATACTTGTCACCAAAATTACGGGGCTGGTAGGTCTTGCGGTTATTGTCATAATGGAACAGAGTTGGCTGGCTGTTGAACACTGAGAGCCCATTCATCGTTTTGGAGGACAGGGCAGCAAGATACATTATCGGTTTGAAAGAAGATCCCGGCTGCCGGGTGGTTGCCAATGCGTGGTTGAACTGGTTGGTCCGGTAGTTCTTGCCCCCCACCATCGCTTTAATGTAACCGGTACGTGGATCAATGGATACCAAGGCTGTCTCCAGTTCACTGGCCGGATCCATTCCTATGCCGACGGCATCCTCCGCTGCCTGCTGCATAACCGGATCGAGGGTGGTGTAGACGTTCAGTCCGCCCTGCTCGAATTCGTCGCTATCGATATGCAGCAAGTCTATTGCCAAGCCGCGCACATAATCGCGAAAGTAGGGTGCGGCTACGGTGGTGTCTTTTTCTCCTTGTGGTTTGAAATTCAACTTCTCCTGCGCCGCCTGCTTGGCCTCGGTCTCTGTAATGTCGCCAAGCTCGGCCATAACGGACAGGATCAGCTGCTGGCGATTCTTGGCGTTATTTATGTGGTTGTAAGGCGAATAGTAAGTCGGGCCCTTTGGTACCCCAGCCAGCATCGCACTCTCCGCAAGGTCGAGATCGGCTGCAGACTTGCCGAAGTACATTTTGGCCGCTGCTTCAATGCCGTAGGCTCCGTGACCGTAGTAGATTTCATTCAAGTACATGTTCAGGATTTCATCTTTGCTATATTTCATCTCGAGTTGCATCGTATAGAGGGCTTCTTTAATTTTGCGGGTCCAGGTCTTCTCATGGGACAGATAGAGATTGCGTGCAAGCTGTTGAGTCAACGTACTGGCGCCTTGCGAGCGGCCCCCTTCCTCCAGATTGACGAGGATGGCCCGGGCCATTCCTTTGAGGTCAAAGCCGGTATGCTTGTAGAATTTGCGGTCCTCCACCGCCAGCGTAGCCTGAACAAGCAGCGGTGAGATATGGCTCAGTTCTACGGGATCACGACTGCGTCCGTCTGATGTGAAGGTGGCCAGCACATTTCCACGCACATCAAGCAGCCTGGAGCGGACATCGTCCAGAGTAGGGGGCAGGTCTTTCTGATATAGATATCCCAGCAGAGCGCCGGCAGCTAGCAGGCCCAAGATAGTCAAGGCCGACAGCAGCCGAAATGCCCGGCGGAGAGGACTTTTGCGTTTAGGTGGGTTGGCGGAATCGCTCGACATTTCACCAGGCTCCTTTCTTGCTCTTATCCCCATTATGGGAAAGGAAGTGACAGGATATTCACTGGCGCTGCCGAGGTTCTGATAGCGTAACGATTGCAGCACATGGTGTACGCTGGTTTATGGTTAATTTTGAAGAATATCTATAGAAGAAAAAAATTCGTAGTATTTATGGTAAAATTAGATTCCTTGGAATCTTCCTTGAATAAGGAATTGAATTGCACCCTTGAACTGGATATAGTAGTACAATGGGAAAGCGAATTCGCCTTTGGTCTGCAGAGGCTTGCAGAATGGAGAAATACAGGTGCCGGAGATTGAGAGTCACAAATACGGCGTTTCAGTCACACTCGTAAGCGAGCATGAAGGTGAGCGCACTGTGCTGAATACCGCCGGAGAAGTCATAGCCAAGGGCCAGCAGCTGTTCATCCGATATGTGGAGCCCGGGCAGGGCCCTCAGGGTGAGGAGACAGCTATTCGTACAACGATAAAGATTGCAGGTAGCGAACTGAAGCTGATCCGCCATGGCGCGGTCGAGTCCGAGCAGAGTTTCCGACAGGGAAAACGTCTTCCGGGCTTTTACCGTTCTCCCTATACGCAGTTTAATCTGTCCACGGAGACCCGGGAACTGGAAATTTCCCGAGACGGGCGCTCCCTAAACGTGACGTGGGAGTATGATTTATACGTATACGAGGAGCTATCCGGTCAGTTCACACTCAGTTTGCATATACAGGAGGAACCAAAATCATGACACAGAGTCAAAATCCGCTCGAACTTATCAATGAACGGGTAAAAGAAGCCATTGCCGATGCAGTTGTTGCTGCGGGGCTAGTTGCACGTGAAGACCTTCCGGCCATCGTGCTGGAAGTGCCAAGAGACAAGGAGCACGGTGATTTGGCGACCAATGCGGCCATGCAGCTCACCAAGATCGCTAAGCGTAACCCGCGTCAGATTGCTGAGGCAATTCTAGAACACTTGGACAAGAGCAGCGCTTCCATTGAGAAGGCTGAGATTGCCGGACCAGGCTTTATTAACTTTACATTGTCCAAACACTATCTGTATGGCGTCATCACCCAGGTTGCCGCACAAGGGGACAACTACGGCCGTATTGACGCAGGACAGGGTCAAAAGGTAGAGGTTGAGTTCGTCAGCGCCAACCCTACAGGCAGTCTGCACCTTGGACATGCCCGTGGAGCGGCTGTCGGCGACGCACTCTGTAACGTGCTGGATTATGCCGGTTATCAGGTTACTCGTGAATACTATATTAATGATGCTGGGAATCAGGTTGCCAATCTGTGCAAGTCCATCGAGACCCGCTACCTGCAGGAACTGGGACAGCCAGCGGAAATGCCGGAAGACGGTTATCATGGCGAGGATATCAAAGGATTTGCCAAGGAGCTTGTGGCTGAAAAAGGAGATTCCCTGCTGGAAATGACTCCTGGTGACCGTGCGGCTTTCTTCCGTACCTATGGTTTGAATAAGGAATTGGATAAAATCAAACGCGATCTGGAACGTTTCCGTGTTCCGTTTGATATCTGGTTTAGCGAGACCTCGCTCTATGAGAATGGAGCAGTGTTGCGTTCGCTGGACGATCTCCGTGAGCGTGGTGAGGTCTATGAAGAGGAAGGCGCAACCTGGCTGCAGACAACCAAGTATGGCGACGACAAGGACCGTGTGTTGATCAAGAACGACGGTACCTATACTTACCTAACGCCGGATATTGCTTATCATAACGATAAATACGGCCGCGGCTATGACAAAATGATCAATATCTGGGGTGCCGATCACCACGGCTATATTCCGCGGATGAAGGCAGCGATGTCTGCGCTCGGTAATGACCCGGGAAAATTGGTTGTCCTGATTGCACAGATGGTCAGCTTGTTCCAGAATGGCGAGAAGGTCAAGATGTCCAAACGTACCGGTAAAGCGGTAACGATGGAGGACCTCATGGAAGAGGTTGGCATCGACGCCATCCGTTATTTCTTCACCATGCGGAGCATGGACTCCCATCTGGACTTCGATATGGATCTGGCGATCTCCACATCCAACGAGAACCCGGTATTCTATGTACAATATGCGCATGCGCGGATTTGCAGCATCTTCCGTCAAGCTGAGGAACAAGGAATCGCATTGCCTGATTATGCTGAGCTTGATTTCAGCAAACTCACAGCTCCTCACGAATATGACTTGCTGCGCAAAATTGGTGAGCTGCCAGCGGAAATTGCTTCCGCAGCGGACGCTTATGCACCGCATCGCTTGGTGCGTTATGTTTATGATCTGGCGGCACTTTTCCACAGCTATTACAAGGCTGAGCGTGTTATTACCGAAGATTCGGCCCAAACATTGGCTCGTCTTGCCCTGCTGGGAGCAACGCGTACCACCATTGCCAATGTATTGCGTCTTCTGGCGGTATCCGCTCCAGAACGCATGTAAATTCATACATCCCTTAGGCCCTTGTCTGACCGGGGCAGAGGGATGATTAGCACACCGCCTCCAGCGACTTGGGAGGCGGTGTGCTTGTGTCTAGCAGGACGGCCGCCATCCTTGGATTTTGGGATGGCGGCCGTCTGGTTCAGGCCAGTGGCGCAGCGCCACTGGCCTTTGTCAATCCGCGCGCCGGCTGGCGGCCTTCGCGGATGGGCCCCGCTTGGCCCTGATGCCTGCGCGTAGCAGGCGAAGGGCATCGGCAGCGCCGCCGCCGAGGGAGGCTCTGCGCTGCCCTTTGCGCAGCCGCACCGGGCCAGCGGTGCGGCGCAGCAGGAGCTTCAGCTCCCGGGGGGTGAGCCCTGGCCGAAGTGCGAGCAGCAGGGCAGCGGATCCCGTCACATGCGACGTTGCCATGGATGTGCCGCTCATTTCTTTGTAGCCCTCCTTCAACCAGCAGGAGGGCACGCTTTCGCCGGGTCCATATACATCGATGTACGAACCACGGTTGCTGAAGCTGGCGACCCGGCGCTTCTTATCTATGGCGCCCACAGCGATGGTCTCCGGGTAGCGTGCTGGATAATCCCCGCCGCGTTTGCCATCATTGCCGGAGGAGGCAACAATAGCAATGCCGGCGCGGTAGGCTTTCATTACGACATTATGAAGTGCTTTGCTTCTCGTCCTCATACCGAAGCTCATATTGATGATGTCGATCCGGTTCTGGACGCACCAGTCAATCCCCAGCACAATGTCAGACACATAAGCAGAGCCGTTGTGGTCAAAAGCTTTGATGGGATAGAGGGTGGCTCTTGGTGCAACTCCCATCATGCCGCGCGTGCCGCCAGCGGCAGCCAGTGTGCCGGCGATATGGGTGCCGTGGCCATTGTCATCCAGCGGCAGCATTCCCCGCCGCAGCAGGTTCACACCTGTAGCCAGCGAATGGCGCAGATCAGGGTGACGATAGTCGGCGCCTGTATCAATGACGCCAATCTTGACTTGCACACCGGTTGACTTGGACCAGGCCTGGGGGGCATGAATCGCTTTCACTCCCCATGGCATCACGGCGGTCCCGGTGTTCTCACTGGGCAGAGCATGGAGCTGTATGCGGTAGTCCTCTTCCACGCTCAGTGTGTCTGCAAATCTATGCACCAGCTTTGCCGCGCCTGCGGCAGGCACAAAAAAAGCGCGAATCAGCGGAGAGACCTGTACCTGCCGCAGTCTCGCTTTTTTCGAACGTAGGGTCTTCCACTGGGATAAAGCTCCGGCGTAATGGCGGGCATCATAAAAGGTAACAATACGCCGTTCGTCATCCTTGGGGGCAGCCGATATCTCATCAAGCAGCATCTGCCAAAATCCGTAATAGTCCATGTGTTTTGCCGTCCCCTCCTCGGTGCCGTACTGAAATATTGTATGAGCGGAGGAGGATAGCCGAATGGGAACTTGCCCTTTTTTAAGGAAATGGGCTGCCCATCGTGTCAAAAGACGGCGCTTCACATAAAATAAACAGAAGAGATTTAACACTCTCTTTGCAACATCCCGTAAGGAGCCATTCCTTGGCGTGGATACAGTCATGCGCGGAGGAGTTTCCTCCGCCTTTTTTGAAGAGGCCTTTTACCTATATGTACCGACTTAGCCATTCATAAAAGTACATATTGATCGTTACCTGGGAAAAAAACGTTAACCTGTCGGAAAATGCCGACGGTTTTTTTGCGTCTGAAGCTTGTCCCTTTTGACTTGCATTTTGCTGCTAAATAGGTTTTACTTAGGTTTGTTAATGGATATTATTGAATTAGAGCCGTGAATAGTGAACAATGCGTGAGAGGAAGTGTCCTTTAATGAGTACGCCACTCAATTTAAAGCTGGACCCCGAGAAAGTGAAAGAAATGCCGATGGTGGACCTGGCTTTCCTGGTGCTGAAGGCGGCGAATACGCCGTTTTATTACCGTGACCTGATGGTCGAAGTAGCCAAGCTGCGCGGAATGACCGAAGAACAAACCAACGATACCATTGCCCAGTTATATACTGAGATTAACATCGACGGACGTTTTGCCTGTGTAGGGACGAACCTGTGGGGGCTGAAACGCTGGTATCCGCTGGAGCGCTCCGATGACCCAATCGGTAATTCCAAACGTCCGCGTATCATCAACGACGAGGATGACGATTTGGAAGACGATGATTTCACCGAGGAAGATGATAACTACGCATCCGAAGAAGAGGATTTCGACGCTATCGATGAAGATCGCGACGACCTCTATTCCGACGACGACAGCGAAGAAGAAGTTGACGACGATGTAGTTATTGACGAGGAAGACATCGACGAAGATGACGTGGACGATGAAGATTCCGACTCGGAAAGAGATGAAGATTCGGACGATGAGGACGAGGACGATCATTATTAATCCCGTTCTTTGAGGTAGCATAATTCTGCCCTTGACAGTGGAGAACCGTCAGAGTAAACTATTGCATGGGCTTATGATGAAAGTTAATATGTGTTTTCTAAAATAAAAAGTGCCCCGGTGCTACGGGTGTCACTTTTTTGTTTTTTTAGATGCCAAAAAGCCGGGATTTCCGCGATTTTAATAACTTTTGATTTCCCCCGTTTGACGATAGAAAAACGGGTTACGATAAACATCATGCGTCGCCTGAATTTCTGGACTTTATTTAGGAGGGTTTTACAGTGACAAAGTATATTTTTGTAACGGGTGGGGTTGTGTCTTCCCTTGGCAAAGGCATTACCGCCGCTTCGCTGGGCAGGCTGCTTAAGAACAGAGGTCTAAAGGTGACGATTCAGAAATTTGATCCGTATCTTAATGTGGACCCTGGAACAATGAGTCCTTATCAGCACGGGGAAGTATTCGTGACAGATGATGGCGCGGAAACGGACCTTGACCTTGGACACTATGAACGATTTATTGACATTAACCTGTCCAAGAACAGCAATGTAACGACAGGTAAAGTGTATTCTTCAGTAATCAGCAAGGAACGCCGCGGTGAGTATCTGGGTGGAACCGTTCAGGTCATTCCGCATATTACGAACGAAATCAAAGAGCGTGTCTTCCGTGCAGGCCGTGAAGCTGGTTCGGATGTCGTGATCACAGAGATCGGTGGTACAGTAGGCGATATCGAGAGCCTTCCGTTCCTGGAAGCGATTCGTCAGATCAAGAGCGATATCGGCCGGGAGAATGTAATGTACATTCACGTAACCCTGATTCCGTATATCAAGGCAGCTGGTGAAGTGAAGACCAAGCCGACTCAGCATAGTGTAAAAGAGCTGCGCAGCATTGGTATTCAGCCGAATGTGATCGTATGCCGTACGGAGCATGAGCTGTCTTCGGACATGAAGGCGAAGATTGCCCTGTTCTGTGATATCGATGCTAATGCCGTAGTGGAATGCCGCGATGCCTCCACACTGTATGAAGTTCCGCTTAATCTGCGTGACGAGGGATTGGATGAGATCGTAGTTAACCATCTGAAGCTGACTACACCTGCTCCGGATATGCGGGAATGGGAAGGCATGCTAGATCGAATCAACAAACTGCAGCACACCGTTGAAATTGCCATTGTCGGCAAATACGTTGCTCTGCACGATGCTTATTTGAGCGTAGTTGAATCCCTTTCGCATGCAGGCTTTGCATCCAATGCTGAAGTGAAAGTACGTTGGGTGGATGCTGAGCAATTGACTGATGAGAATGTGGACGAGCTGCTTCGTGGCATCGGCGGTATCCTCGTTCCGGGTGGCTTCGGCGACCGTGGTATTGAAGGTAAAATCTCTGCTATCCGCTATGCACGTGAGAAACAAATTCCGTTCTTCGGTATTTGCCTTGGCATGCAGGTTTCCGTTATTGAATACGGCCGTTCCGTATTGGGACTGGAAGGGGCGAACAGCTCGGAGATTGATCCGACTACAGCACATCCGCTTATCGACCTGCTTCCAGAGCAGAAGGATATTGAAGATATGGGTGGCACAATGCGTCTGGGGCTATACCCTTGTAAGCTTCTGCCTGATTCCCTGGCTATGTCCTGCTACGATGATGAACTGGTGTACGAGCGTCACCGTCACCGGTATGAGTTCAACAATGCTTACCGTGATGAGATCGAAAAAGCTGGTCTCGTGATCTCTGGAACATCCCCAGATGGCCGTCTGGTGGAGATAGTGGAACTTCCAGGACACCCATGGTTCTTGGCGGTACAGTTCCATCCGGAATTCATTTCCCGTCCGAACCGTCCACAGCCGCTGTTCCGTGAGTTTGTTAAAGCATCTCTTACTCACTATAGTGCACAATAATATTATATATAGCACCTAACAGGTGTCCGAAAGAGCCTCCATTTGGAGGCTCTTTTGCTTATACCCGAGTCCGACTAATGCTCGGAATGACTTTACATATAATGTATGTTTTCCTTGTCTTTGTTGCATTTTTTTATAACAAAAAAGTCAATGAGAGTGACCCATTTAATGGTATACATTTACGCATTTTATCTAATTAGCAGGATTTTGAATCTACACCACGAATTATAGGTTTCGTATGGACTAAGTTATAAAGGGGCCGTTAGCTGTGGAGAGCGCGGTATGGTCAATCTGCCTTAAATTGTGGGAGGGTATTGATAATGGAGAAAAATAAAGTGTTGATTGTCGACGATCAGAATGGGATCAGGATTCTTCTCATGGAAGTGTTCAATAGCGAGGGTTACACTACATTTCAGGCGGCTAACGGTAAACTTGCACTGGAAATTGTTCGTACCGAATCCCCAGACTTGGTCTTGCTCGATATGAAAATCCCGGGAATGGATGGGCTTGAGATTCTCAAGCATCTGAAGGAGATCAATCCGGAGATCAAGGTGATCATGATGACAGCGTATGGGGAGCTGGACATGATTAAGGAAGCAACAAAATTGGGCGCGCTGATGCACTTTACCAAACCTTTCGACATTGACGAGATGCGTGTGGCGGTAAATATGCATCTTCGCAATAAATCGGTCGATCAGTGCAGTTAAGGTAAGGATTCTGCTAAATGGCAGAATCCTTTTTTCGGAGGGGAAAAGTTGGAAAAGGGCAGATAACAACAGGGGTGGATAAATATCGTCCCACCGGGACATTTTTTTGTTAGTGCTATTTAGTATTTGACACTGGATGTGCTATAATAAGCCTGTATGTGATGTCGGTTCTATAATTATAGCGAAAAACATCTTTAGGAGGATGAACCATGCCATTAGTATCAATGACAGACATGTTGAACAAAGCACTTGAAGGAAAGTACGCAGTAGGTCAGTACAACATCAATAACCTTGAATGGACCCAAGCAATTTTGGGTGCAGCCGAAGAAGAGAAATCTCCGGTAATTCTTGGTGTATCCGAAGGCGCAGCCCGTCACATGGGCGGTTTCACCACTGTTGTTAAAATGGTGGAAGGACTTATCCACGACCTGAAAATCACTGTTCCTGTAGCGATCCACCTGGACCACGGTTCCAGCTTTGATAAATGTAAAGAAGCCATCGATGCTGGCTTTACTTCCGTAATGATCGACGGATCTCACCACCCAATCGACGAGAACATTGAAATGACTAAGAAAGTCGTTGACTATGCTCACGCTAAAGGTGTTTCTGTAGAAGCAGAAGTAGGTACTGTAGGCGGACAAGAAGATGACGTTATCGGCGGCATCCAATATGCTGACCTTAACGAGTGCGTACGCATCGTTAAAGAAACCGGCATTGACACTTTGGCTCCAGCACTTGGTTCCGTTCACGGTCCTTACCATGGCGAGCCTAACCTTGGATTCAAAGAAATGGAAGAAATTCGTGACGCTGTTAAATTGCCACTGGTTCTTCATGGCGGTACTGGTATCCCTGTGCATGACATCGACAAAGCGATCTCCCTGGGTACTTCCAAGATCAACGTGAACACTGAGAACCAAATCGCATTTGCAAAAGTAGTTCGCGAAGTTTTGGCTGCTAAACCTGATGCTTACGACCCACGTACATTCATCGTACCAGGCCGCGAAGCTATCAAACAAACCGTTATCGGTAAAATCCGTGAGTTCGGTTCCAACAACAAAGCGTAAGATCTTTTTCTTAGAGTTTTGAAGGACAACAGTCCATAAAGTTTTGAATTAGCGTATTGGACAGGTTATACTGTCCTTTTCAGTTGAATATGATGATGTGGAGAGTACACCGCATAGCCGGTGTCTTTCCATTTTCATCACCTTTATCACCAGAAAAGCCACAGCACGTATTGTCGACCAACCGCAATACACGTAGGGGGAACCTGTTAATTTATGGAAAAATTAATGATTGGCGGTGGACGTCCGCTGCAAGGTGTTGTCACGATCAGCGGAGCCAAGAACAGCGCGATTGCGCTTATTCCTGCGGCGATTTTAGCCGAATCTGAAGTTGTGCTGGATAATCTACCGTCCCTTAGCGATGTTGCAGTTTACTCCGAAATACTGGAAGAGCTTGGCGCGAGTGTATCCTGGTCAGGCAACCAAATGAGAATTGACCCCTCCCGTATTGTGTCCATTCCTATGCCTAATGGGCCTGTCAAGAAATTGCGGGCTTCTTACTATATGATGGGAGCGCTCCTTGGAAGATTCAAGGAAGCGACAATAGGGCTTCCCGGTGGCTGCAATTTTGAGCCCCGTCCGATTGACCAGCACATCAAGGGATTTGAAGCGCTGGGCGCAACAGTAACTAATGAACACGGCTCCATCCACCTGCATGCCAAAGAATTGCGCGGGGCTAAGATTTATCTGGACGTATCCAGTGTCGGGGCCACGATTAATATCATGCTGGCGGCTTCAAGAGCCAAAGGCTCTACTATTATTGAAAATGCGGCTAAAGAGCCTGAGATTATAGATGTAGCTACACTGCTTAATTCAATGGGTGCCATCATTAAAGGTGCCGGCACGGAAACCATCCGGATCGAAGGGGTTACGGAAATGCACGGCTGCCGTCACTCTATTATTCCTGACCGGATTCAAGCTGGAACATATATGATTGCTGCTGCAGCGACGCGCGGCAACGTCCTTATAGATAACGTCATTCCTAAGCATCTGGAGGCTTTAACCGCCAAGTTGCTAGAGATGGGCGTAGATATTGAAGAGCTTGATGAGAGCATTCGCGTAATTGGCAGAGCCAAGTACCAGCATGCTGATGTCAAAGCGCTGATTTACCCAGGCTTTCCCACCGATCTGCAATCCCCGATGACCAGCATGTTGACCCAAGCTGAAGGTGTTAGTGTACTCAGTGACTTTGTATACAGCAATCGTTTCAAGCATGTGCCGGAACTGGTTCGTATGGGGGCCAAGATTCGTGTCGAGGGCCGTTCAGCAATCGTGGAAGGCAGCAAGCTTAATGCAGCCAAGGTCAAGGCGGCCGATCTGCGGGCTGGTGCGGCGCTTGTAATCGCCGGTCTTACAGTAGAGGAAGGCATCACCGAAGTAACGGGTGTGGAGTATATTGATCGTGGGTACGATCATTTGGTGACCAATCTCCGTAATCTGGGGGCTGACGTTTGGCGCGAGAACGAATAGAATAAATTTATTAGGTTCCCGGTGAATGGAGGGAGTTTTTTTGCAGGTTGACTGCATATCTCCTTCCAATTCGGGTAATCCTATCCTAATGAGGATTTTGCCGGACTCTTTTTATTTGCTGATATAGTTCAGTAGTACATAGAACTATGTTCACGAACTCATTATAAAAATTGAATAGGTGGTTATTACATGGATCTTCAAATTTCCGATCTGGAAGAAATGAAGCTGACCGACTTGTACAAGCTGGCCAAGAAATACCAGATCCCTTACTACGGGCAGATGAAGAAACGGGAGCTGATCTTTGCTATCCTTCGGGCGCAGGCGGAGCAAAGTGGGCTCATGTTTATGGAAGGCGTACTGGAGATTCTGCCGGAAGGCTACGGATTCCTAAGGCCGATCAACTACTTGCCTAGTGCGGAGGATATTTATATCTCAGCCTCCCAAATCCGCAAGTTCGATCTTCGAAGCGGAGACCTAGTATCGGGGAAATGTCGAACCCCCAAAGAGAATGAACGTTATTTTGGATTGCTTCAGGTTAATGCCGTCAATGGCGAGAACCCTGCCAGCGCAGCGGAACGCCTGCATTTCCCGGCGTTAACACCTCTTTATCCGCAAGACAAGCTGCCGCTTGAAACATCCCCTACTCATTTATCTACCCGAATTATGGATTTGCTCGCTCCTGTAGGTCTGGGGCAACGCGGTTTGATTGTGGCGCCTCCCAAAGCAGGGAAGACGCTCCTCCTAAAAGAAATTGCCAACAGCATCTCCACTAATAATCCTGAGATAGAACTGTTTGTGCTTCTGATTGATGAACGTCCCGAGGAAGTAACCGATATGCAGCGCTCTGTGAAGGGTGAAGTTGTGGCATCAACCTTTGACGAATTGCCGGAGAATCATATCAAGGTAGCTGAGCTTGTGCTTCAACGTGCACTTCGTTTGGTGGAGCATAAGAAAGATGTTGTTATTCTGCTGGATAGTATTACGCGTCTGGCGCGTGCATATAACCTTGTCGTGCCCCCATCCGGACGGACGCTAAGCGGAGGTATTGATCCTGCTGCTTTCCATCGTCCTAAACGGTTCTTCGGGTCGGCGCGTAATGTGGAAGAAGGCGGCAGCCTGACGATTCTGGCCACAGCATTGATCGATACAGGTTCACGTATGGATGATATCATTTATGAAGAGTTTAAAGGTACGGGTAATATGGAACTACATCTGGACCGGAAGCTTGCGGAGCGCCGTATTTTCCCTGCGATCGATATTCGTCGTTCAGGAACGCGTCGTGAAGAGGTATTGCTGAGTAAGGAAGAACTGGATACCATTTGGGCTATCCGTAAAAATATGAATGAATCCTATGATTTTGTGGAAGGATTCCTCAAAAAGCTGCGTGACAGTAAGACGAATGCCGAGTTCCTGGCGTCATTTGATGTTGCAGGTAAAGAATCTGCCAGTGGCACGGCCAGTAGTGGTGGTACATCAAACAGCGGAGCATCTGCACGCCGTACGACCCGCTCGAAGGCCCCCACAGTATCCACAACCTAGAACGAGAATAAGAGGAGACTAATATGTATTTGGTATATGCCGATGAGAAAGGTAACGTATATGATCATCCTGAGCTGTACGGGCTGGCCCGCAGCGGGGATTTGATTGTCGAAATGCTGGAAGAAGAGCTGATTCCGTTGCCTGAGGGTGCTACGCTGGTCGGCCTGCCTAACACGCGGGCGGTGGGTATGAATCCGGCAACCGGTGAAATGCTGCCGCTGCCCGAAGGTTCTCAAGCGGTTGGGGCATTGATGCCGCAAGGTTATACACGGTTATGCCTTCCCGGCTATGTCAAGACAGATAAGTCCTACAAGCTGCCGCTATTCGGTTATTCGGCAGTGGTATGGAAGGATGGACGTTTCTATGTAGGCGCAGAGCTTACAGATGATCCTGAACAGTGGAATCCGCTCAATTGTGACCGTGATCTTGTGAAGAAGGGTGTAGGCGATCTGACAGCTAAGTATCCGGAGAACCGTCTCTTCGGGCACTTGTCGAACTGTGCGCTCGGCTATGAATGCCTTACATCCTCCAACACCTTCCTGGGACGTTGGGAGGGTGCTGTGCCTGTTTCCTATTCTTGCAATGCCGGTTGCTTCGGCTGTATTTCCGAGCAGCCTGACGACAGCGGTTTTGTCTCTCCGCAGACACGGATGAACTTCCGTCCGCGTGTAGATGAACTGGTAGAGGTTATGCTGGAGCACCTGAAGACGCCGCAGTCCATTGTTAGCTTTGGACAAGGCTGTGAAGGGGAGCCGTCGACGCAAGCCAAGATTATCATCGAGGCAATGCGGGAAGTTCGCGCTACTACTGACATGGGCTACATCAATATCAATACAAATGCGGGCTTAAGCGACCATATTCGTGGAATCGTTGATGCTGGTCTTGATTTGATGCGTGTCAGCACCATCAGTGCGTTGGATGATCACTACAATGCCTACTACAAGCCACGGGGCTATACCTTGGCCAATGTTGAGAAATCTCTCAAATACGCAGCATCGCAGGGCGTGTACACGTCGATTAACTATCTGATCTTCCCGGGTGTGACCGATCGTGAAGAAGAGATTGAGGCCATGGTGGAATTTGTGAGACGTACCGATCTCAAGTTGATTCAGATGCGGAATCTGAATATTGACCCGGAGAGCTATCTGGAATTGATCCCTCCAGCTAAAGGGGAAATACTTGGTATGAAGACGATGCTGGACATTTTCCGGGAAGAGCTTCCTGATGTGGTTATTGGATCATTTACCCATGTGCCGCCTGCTGATTTGGCCCGTGCCAAGTCTAGTCGTATACACGTCTAGCATTAGAAATGTAAATTTGAAACATATTGCCCATTTGCATGTTTCGTGCTAAACTATGCTCATGTGTCTATATAACTCTGAGTCCGCATGAGGCTTAGGGCAAGAGAGGTGAAATTCAAATGCAAGAAGCAATTCAACCAAAGTACAACATTACTAAGGTAACCTGCGCATGTGGCAACACTTTCGAATCCGGTTCTGTTAAACAAGAGCTGCGCGTCGAAATTTGCTCCAGCTGCCACCCGTTCTTCACTGGCAAGCAGAAATTCCTGGATGCCGGCGGTCGCGTTGATAGATTTAAGAAGAAATACGGTATCTAATTCAATTAGCCCGTTTGCGGCATAATTATTAGATCTAGCCCCCGGCTTCGTGCCGGGGGTTTTTTCAATGTTCCCACTTGATTGAGGTGCATTATTACTGCAAGGAAAGTAATGGGGGAGCTGTTAATTCTCTTGAGGTTGATTTTTGTCCGAGCGTAGGATATACTTATCTTCGCCGTGCTAGACGGGGAGGTAGCGGTGCCCTGTAACTCGCAATCCGCTGTAGCGAGGTTGAATTCCTGTTAGAGGTGCTGTCGATGTGAGGCCTTGGTCCCTATGGACTGTGTTGACGGTTGGGTCCTCCGCAATGAGTGCTTGTGAACCTGGTCAGGTCCGGAAGGAAGCAGCCATAAGCAAGTTTGCTCTTGTGCCGGAGGGTGGCCTAGCCCGAGCAGTCAGTAGGGTTGCCGCTTGGATCGCAGTCATCAATAACAGGTGCACGGTTTATATGAATAAATGATAGCATCTTTGCGATAAGCGGGGATGCTTTTTGTTTTTGGTCAAAGTCTGGAGAATATAGTATAATGAGTTAGCGACAAATGCCAAGAAAGTGGCACTTGAGAGAGGGTAATGCATAGTGGAACATATCGCGCTGTACCGTGCTTGGCGGCCGCAGTCGTTTCAGGACATGGTAGGACAACAGCACATTATCCAAACGCTGCAGAATGCTATACGGGAAGACAGGGTCTCACATGCCTATCTGTTCAGCGGTCCTCGGGGGACTGGTAAGACCAGTGCTGCCAAAGTGCTGGCCAAGGCGGTCAACTGCGAACGCGGACAGGGGCCGGAACCTTGCAACGAGTGTCCATCCTGCCTGCGGATTACTGCTGGTAATGTCATGGATGTGCAGGAGATTGATGCTGCGTCTAACCGGGGTGTGGAAGAGATTCGTGACCTGCGGGATAAGGTGAAGTACGCGCCTACCGAAGTGCGTCGTAAAGTGTATATTATCGATGAAGTGCATATGCTGACAACAGAAGCGTTCAATGCGCTGCTGAAGACGCTGGAAGAGCCACCGCCCCATGTAATGTTCATACTGGCGACAACAGAGCCTCATAAGCTGCCAGCGACGATTATTTCCCGCTGCCAGCGGTTTGATTTTCGCCGGGTATCATTGGAGGAGCAGACGGGTCACCTGAAGCAGATCTGTGAGAAGGAAGGCATCACCGCAGATAATGACGCTCTGCAGTACATTGCACGTCTCTCCGATGGGGGGATGCGGGATGCGCTCAGCATTCTCGATCAGATATCTTCCTTCACAGAGGGCCAGGTTACCTATCAGCAAGTGCTGGGTATGACGGGAGGAATCCCTTCGGAACAATTTGCCCGTCTGGCTAGAGCGATTCTGGAAGGTGATATGGGACTTCTTCTGGAGCTTGTCGAACAGCTTATGCATGAGGGCAAAAGTGCCGATAAATGTCTCGAAAATTTATTGTATTACTTCCGGGACTTGCTTATGATCAAAATGGTCCCGAACGCCGATCACTTGACCGACCGTGTTCTGAATCCGGCGGATTTCAAGGATATGGCTACCGCCTTCAGCCGTGAACAGCTATTCGGAATTGTGGAGACGCTTAACCGTTATCTGGGTGAGATGAAGTATGCCACCCATCCGCAGACGCTGTTTGAAGTAGCGCTTATGAAGCTCTGCAGCTTGCAGGAAAGCGCCGCAGTTTCGGCTGATACGGCTATTTCGCCTGGTGCCTTCCAAGGAGCTGTGGCAGGCGGAAGTGCCGCTACTGACCCTGGTGAGCTAGGTGTGCTTAAGAAACAGATCGCTGCATTGGAGAAGAAGCTGGAGCAGGCGCTGAAGTCGGGAGGCATTTCCGGAGGGCGCGAGGGTACCCAGGGTAAGTCTGCCTCTGCGCCGAGCGCTGCTCCACGAATCACCACGGCTTCCAAGATGCCGCCACAGGTGGATAAATTTATTGCTGGTAAGGATAGCGCCGACTTTACGACTATCTATAAGCAATGGAGTCTAGTGCTGCAAGGTGTGAAGGAAGAGAAGATCACTGTTCACGCCTGGTTCGTTGACGGGGAGCCTGTATCGGTTATGGAAGACGCAGTGCTGGTTGCTTTTAAGAACACTATACATCGGGACACTACTGAGAAGCCGGCTAATCGGCAGGTGATTGAGGGCGTTCTGGCTGCCCGTTTGGGTAAGCCGTATCGTCTTGTGACCATTATGCTTCGCGACTGGAACGAGGCTGCTATGAAGTCTGCAGAACAGCCTGGTAAGGAAGAGCTGCGTCTTGAGCATGAACACGAGACAGGAGAAGCAAAACAGGAACCTTGGATTGATGAGGCGATCCAGCTTTTTGGAGAAGACCTTGTTGTCATAAAAGAGTAATGCTTTCAGCAGATTAGTGCCAAACGGCACATTCCAAAGGAGAGATCGATTATGAACAATATGAACCAAATGATGAAACAAGTTAAGAAAATGCAGGAGCAAATGCTCAAAGCTCAAGAAGAGCTTGGCGGCAAAACTGTTGAAGGTTCATCTGGTGGCGGTGTAGTTACCGTGCAAGTGAACGGACATAAGAAATTGCTGTCCATTTCGATTAAACCGGAAGCAGTAGATCCGGATGATGTAGAAATGCTGCAAGATCTTGTGATCACTGCTGTGAATGATGCGTTGACACAAGCCGAAGATCTTGCCAACAACGACATGGGCAAATTCACTGGCGGTATGAAGATTCCTGGTTTGTTCTAGACCATTACTCCATTTATCCTAAAGGAGAAACATTACTTTGCATTATCCCGAACCGCTAGCTAAGCTGATCGATGCTTTTACGCGTTTGCCGGGGATCGGTCCGAAAACGGCCGCCCGTCTTGCGTTTCATGTGCTGAATATGAAAGAGGATGAAGTCATTGATTTTGCCAAAGCGCTGGTAAGCGTCAAACGCAATCTTCACTATTGCTCCGTGTGCTGTAATATTACCGATACTGATCCGTGCCGGATCTGTCAGGATAAGACACGCGATGCGTCCGTAATCTGCGTGGTTCAGGACGCCAAGGATTTGGTTGCCATTGAGCGAACTAAGGAATTCGATGGTTATTATCATGTTCTCCAGGGGGCGATCTCGCCAATGGAGGGCATTGGACCAGATGATATCCGTCTGAAGGAACTGTTGGTACGGCTCAGCGACGAGCGAGTGAAGGAATTGATTATGGCGACAAATCCCAATATTGAAGGGGAGGCGACGGCTATGTATATATCCCGGTTAACGCGCCCTTTTGATATCAAAATCACGAGAATAGCCCACGGCTTGC
Source organism: Paenibacillus sp. MAHUQ-45 (assembly GCF_058133325.1). Classification (NCBI taxonomy): domain Bacteria; kingdom Bacillati; phylum Bacillota; class Bacilli; order Caryophanales; family Paenibacillaceae; genus Paenibacillus; species Paenibacillus sp. MAHUQ-45. Next base: position 42,177 of record NZ_JBYUPV010000024.1, read on the forward strand.
CAGTAGGCGGCGATCTGGAGTACGCAGACGAAGTCACGCTGTCTAAGGCCTTGGAAGGCCGTCGTGAGCTGTTTTAGGACATAAGATGCTTTAGAGTATGTGGAGAAGTCCCAGGTAAGTTGAGGGGCTTCTTTTTTTTGCGTTCAGAGCTAATCAAAGGATATTCATGAAGAGAGTACAGATTTGTGATGGTTTTAAGTTCTAAGTTTGTCCCGATCTTTATATGAATGAGAATGAAGATGAGAGGGTGCTCTTGTGTTCACACTTATTCGAAAGGGGAGCTGAGTATGGGCTGGTGGGGGGCATGGAGAGGCAACGCCGATAAGGAACGGGAACGTGACGAGAGATGGAATACGTTCATGGAAGTGCGCAAGGCACAAATGGAATGGGAGCGGGCTTATCTGATGTTCGATGAGGCGCTGGGACAGGATCAGATAGATTATGCCATTTATATCTTAGAGGCGGCAGAACGCAAATATCAGATTCATCTTAAGCATGCCAAAAGCTTGGGGCTTAACCGGACGCGGCTATAACGGAATGGAACAGATTTGATAAAGGAGGAGAGACATTGTTAAGATTAGCGGCGATTGGAGTATTGAGTATATCCGTTCTTTTATTGTTTTTAATTGTATTCCGCAAAAAATTAGGCTTTGGCTGGTTAAGTTTATTCGGCACCCATCTTATTCTGGCGGCGGTGGGTATTTACTTAGTGAATTTTTCGGGTTTTATAACAGATGCACACATTCCCCTTAATCCGGCAACTATAGGCGCAGTAACGGTTTTGGGGCTTCCGGGAGTAATAATGTTGTTGGGTTTGAAAATAACTTTGTTTTAAGGGTTGACGTAGTAGCGAGTAAAATGGTATATTAATTCTCGGCCCTTGAAACAAGAGTTTTTCGAAAAACTTGTTGAGAAGGAAGCGGAAAAAAGAAATTAAAAAAACGCTTGACAGAAACAAGGTCGCCATGATATATTATAAAGGTCGCTGCTGAGACATTGAGCGGCGGACAAGCAAGACATTGATCTTTGAAAACTGAACAACGAGTGAGTATCGGATTCACGCAAGTGAATTCACAAATGAGAATTTAATTCTCGTCAGATGTTTCAAAATGAGCAATCGCTCTTTCTAAATACCAATTTGGAGAGTTTGAT
>NZ_JBYUPV010000025.1:0-33661 GCF_058133325.1 Paenibacillus sp. MAHUQ-45
CTTTATACGTTGGTGTTCTCATCATAAAACATCTGTTGGCTCTCGGGTACTCTGAAATCGTTTACCTTTAATTGGAAATATAGTGATACAAGATTAGACTCCAGAGACGTTATGAGCAGAAATCCTGTGTGAAATCCACTGTTTGGGAGGAAATAGCGGCAGCTGAGTCCGTTACATGTTGCAAAAGCTACTTGATGTACAAATAACGACAATAGGGTCCGTTAGCCCCCAGGCATAAGTTTCAACCTTTGAAGCAATTGTTTTGGCAATCACTGATGATGAAGCTGAGCCTGATTTATAAGGCTATTTATCATCAACAATCATAGAGAATGTGTTTCTCGACACTCTGACCGCCTTTGAGGCGGTTTTTTTACTGTAATCGACGTTTTCGTCCCCATAGCCAAGCGGCATAACCAATGATGACAAAGCTAATGAGGAATAGCATGATCGGTTTGGTATAGTCTGGTTTACCAGCATATTTGCCGTGATAGAGTAAGGTTGCGTACCGACCATCGCTTTCTTGTACCGCGATGACTGCAGAATCACTGATATCGAGGATACGGTAATAAGGCGTCCCTTTCGGATAGGTATTCGAAAAATTGCCGGAATACGTTCCTTCACGATCGGAATAGAACGTCACTTCTCCGATTTTCTTTCCTATTGTTTCAACGGGTGTATATGTACCTTGATGGGCATAGACACTCCCGTTATACACCACGAACTGGAATGCCCAATCGGCAGATACCGTTGTGCTGGATATAACGCACGATAGAATTAAGAGCATAGATAGTGCAGCTCTGCGAAGATTCAATAAGTCCCCCCCAATCTAGTTACGATACCTTACTTTGACCGTATATAAGCAGGAAGTCACTAACATATTCTTTTTATTCGCTGTGGTGTTTTCGTATTCCTTTTCGTCTAAGAGTTGAAACCACACCAGATAGTGTTGCAAATATTTCGTCGCTACTTCGTTAAAGCGATCCAGCCAAATGTTTAACCGGCTATGGTAGCTGTTTACGCTATGTATATGGTACGCACCTTTGACGCGTATTTTTCCATCGGACTTAAACCGGTTGACCGACGGTTCTTGTGCTTGAGGCACCTTAGTATTTCTATATTATGCAATGCGAATTGCTTTCAAAATGGTACGTTCAATGTCTTCTTACTCAAAAGTTTATTATAATATGTTCCCGGCAACATAAAATATGTTGACAGCCACATATATGTTTGATAAATTTATGTTGCCGGCAACGTTTATATAAATTGAGAGGAGTTTTTTCAATGAAAACAATTTGGAAACCAGTAGTAGTTGGGGATATAAATTTGCAACATCGTTTGGCACTTGCGCCAATGACTAGATCACGGGCTCAGTTCGACGGTACTCCAGGAGAACATAGTGCGGAATATTATGCACAACGAGCTTCTTTGGGCCTTCTAATTAGTGAAGGAGCACAGCCTTCAGAGGATGGACAAGGTTATTTATTTTCACCAGGTATTTATACAGAAGAGCATATTGCAGGTTGGAAAAAGGTGGCTGATCGTGTTCACGAAGCAGGTGGATACTTGTTCATTCAGCTTATGCATGCAGGGCGCATGTCACATCCAGACAATACACCTCATCACCGTCAGCCAGTGGCCCCTTCAGCCATTGCTCCAAAGGCACAAATGTACACTGCAACAGGCTTGCAAGATGTTCCTGTTCCGCGTGAGTTAAGTTTGGAAGAAATCCAAGAAACAATTGGTGATTTCCGCAGAGCTGCCGCAGCGGCCATACAAGCAGGAGCTGATGGTGTTGAAATCCATGGGGCAAACGGCTATCTTATTCATCAGTTTATTTCTGAGAATGCTAACGTGCGCACGGATTCGTATGGAGGATCGATTGAAAATCGCGCTAGATTCGCTATTGAAGTTGCGGCAGCGGTGGCTGAGGAAATTGGAGCTAGTCGCACAGCGATCAGGCTCTCTCCTGGAGTTCCTCTTGGGGATCTGACAGAAGGTGCAGACGGTCCTAAGGTGTATAAATATTTGATTTCCAAGCTGGGTGAGCTTAACTTAGCCTACCTCCATATTCTTCATGGTGGCGACGAAGCATTGCTTAAAGATATTCGTTCGGCTTGGCCAACCACGCTGATCGTCAATCGTCCTGGACGTCCATTAGAAGAGCTGGATAGAGATTTGAAGGATAACTTAGCCGATATTGTATCGGTAGGAACCTGGGCGCTGGCCAATCCTGATTTGGTAGATCGTTTGAAATCAGGGGCACCATTAAATGAAGCCGATCCTACAACTTTTTATGGCGGTGACAGCCACGGCTATATCGATTATCCGACAATGAAATAAGCTTGATCTATAATTTCCATTTATCCGGCGCCATAATACAGCAGCATTGAGGCTGTGTTATGGCGCAATTTTTATTTATACACCCGCTTCTTTACAAGTGCAGAATAATTCTCTACGCTTAATAATAAGTAAAAGCGGAAAGGTGATTTGAAAGATGAGTAACTTTGAAGAGAGTCAGGAAAGCTCCTGTACACCTAAGGCTGAGCAGGAAACGCAGGTCATCCAGCGATTTCCTATTAATTTCGCAATTTTTTCTATGGCTAGATCGCATCGTGGTTTGGCTGCATATTTGCTACGCGAGGCTGGTTTATTCGCAGGTCAAGAAATTATGCTGATGCAGTTAGGAGAGCAAGACGGACAATCGCAGCAGTGTCTCGGACGTACGATGCGACTGGATCATTCTACGATTGCCAAGTCCGTTCGACGCTTGGAGGAAGCAGGACTAGTCACTCGCTCCCGTTCACCTAAGGATGGGCGCGTCACGCTGGTTAAACTAACGGAGAATGGTCGAGAACTTGTGGACAAGGCGACTGCCGTTTGGACAGAAATGGAGAAAGCGGCTTCTCAAAATCTGTCAGATGAAGAGCAGGAGCTACTAATTTCGTTATCTCAAAAAATTTCAGGTAATCTGGAAGGCATCATGGGATAAAGCGAATTTTAAATCCTGCAATTCATTATTTAGAGCAATCAATAAGCCTGATAGATAGAATATAAAATAAAAATCCAGCCCCATTGCAGGGGCTGGATTTTTTGGCTTCAAACAGTTGCCTAGCTTCACATCAGAACTTGTCGATCGGACTACATTTTCAAATATTCCTTGATACCAGCGACAACTGCTTCCGCAACTTTTTGCTGGAAATCATCTGAATACATCAAGGCTTCGTCCTTCGAATTGGTAAGGAACCCGACTTCCAGCAGGATTGCTGGCATTGTCGTTTCCCTGGTTACATGCAGACTGTTCAGTTTGAGTCCTCGATCTGGCAGGCCGGTGGCCTGAACCAGATACTTATGGACGGTTTGGGCAAATTGAAGGCTTTCTTTGCGAGAGTAATGGGTCTCCGTTCCACTTGGGCTGGTTTTGGTCCCAGATGGCGGACTATTGCCATGTACGGAAACAAACAAAGAAGCATTAAGACTATTAGCTAATTTGGCTCTTTCCTGCAGAGTAGGATATGTATCTCCACTGCGGGTAAGCACGACTTGGATATTCGGCTCGTTCTTCAGTAGCGCCTCGATTTTGAGGACAACCGCGAGCGTGAAGTCCTTTTCCTTGAGGTTGTTCAGGCTGCTGGCTCCTGGATCTTTACCGCCGTGTCCGGCATCTAGTACGATCACCTTCTTGCCAGAGTCGCCCGGCAATGGCGTAACGGATGTATCCGGCGTAGGTGTCGGTATAGGAGTAGCACCAGGGTCAGGGATATAGCCGCCAGTCCCGTTCAAATCAATAATCAACAGACCATCATTGGCATTGGTCACACCGTACGTTTTAGCGCTACTCAAGTCCAGAACAATACGTATCGTTGACGGTGTGCTGCTGAACAGGGAATATCGGACGCCCGTGACGTCAGGGTAACCCGTTATAGGCACTTGGCCGCTTTGTCCAGCAGACAGAGGCAGTCCCTGGCTGAAGGCTTGTCCAAAGACAGTATTCGGCAAGTCGATAACAATCCGGTCAGTACCAGTCATTGTAAAGATGTTCGGCTTTACACTTCCGTTCAAAGAGATAATCAGCTTGTTGTCATTAAAGCTCATATCCGTTAAGGATGCCGATATCGTACTTGCCGGAGGAGTAGCGTTACCTCCCGGCGGGGTGGCTCCATTATCCGGCGTCGGAGAGGGTATATCCCCAGGCGCAGGAGTGGCTGATCCTCCGTTATCGACGCCAATCTCCTGTGCTGGAGAGGTTAAGTATACGGTCTTGGTAAAATTGTCCCAACCGACAGTGGCACCTGTCTGTTCTCCGATAAATCTTAATGGAACAAACGTGGTACCTTTGCTCAGGAAGGGCGGATTATCGAGGATGATCTGCGCACCATCGGCCTCCGCTTCTTTCTGGTTCACGACCAGCTTCAGCACACGTCCTCCCTGCTCAATTGTCGCTATCTTTGAGATGTTATCCCATTTGACTCCATACCCTAGCTGCTCCGTGACGAGACGAAGTGGCACCATGACACTTCCGTTCACAATCTGGACCTGTACATCCTTAGGCAAGGACAGATCGTTGCCATCCAGATTAATGTGTGTGCTGGACGCGGCAGCATGTCCCGTAACGGGAAATACCAGTACGAGCGCAAGAATCAGCAGTACTGCCCACAAACCGTACTTCTTCATTTCACCATCTCACCATCCTTGTGTGTTGATCCTATGTATGGACACAGTCTATCTACGATGCCAATGAAGGCATATATATAGGTTAGACGACAAAACTTTCCAAAAGTTGCAGTGGTTTCGGGATAAAATTTTGCATCTTCGAATGACCACTCGAAGTGTTTTTTCAGTAACAGAAAGAGATGAGCAGCAATAAAGTGAAAATTGTTTCACTCTTTTAAATTTTTTAGTGAGTGTAAAATTCACGTGAAGATGGATCCTTAAATCCCTGTTAAATCAACGTTATGGGTGAACACACTGATATTTATATCGGAAAAAATGATGAAGAAGTGTACAGAATATCGGATTAATTTCTTGACAAATCAGCAGTAAGGAATTAATTTTGGTTATAGAAACAATTGTTTCCTTAGGGAAAAATATTTTCGTGAGGTCATTTATTTATTTTTCAAAAAATTACCTGATCATCAGGTTGTCAAGAGGAGGAAGCAACATGAGAGAGAGACTGAAGGGTAGGAAGGCGAGGTGTGGACTCGCTCTGTCCTTGGTGTTGTCATTGGTATTATCGGCATGCTCAGCGGAGGGCCAAGAAGGCAAGGGAGCAGAGGCGGATGGGAAAATTGCTATTGTCACCACCATCGCACAGATTGCCGAGCCGCTTTCTATTATTGGCGGGGATAAGGTCAGTGTTAGCAGTTTGATGGGCCCTGGTGTGGACCCTCACCTGTATAACGCGACGCAAGGGGATATTAAGAAGATGGCATCGGCAGATATCGTATTCTACAGCGGACTTCATTTGGAGGGTAATATGACGCAGGTCTTTGAACAGATCGGCAAAACCAAGCCGGTGAAGGCGATTGCTGAAGCCATTCCTGAGGATTTGCGACTGAAGGATGAGAAGGGTGATATCGATCCCCATGTTTGGTTTGATATTGATCTTTGGGGAACAGCACTTGGTTCTGCTACAGACGGATTGAAGGAGCATTTTCCGGAGCATGCGGAGCTATTCGAGGCCAACAAGAATGACTATCTTAAAAAGCTGGATGAATTGAAGAAGGAGTCCGCAGACATGATGAGCACCATTCCAGAAAAGCAGAGAGTGTTGGTTACCGCTCATGATGCTTTTGGCTATTTCGGACGGATGCACGGGCTGAAGGTGGTCGGTCTGCAAGGTCTCAGTACAGAAGATGAGATTGGCATTACGGATGTGGATGATACCATAGGGCTGCTTCTGGAGTATAAGGTTCCTGCCGTATTTGTGGAGAGTAGCGTCAACCAGAATTCGATTAATGCGGTGATCCAGGGCGCGGGAAGCAGAGGGCTTCAGGTAAAGCTTGGCGGTGAGCTATTCTCGGATGCGATGGGCGACGGCGGGACCCCGGAAGGAACATATATCGGGATGTATCGACATAACGTCAAGACCATCGCTACAGCACTGGGCGGGGGAGGTAACTAACATGCAGGGACTTAGTGTCACAGGCTTATCGGCCGCTTATCGGAAAAGTAAAGTACTGGACGAAGTCAATTTCGAGCTGCCTAAGGAATCGCTAACCGGAATTGTAGGCCCCAACGGTGCGGGCAAATCGACCCTGCTGAAGGTGATGCTGGAGCTGCATCCGAAGCTTGAGGGAACGGTTCATTTTGCCGGAAAGCCGCTGAAGGCGATACGCCAAAAAATCGGCTATGTCCCGCAGCGGGGCTCCGTGGACTGGGATTTCCCAACAGATGCACTGGATGTCGTAATGATGGGGCTATATGGAAAAGTGGGGTGGCTGAAATCGCCCAAAGCACGGCACCGCGATCAGGCGATGACGGCACTGGAGCAGATGGGCATGGCGAATTACGCTAGCCGCCAGATCAGTCAATTGTCTGGTGGACAGCAGCAGCGGGTCTTTCTGGCTCGGGCGTTGGTTCAGGATGCCGAGTTGTATTTCATGGATGAACCACTCGCAGGTGTGGATGCGGCTACAGAGCAGGCGATCATGACTACGCTGAGAGAATTGAAGGGGCGCAACAAGACGGTTATGGTCGTGCATCATGATCTTCAGACCGTGGAGGATTATTTTGATCATGTGTTGCTGCTTAACCGCACGGTGATGAATTATGGAGAGACAGCGGATGTGTTCACGAAAGACAATGTGTACCGGACGTACGGGGCAGGCCTGCGCTGGAGAAAAGAGGTGCCGTCATGACACTCCTGCTGTCGCCCAATGCTTGGTGGGTATTGCTTAGCATGCTCGTGCTTGGTGTCGCCTCAGGGATGATTGGCTGTCTCGCCTATTGGAAACGGCAGAGCCTGATGAGTGATGCGTTGTCCCATGCGGCGCTGCCGGGCGTGGTTATTGCTTTTGCCATCACCGGTGTGAAAATGCTGCCTGTGCTGATCTTGGGGGCGGCCATCAGTGCGCTGATCGGCGCGTTCCTGGTGCAATGGGTAGTTTCCGCCAGTCGGATCAAGGAAGATACAGCGATGGGCATCGTGCTGTCCGTGTTCTTCGGCCTTGGGATTATGCTGCTCACGATCGTGAACCGGACCGGGGGCGGCAATGTAAGTGGACTTGATGGATTTATCTTCGGGCAGGCCGCTTCCATGGTTCGTACCGATGTCTACACCATGAGTGCGCTGGGACTTCTGGTTATCTCCACCGTCTGGCTGGGATTCAAGGAGTGGAAGCTGTTTCTGTTCGACCCCGCCTTTGCCAAAGGCCTCGGTTTGTCACTCCGGTTGATGAACAGTCTCTATTCAGGCTTACTGGTACTGGTAATTGTCATCGGCATTCAAGCCGTCGGGGTTATCCTTATGTCCGCCTTGTTGATTATTCCAGCAGTGAGCGCGCGGTACTGGACGCATTCTTTTAAATGGATGCTGATCGGTGCAGCACTTATCGGAGGAGGATCAGGTGTGATTGGGACGGTGCTAAGTACGATGGGTAAAGGATGGCCAACGGGTCCCTTCATCGTTGTTACATCTTCAGCCTTCTTCATGGTTTCTCTGCTGTTCGGTGCCCAGAAAGGACTAGTGATTGTCCGCCTGCAGCAGCGCAGCAGAACAAAGAGTGGATTGTCGGCACCAGCCGAGAGAGAGCAAACAGTTGTGAAGGAGGGGGGATACTGATGAGCTATACCGGCTGGATTTTGCTGACCGCTTCACTAGTAGGCTTGTCATGCGGTACAATCGGCGTTCTGTTGATTTTGCGTAGAATGGCGATGATGGCGGATGCCATCAGTCATACCGTGCTCCTGGGTATAGTTGTTGCTTTTCTGGTCACGCGTGAACTGAGTGGGTATCACATGCTGATCGGCGCTGTCGTGGCAGGGCTATTAACATCCTTATTGATCCAGTGGCTGCAGTCGCGTGGGGTGCAGGGTGAGGCATCGATTGGAGTGGTGTTCACGACCTTGTTTGCGGTGGGGGTAATCCTGATTGCTACGAAGGTGGGCAATGCCCATCTGGATGTGAAGCATGCCTTGATGGGCGAAATCACCTTTGTGCCGTGGACAACGGTGCATCTACCATGGATCGGAGACATTCCCGAGGCCACCTTCATTCTGTCCATTGTGTTGCTGGTGGTTCTAGCGGCAGTGATTGGATTCTACAAAGAATGGAAAATAACATCCTTTGATCCTGCACTGGCTGCAAGCCTCGGTATTCCGGTTGTTGTCATGCACTATGCATTTATGTCGCTCTTGTCTATCACTACAGTGGCGGCCTTTGATGCTGTAGGAGCGATCATGGTTGTGGCTATGCTGATTACTCCTGCAGCTTCGGCCTATCTTTGGACAGATCGTTTGTCCTTGATGTTTGTGCTGAGTGGGGGCTTTGGCATCCTGGCTGCAGTCGCAGGATACTATACCGCAGCCTGGCTGGATACATCGATATCGGGTTCGATGGCTTTCGCTACCGGGGTACTGTTCATGATCAGCTTCCTGGCTTCACCAAAGCATGGCTTGCTATCAAAGCTGCTGTCACCTACAGTTACAGCCGAATAAATCAGAGGATGTTCCATACTGTTGGAGCATCCAGTGAAACTCATTCCAAAGAAGTATAACCTGTCTTCTCCACCAGTTCCTGTCCCTGTGGTGAGGTAATCCAGTCGATAAACGGCTCGATGTTAGGATTGCTGCTGCCGGCTGTAACGGCATAGAATGCGGTGGCAAAAGGATATTCACCACTACGGATTGTCGTTCTATCCGGTCGTATCCCATCGATCTCCAGCAGTGCAATCTCTCCGTCATGATTTAGCTCAGAGGCGTAGAACAGGAAGCTGTAGCCGAGCGCATTTCGGAAATTGCGGTAGTTTGCAGTCCGGCTAATGATACCGCTCATGAGGTCGGCAACGTCCTTCTGTGGAGGGGTCATAAGCGGTGTGCCCTTCATAAACTTATGAAGCATGGTCTGGCTGCCGCTATCCTCTGGACGCTGGAAGGCCCGAATCCGGTCGTTGCTGCCGCCTACCTCTTTCCAGTTTGTGATTTTTCCCGAGTAGATTTCCTTGATCTGTGCAATGGTCAGCCCTTTGACCGAATTGCGCCTATTCACGAAGAATACGAAAGCTTCCCGGCCAATCGGCGTCAGCTTGAGCTGCACGCCTTTTTGCTGTGCTTCCTTCTGCTGAGATTCAGATGGGGCCGCAGCAAAAATCATATCGACTTCGCCTTCAAGCAAGCGTTTATAGGCCACCGGAGTTGTTGAGCAGGTGATTAAGCTATCTGCGCCATAAGGCTGGTACTCGCCAGAAGGATACACAGCCTGGGCAAAGGCCGCATACAGCGGATAAAGGGCTGTGGCGCCGTCAAGACGCGGAAGATTTTCAGGAATGGTAAAGGTCGCAGGTTCAGTAAGTGCAGCAGCTTTGGTATTGGGGACAAAAGGCGCGTATTGTGCCAGGTTGACCTCCTGCTCGTTGATCTCGTCAAAGCTGTTCATATACATTTTATTGAGCTCATAGCCAGCAGTGGTTAGCAGAGAGATCCCGGCGAATGAGAGTAATACGATGTGCCTGGTTCGCTGTTTCAGTATTTGGAATATTGTGATGACAGAGTAGATGGCCAAGAAAACAGTGACAGTGATCAGAAGCGGCGCATAGAATTTGAGGCCGACAGTTAGAGCCGTTATGAGAGTAGTGATAAATCCGATCAGGGCGATACCGCCTACGGAAACGACGGAGAGTATCAGCTTTGTCCAGAATGAGTCCTTCACTATGAATGGGGCTCCTTTTCCTTGATATTATTGGTAATGAAATTAATTGAATTATACCTTGAATATCCCATTTATGTAGTGGCAAATCTGTCATTTTCAGTGACGAATTTGCTTGTATGTCATGAAAGAAATATGAATATTTTCATAAAAGGCTGGACGAATGGCTGCAATAGGTTTATTCTTGGATTGTGAAAATAATAACGGAATACAAGATTCTCGGGGTAAGGTGAAATTCCTAACCGGCGGTAATGTTCAGAGTGAGCAAAGCCCGCGACTCGTTTCCACCTGTTAGCAGGAGAGGCGACTGATCTGGTGCAATTCCAGAGCCGACGGTAAAGTCCGGATGGGAGAGGATCATAAGATAAAGGCGCGGGGTCTGTTTCCTGTACGCTTTTATTGATAATACCCCCGAGTATTGCCTGTTCCAAGGCAAATCGGGGGTTTTTGGTCTCTTAATCGAGGGTTTGTATCGACAAGGAGAATGTAAGATGAGTAATGTATCTGCTTCATCCTCCGCAGTGCGCCCGGCGCGTCTGCGGAGCGGGTTTTGGCTGGTTGTTTTGGGGGCGGCGCTCTGGGGCGTGGACCCGCTGTTTCGTATCATTTTGCTCAAGTCGCTCACTTCTTCGCAAATTGTGTTACTAGAGCATGTCGTGCTGTTTATCGCCGCATTTCCTGTTCTGTGGCGGCACCGCGCCGAGCTGAAAGCTATCCGCTTCCGCCAGGCGGGAGCACTGTTGATCGTTTCCTGGGGCGGTTCGGCAATCGCTACAATCCTGTTTACCATGGCATTGTCCAGTGGTGATCTCAATGCCGTATTGCTACTGCAGAAGCTGCAGCCGCTGTTCGCTATCGGGCTTGCGGCCCTGTTGCTCAAGGAGAGATTGCCGAAAAATTTTGGCCCACTAATAATCGTAGCCTTGATTGGAACATATCTGCTCACCTTCGGCTGGAGCATTCCTTTCGGGCATGTGAACAGTTTTATCAGCGTTAGCAGTGTCATGGCGCTGGGAGCAGCCGCGCTTTGGGGAGGGTCCACTGTGATGGGCCGCTATCTGCTGGGTTCCATGAAATATGAGACGGTAACGTCGCTGCGTTTCATCTTGGCCTTGCCTTTATTATTCGTCGTTACGACGTTGGAAGGCGCGCCTTGGCAGCTCCATGGGGGGCTTGGGGCTACCTCTGCCGTAGCGCTTAATCTGCTGCTGCAGGCGCTGCTACCGGGACTTCTGAGCATGTTAATGTATTACAAGGGACTTAGCACAACAAAGGCTTCTTTTGCGACACTAGCCGAGCTTAGCTTTCCTATGACGGGTGTCGTCATTAACTGGGTGGTGTTTAACCAACTGGTCACCCTTCCGCAAGTTATCGGATTTGCACTGATCTGGACAGCGCTGTTCTTTATCTCGAGCCAACAGTCCAGGCGGCAAAGTCTGGGATAACTAATTTTGTTACTCAACCAAATAGTACGCCTGAGGGGACAGACCCCAGGGCTCAGTTTACCTTATAAAGCACTTGTTTCACTGGATGATCCAGGGGAACAGGTGCTTTTTTACATGCCCGGAAGTAGATCGACGCGCTGCGTGAGAACCTCCAATTCCCTTTTCAAGAGTAAAATTCAGCCTTTCCTCCCATACTACCTTTATTCTTTTCTTCAACCCTGTGGAGTCCAGCCCACCCTGGACCGCTCCAGATCCCCTTTAGGAGGAATACGGATGACACACCATTCGGCAACCGCCATCTTCATACAGCTCAAAAACCGGGTGTCCGTTCCCAAAGGTCAGGGGGTGATGCTCCGGGATATTGCCAATCTCATTACAGACCCGGAGTGGGAGGACGACCTGTACTCTCTGATGTTGATCCAACCCAAACAAAGTGATGGCAACTTGATCCTGATTGATCTGCTAATGGTGATTCCGCGAATTCACGAGATCCTGCCAGGAGTAGAGATCCAGCTCATCGGCGAAGGCAGAACGATTGTGCAGATTATAGGCCCGGTGGAGTCGAAGCCCCCGTCAACGGCGTTGTTCGTGCTTGTGTGGCTGTTGTTGTTTTTTGGTTCGGCACTGACGATTATGAATTTTCATGCGGATGTGAGTATGCAGGAGGTGCAGATTCGCATTGTAGAGATGTTGACTGGGGAAAAGGATGAGCATCCTTATCTGTTTCAGATTGCTTATTCCTTGGGCATTGGGCTGGGAATGGTGATTTTCTTCAACCATTTGTTCAAGAAAAAATGGAATGAGGAGCCAACCCCGCTGGAAGTTGAGATGTTTCTGTACCAGAAAAATATTGACGAATATGTGGTTCACGAGGAATACGCAAAAATGAAGCAGCGTGAAGCAGTCATATCCGAGAACACGGGGGGCGGAGGCAATGACAGCGCCGATAACGCTGGGAATTAACCTGTTGTTGGGCATTGCCGGAGGGATCGCCGTTGGCGGTGGAGTGATCGCTCTTTTTGTTGTGCTTGATATCATACCCCGACTGGCGCAACTAACCTCTTCTTACGATAAAGTGCACTGGTATGAAGGGGCGATGGTCGCAGGGTCACTGCTGGGCACCGCCAGTGATTTCTGGAACTGGAAAATTACCTCCGGTCCATTGGTAGAAATAGCAGTGGGCTTGTTAAACGGTATCTTCGTCGGTATGCTGGCCGCCGCATTGACTGAAGTATTGAATGTGCTTCCGATTCTGGCAAAACGTCTTCAAATGGTTAATCGCATGTTCGGGCTATTGATGGCAATGACTGCCGGTAAGGTCATGGGCTCATTGTATGACTGGTTTGTGTATTTAAAGTAAAGGAGGCTGTGGGATGAACAGATATATTCACAGCGGGGATTCTGTAGAGAAAAGCGTACCGGTAGAAAAAGAGTCATCCATCGAAGGAACGAAGACTTCGTCGGGAGAGGGGATGGCAGGCAAGAATCAGGAGCTTAAGGCCTCCATGGAGCTGGGCACAGAGGGTGAGGACTCCAAAAAAACAGCAGAACCAGGCCATGGTGCAACAAGTAGCTCTGCTGGCGAGGATGGTACTGACAAGGGAGCAACTGGTGACGGATCAACCAGCGGTAGCGCTAGGGTTGAAGGATCTGCTGGTGATGGATCGACCAACGGTAGCGCTAGGGTTGAAGGATCTGCTGGTACTGGATCGACCAGCGGCAGCACTAGCGACGAGGGAGCAACTGGTGACGGGTCAAGTAGCGATAGCACTAGGGGTGCAGGTGCTACTGGTGCTGGATCGACCAGCGGTAGCGCTAGAGGCAAAGGATCTGTTGGTGATGGACCGACCAGCGGTAGTACTAGTGACGAGGGAACAACTGGTGACGGATCAATTAGCGACAGCGCTAGAGGCGAAGGTGTTACTGGTGCTGAATCAACCAGTGATAGCGCTAGGGGTGAAGGAACAACTGGTGGCGGATCAATTAGCGACAGCGCTAGGGGTGAAGGTGCTACTGGTGCTGAATCAACTAGCGGTAGCAATAGGGTCGAAGGAGCAACTGGTGATGGATCAATAAGCGACAGTGCCAGGGGCAATGCGTCCACAGGCGATCATTCTACGCTAAATGGCTCCACGGCAGAGCATCAGACTGCGGAAGGCTTCAACAGCGATCATTCCAATCATGGTGATCATGCAAGCGCTGATTATGCTTCTGTGGAGGGTGCTGACTCCGGTGCTTCTAATGCCACCAGCGAAGGTGCTGGATCAAGGTTCAATAAAGAGAGCGACGTAATCAAAGCAAACGCTATGTCAGAAGTGGAGTTTAGTATGGAATCAGGTTTGTCTTCCAGCAAGACAAGAGCCGAGGCGGAGGCTGCCCAAGTTAACCCGGCTTGGATTAACAGGAATAACAGCGGCGAGGAGCAAGGGCAGACTGAAGGAACTGACGCTGGCGCCCAAAATACTTCGGAGAAGCAGCAGACGGATTCTCCAAAGTCCGGTAATGATTCCAAGACGGCAGAATCTGGGTCCTCCCCTGAGGTAGGTGAGGATCAGGCAGCAGAGTCTGGGTCCTCCCCTGCGGAAGGTGAGAATCAGGCGGCTGAGTCTGATTCCAGTGGGAGTAATTATTCGGGAAATTCACAGGATGTGGAGGTCTCCGGTGAGCTGGGAGATCAGGGGCAGGACCAAGAGAACGGGGGCAAGGGATTGTTCGCCAGACTTTTCGGATTCTTCGCAGATGATGAAGAGGATCCCGATCAAGAGGATCAGGGCGGAGATAGCGGGAGTGGGGGACAGTCACAAGATCCGCAAGCACAGCAACAAGCCGCCGCTTCAAGTGGTCAGGAAGAGAAAGGCCAAACAAAGCAAAGTAAAGCACAACAAGGCCAGCAGGAGCAGGGCACGCAGCAGCAAAGCCAACAGAAGAAAGACCAACAGAGGAAAGACCAACAACAGGCAGCCAGCAATCAGCCCCAAGAATCAGCCCAGAAGAATCAACAGCAAAAAGTAGATACGGTTGGAAATGTGCAGGGTAGGCAGGGTCCACAGATCCCAGAGGCTTCTGGAAAGAAAGGGAAGAGTGCGGATAAAGGTCAGACTCAAGCTGAAAAGCAAGATCCGCTGGAATTAAAACGCCAGAACGAACACTCGGATTCTCTGGAGGAGTCTGTGGTTTACTGGCAGGGGAACGATGATATCCCGGAAACGCTCGAACGCATTAAGGATACGCTGACAGAGGTTATAGGACTCGGGTCTTCCTTTGATATTATTTTCAGGGAGATGAAGTTTGGGGGCGCCAATGCGGCCCTGTTCTGTATCAGTGGATTCGCCAAAGATAACATTCTGGATGAAATCCTGAAGCGCTTGACCTACATCACCCCAGAACATTTATCGACGGATGTGCTGGTTAGTTTCATGGATCTCTATATTCCTCATATCCAAGTGGAGAAGGGCGATCTGCTTAGCGAAACTATCAACAAGGTATTGTCAGGCATGAGCGCATTGTTCATCGAGGGAGAGAACCAGGTTATCGTGATGGATACCCGGACTTATCCCGCCCGTAATCCAGAAGAGCCTTCCATTGAGCGGGTGGTGCGTGGTGCGCGAGACGGATTTACAGAAACCCTGCTTAGCAATATTGCGCTGGTCAGACGGAGGCTGCGTGATCCCGGTCTGAAATTTGAGATGCATCAGGTCGGCCGTCGCACGCGAACCGATGTCTGTGTAGCTTATATCGACGATATTGTAGACAAGGCGCTAGTGAAGGCAGTTACGGATAAAATCACAAGTGTAAATATTGACGGTATCCCCCTTGCCGATAAGCAGCTGGAAGAGGCAATCGTGGACGGGGGATGGAACCCCTATCCGTTAGTCCGCTATTCGGAGAGGCCGGATAATGTATCCTCCCATCTGCTGGAGGGCCGGGTAGTCGTTTTTGTGGATACCTCTCCTAGTGTGATGGTACTCCCAACAACCTTTTTCGATCTCTGTCAGCATGCCGAAGAGAACCGTCAGACGCCTTTTATGGGGAGTTACTTGCGGTGGGTTCGGTTCCTTGGGATCTTTGCCTCGATGTTTCTACTGCCCCTGTGGCTGCTGCTGGTCATCCACCCGGAGCTGAAGCCGCCCATGCTGGATTTTATTGGGCCGCAAAAACTGGCCAAGATTCCTTTGCTTGCCCAGTTCCTGATTGTGGAGCTTGGGGTGGATTTACTGCGGATGGCGGCGGTGCACACACCAACGCCCTTGGGCTCGGCGATGGGTCTGATCGCTGCCATTCTGGTCGGTGACATCGCAGTGAAGACAGGTCTTTTCGTCAACGAGGTAGTGCTGTATATGGCGGTGGCTTCCATCGGGATGTTCGCTACACCGAGCTATGAGCTTGGACTTGCGAACCGGATTATCAGGCTTGTCCTCTTGCTCGCAGTGGCTGCTTTTCAGGTGCAAGGCTTTGTGATCGGAACTACATTGCTAATTGTGTTGTTGACGATACATCGGTCGTACAACTCGCCGTATTTGTGGCCGTTTATACCTTTTAATGCAAAGGCTATGGGCGAAATTTTGCTCCGTCAACCTGTTCTGAATTCGAAAACACGGCCTTCCTTCAACAAAACCCGGGATAATACAAGAATGCCGCCTGTACAGGACAACGAAAAACAAAAGTAACGATAATACAAATCAACTGCAAATTAGTCCATTCTACGGAGTTCCGTTTGTCTGGTATACTGAATATACTAACCAGCCCCCACAAAGTGGATTTTTGTCCGAAGCTTAAGGTCAGGGACGTTGCGGGGAGCCTGAGCATACAATAGACAGATGGAATGCGTATTCCATAGAAACTGGAGGATGAGAATGTTTTTACACGGGACGAGCCGGATTAATGATGCGGGTCATTTGGAGATCGGTGGATGTGATGTAACGGATTTGAAAGCGGAGTATGGAACACCGCTATATATAATGGACGAGCAACTGGTCCGTCGTCGCTGCCGCGAATATATGGAGGCTTACAAGGCATCTGGTCTTGGTTTCCAAGTAGCTTATGCGAGCAAGGCGTTGTCCATCATGGCTATGGTTCGCTTGGCTGACGAAGAAGGCATGTCTCTTGATGTGGTATCTGATGGTGAGCTGTACACAGCTTTGCAGGCCGGCTTCCCGGCAGAACGTATCCACTTCCATGGCAACAACAAGACGTCTGAGGAGATCGAAATGGCGATTGATGCCAAGATCGGTTGCTTCGTGGCTGACAATCTGGTTGAACTGAATCTCCTGCAAGCTATTGCAGCACGCAAAGAAGTTACCGTTAACGTTCTGTTGCGTGTGACACCGGGTGTTGAGGCGCATACCCATGAATACACCGCTACCGGTCAGACTGACTCCAAGTTCGGTTTTGACATCGGCAACGGTGCAGCTTATGAAGCTGTTAAAGTTACTAGCGACAAGGCGAACTTGAATCTGCTCGGTGTGCATTCGCATATCGGCTCACAGATTTTCGAGACAGAAGGTTTCCAGCTTGCGGTTGAGCGCGTAGCGGAATTTGCCCGCACTGTCAAAGAAGGACTGGGTGTGGAATTCAAAGTTGTGAATTTGGGCGGCGGCTTCGGTATCCGTTATGTTGAAGGAGATACCCCGCTGCAAGTATCCGATTATGTAAAAGCTATTACCGATGCGGTGAAAACTTACTTTACCGGGATCTACAGCGAGTTGCCAGAGATCTGGGCAGAACCAGGCCGTAGCATCGTGGCCGAAGCGGGTACGACTTTGTACACCGTAGGTACGGAGAAGGATATTCCTGGCGTACGCAAGTATCTTGCGGTTGACGGTGGTATGACTGATAACCCGCGTCCTGCTCTGTATCAATCCAAGTATGAGGCAATGCTCGCCAACCGTGCCAACGATCCGGCGACTGAGAAGGTCTCCATCGCGGGCAAATGCTGTGAGAGTGGCGATATGCTGATCTGGGACGTTGAGCTGCCGAAGGCCGAGAGCGGTGATTTGCTGGCTGTAGCTTCCACTGGTGCATACAACTATTCCATGGCCAGCAACTACAACCGGATTCGTCGTCCGGCAATGGTCTTTGTGCAAAATGGGCAGAGTGATCTGGTCGTGCGTCGTGAGAGCTACCAGGACATTATCGTTAATGATGTTGTGCCTGAACGTATTGCCAAACAAGCGGTTACGAAGTAACAGAAGAGTTCGGAGCAAGGGGAATAACATACAGTGCAGAGCAGGCGGGCCAGTCTCCGCTTGTTTTGCTTTGTGCGTGATTTCATAGTAAACTAAGAAAAGTGTTTAACCATTTGGAATTTTGAAAGGGGTCATTTACATATGGCAAAGCAAGCGAAAATTACTCTTGAAAACGGCGGCGTAGTGCTGATCGATCTGTTCGATCAAGACGCTCCTAACACTGTAGCCAACTTTGAAAAGCTGGCAAACGACGGCTTCTACAACGGTCTGGTATTCCACCGTGTTATTCCTGGATTCGTAGCACAAGGTGGTTGTCCTAACGGTACTGGTACAGGTGGCCCTGGCTACACTATCAACTGTGAGATCAACCCTAACAAACATGAGCGCGGTACACTTGCTATGGCGCACGCAGGTAAGAACACTGGTGGTAGCCAGTTCTACATCTGCTACGCTCCACAACCACACCTCGACGGCGTACACACCGTATTTGGTAAAGTTGTTGAAGGTATGGATCTTGTAGATACTTTCAAAGGTCGCGACAAAATGACTTCCGTAGAAATTATCGAAGCCTAATCTGTTAGTGAAGTTACAGGCCTGTGTTGAGCAGCCGCCTGAAGTATTAAAGCCTGATCCATGGTGGATCAGGCTTTTTTATGCATATATTACTGATTTCCTTGAAATCTTGTTGAACCGTACAACCCTATATTGTAAACTTATGGAAAATAAATAAAGGGTGTGCATGCCATGTCCACAGAACCGACTAAAAGGCAGAGACAAGCTCTGAAACTTAATGCTGGGCCCAGAATTAGCAGGGAAAAAATCACGGTGGGAATAATGATTGCTAAATACTGTAAGGGTCATCGGCATTTGGAGGGCGGGTTGCTCAAGGCAGAGGTGGAGGGAGAAGGTATATGCAGGGAATGTGGAGAGCTTCTGACCTATGCCTGGAAGCGGCTTGAGCACTGTCGTTTCGGTGAAAAGAAGACCACCTGTGAACGCTGCCCGGTGCATTGCTATAAGCCAGACCGGCGCAACGAGATCAAGACTGTGATGCGCTACGCGGGTCCACGGATGATCTGGAGTCATCCTTTAACGACCCTGCGGCATCTGCTCGATGGACTGACTTCCAGACCTTTCTGACACGCACTCAGTGGGGAAGCCGATTCATACGTTGGTTACGGGACTTTATCCGCGCAGGTAGCCAAAAGAACACTAAGTACATACACAGGAACACGGCGAATGCGAAGAGCTCTTCCACCAGTAAGTAATAGGGATACGGGCCAAAGTAATCCAGAACGGAATACGTGTTTGGCTTTCGCATAAGAAACATGTAATTGGAGCCTAGCATAAAATTAGCGACCCAAACGCAGGCAGCGACCAGATTCAGGCAGAGCATAGTGAAGGAAAGGGATTTCCAGCTTGGTCTGAAGCCCTCCACCCAGGTCATGTACAGGGAAGCTAGAATGATAGCCCCATGTGAGATGAAGAATAGCAGGAATCGAAAGTGCGGGAAAGGATAGACCAGATTGGGTGTCAGCAAAGCGATGGACGCACCGCCAATTCCGGCAAAATAGAGAAACCCATACAACATCCTGTTCCGGGTGAGTAGCATTACGACAGACAACAAGAGCGTAATTCCGCATAGCTCCAGCGGCAGAGAAGAACCGGATCTCCAGATCCCTTGAGATACATACCACGATTGAAGTCCGGCCTCGGAGCCCAGCAGGATTACCACGAGCAACAAGCGAATAGTCATTTGCAGACGGCTATTATGCCGGATGGCGAACCTTCCCCCATAGAGCAGTAGGCAGACAAGCACGACAAGTGCCAGAGCAATCCAATGTGAAAGTGAGAACATTAGAAAATCGTCTGTACGATTTTTTTCGAAAAAAGAGGGAAAGGCCATTGGTATCTCACTCCTTGGTCCAAAGGATGTAATTTTGCGTAGAAATTTAGCAATTCTAATCATAGCTGATAATCCCTGGTTCTTGAAAGGACTATTTACATATTTTCTCACAGACTATTAAGAGAGACTTTCGGCTAAAATCTTAATAGAAACGATTAAGAGCGTCGATTATTATGGAAATTCTTTGGAGTATTGCATAGGTGATGCTATAATGATTTCAAATTCCAAGCGCTAGGGAGGATTAAGCATGTGGAAAGAATTTAAAAGTTTTGCCTTGAAAGGAAATGTACTGGATCTGGCAGTCGCTGTTATTATTGGTGCTGCATTCGGGAAGATTGTTTCCTCCTTGGTGGAAGACATCATAATGCCTATTATCGGACTGCTGATCGGTGGCATCAATCTGAATGAACTGACGCTTACGTATGGGGATGCTGTTGTAAAGTACGGGGTGTTCCTGCAGACTGTGGTGGATTTCTTCATCATTGCGTTCTCGATCTTTATGGCTATCAAGCTGGCGAGCAAGTTCAAGAAGAAAGAAGAGGTCAAGGAGGAAGTAGTAGAAGCACCCGCACCGGAGCCGGAGGTTGCTTTGCTAACAGAAATCCGCGATTTGTTAAAAAAGCAGCAAGAACGTGGTGTGTAAGCAAGCTTTACATAGGACAAGCGCTCAGGAGTGAACTCCTGGGCGCTTGTTTTTTGCGGCTGTAAGGTCGATATTGACAACAAAAAGTTGTAAAGTTACGAAAAATAAGCTAATATACGATTTATACTTGCATTTTGCAAGGCTAAGTGTTAATTTTGTTGTAAGCAACAGCTTGATACTTCAAAATGAATAAGGTATCAATCCTTCAGGGCAGGGTGAAATTCCCTACCGGCGGTGATGTTGCTGCAAGTCAATCTTGCAGTGCTTAGTCCGCTACCCGGACCGCGCTACAACGCGGACGGTGGACCCGGTGCAATTCCGGGACCGACAGTATAGTCTGGATGGAAGAAGGAGAGATTGGCGTTTGTCCGTTAACGGGCAGGCGTACTGAAGTGTACATTAATATCATGTGCGTTATTTCACAATTCCGTTGTTTATATAACGGTTATTTGCGCACAGTTTTATTGAAACTCTCAGTAAACTAACTCTCAACAACCCATCTTGTCTCCTCCTGGAGTCTGAGGTGGGTTTTTTAGTTATGAGGCAGCAGATGCTGCATACAAGAAGTACGACTTACAGATCGGAGGACAGATGAATGAATATTATGAATGACGAGTTTTACATGTCGCTTGCCCTGGACATGGCAGAACGCGCTCAAGGACAGACTGGAATCAATCCTGTTGTAGGCTGTGTTGTGGTGAAGGACGGGGCCATGATTGGTCTGGGCACCCATCTGCAACGCGGGACAGGCCACGCTGAGGTGCATGCACTGAATATGGCGGCCGGAAAAGCGGCGGGAAGTACTGCTTACGTTACTCTGGAGCCTTGCAGTCACTATGGTATTACACCTCCTTGCAGTCAGCGTTTGATCGACGAAGGCGTGGCACGGGTGGTGGTGGCTTGTGAAGACCCTAACCCGCAGGTGGCAGGGCGAGGTGTTCAAATGCTGCGTGATCATGGCATTGAAGTAGAAGTGGGATTGCTGCGCGAGCGGGCGCTTCGGTTGAATGAGAAGTTTATCAAGTATATTTTGACCAAACAACCCTTTGTCACTCTGAAGAGTGCTAGCACGCTGGACGGCAACCTGGCTACAAAAACAGGCGACAGCAAATGGATCTCCGGCGAGGCTGCACGGGAAATTGTACACACCATGCGTCATCGCCACCAAGGCATTATGGTCGGGGTCAATACGGTGATCGCTGATAACCCGTCGCTCACGACGCGTATGGCGGTTCCTGGCTTCAATCCGGTACGGATCATTATTGACTCGGCTTTGCGAATTCCGCTGGATGCTGCGGTAGTTAGCGACGGGTTAGCCCCAACGATTATCGTGACTACAGGTTCTGCTGACGCGGCGAAAAAGGCTGTGCTGCAAGCAGCGGGTGTACAGATTGTGGTTTGCGGCACAGGCCCGCGTGTAGATCTATCCGCAGCGATGGCAGCTCTTGGCGAGATGGAGATTGGTTCCATTCTGCTGGAGGGTGGCGGAACACTGAACGGTGCGATGCTGGAGAGTGGTTTGGTAGATCGGGTAGTGCTGTTCTTCGCTCCCAAGATTGTGGGCGGTGGTGCAGAAGCCAAGGGTACCTTCGTTTTCCCAGGTGTGGAGAAGATGGCGGATGCCATTACGCTAGAGGGATTGGAAGTAGAAGTGCTCGGGGATAATGTCTGTATCAGCGGTACTCCGGTACGCTAACGCCTGAGGAGGGATAGTGATGTTCACTGGTTTAATCGAGGAAGTCGGCGTTCTGCGCGGCCTCTCCACCGGCGGTGAAATGATGGTGCTGAATATCGGGGCTTCTGTCATTATGGATGACTTGAAGATTGGCGACAGTATTGCGGTTAACGGGGTTTGCCTTACAGCAACGGCGCTGGGCGACCATTATTTTACGGCTGATGTGATGCCACAGACCTTCCGGAACAGCAATCTGAAGGAGCTGCGGATCGGCAGCAAGGTCAACCTGGAACGGGCAATGGCAGCCGGTGGTCGGTTTGGTGGTCATATCGTGCAGGGTCATGTAGATGGCACAGGCACCTTCAAAAGCATCAAGCGCGATCAGAATGCAGTGGTGTTCGAGATCGCAGCAGACCGCAAGTCGCTGTACAAATACATCATTCCGAAAGGCTCCATCACGATTGATGGCATCAGCCTAACGGTAGTTACGGTAGGAACATCATCTTTCACCGTGTCGGTTATCCCCCACACTTTGGGTGAGACAGTGCTTGGACATAAACGAGCGGGAGATAGCGTGAACATCGAATGTGATGTGCTGGGCAAATATGTAGACCACCTGCTGCATTACAGATCTGCGGGACGAGAAGAAGAAGCCGAGGATATTAGCTCTGGCATAAGTCATGATTTCCTGGCAGCCAACGGATTTATTTGAGATAAGATGATGTGATTACGGCACGATGATGTGATTGTGGAACGATAGCGTGATTGCAGAACGATGATGTGATTACGAAACGAAGATGTGATTACGGAACGAAGACATGATTACTAAGCAATGACGTGATGCGAAGCAATGAAGCTTCTGCAAACGATGAGGAGGATAGATCATGAGCGAACAATCAAAGCAGGAAATAGTCCTGGATTCCATAGAATCAGCGATTTATGATTTGATGCGCGGCAAAGTGGTCATTGTTGTGGATGATGAGGACCGTGAGAATGAAGGAGACTTCATCGCTCTGGCGGAACGCGCGACTCCCGAAGTGATCAATTTCATGATTACTGAGGGACGCGGGCTGGTCTGCCTGCCGATTACAGCGGAGCGGGCAGAAGAGCTGGATCTGAAGCCGATGGTCAGCCAAAATACGGATTTCCACGGTACGGCCTTTACAGTCTCGATCGACCATAAAGATACAACTACTGGCATTTCCGCAGCAGAGCGCTCCATGACGGTCAAAGCGATCATGGACCCGGAGGCGAAGCCGTCCGATTTCCGTAGACCGGGCCACATGTTCCCGCTGATTGCCAAAAAAGGCGGTGTGCTGCGCCGCTCCGGTCACACAGAGGCCGCTGTCGACCTGGCTCAAATGAGCGGTGCTTATCCGGCTGGTGTGATCTGCGAGATTATTAAGGAAGACGGCACGATGGCTCGTCTGCCAGATCTCATTGAGATTGCCCGCAAGCATGATCTGAGACTGATCAGTATCAAGGATCTTATCCATTACCGGAATGAGAAGGAGAAGTTGGTTACCCGCGAGGTAGCGGTACGGATGCCAACCGATTTCGGTGAATTCCAGACGATAGCTTATTCTAATGTAGTAGATGACAAAGAACATATTGCACTGGTCAAGGGCGATATTTCCGGCGACGAGCCGGTTCTGGTACGTGTTCATTCTGAATGTTTGACTGGGGATGTCTTCCACTCCCACCGCTGCGATTGCGGCCCACAATTCGAAGCTGCGCTGCGTCAGATTGACGCTGCTGGCAGAGGTGTCCTGCTCTATATGCGTCAGGAGGGCCGGGGCATTGGTCTGATCAATAAGCTGCGGGCCTACAAGCTGCAAGAGGAAGGACTCGATACCGTTGATGCCAACCTGAAGCTGGGCTTTCCGGCAGACCTTCGCGATTACGGAATCGGCGCTCAGATCCTGAAGGATCTCGGACTGCAACGAATCAAGCTGCTAACCAACAACCCTCGCAAGATTAAGGGGCTGGAGGGATATGGCCTGGAGATTGTAGAACGTGTACCGATCCAAATGCCAGAGAATGAGGATAATACAAACTACCTGCACACGAAGCAGGCTAAACTTGGTCATCTGCTTTCTTTTGACAATATTGAACAGAACGAGACCAGCAAAGCTTGAACCACTTATAAATGAACGCAAGAAATACGACTTGTCCGAAAGAAACAGGAATGAATGAAACAAAGCTGAGAAGGTATGACGGAGAGGGTTGAGCATCTCTCGAGTTGAAATAAGAGCATTTATGTACCTTAAATGGGACGTAAATCAGTCTCAACTGAGATTAATGGCAATTTTGTATGTTAAATCCTCCAAATCATCCTAATATCAGTGCATTTACCGAAATTAACATACAATAATGCCCTTAAGTTCCTGAATTACCTCGAAATGAGGAAAATAAGGTGCGAAAATGCCGTTAATCTGGGAAGCAAGATCTTTTCCGGAGGAAAGAAAACCGGGTTCGAAAGCATGTGCTAAGCTGTCTCTGAAACTTAACCGTAAGTAGCAGTACAATGAAAAGAAATCCGTAGACAGCAGCGGCCGGAAGCCCAAACCGTTCACCGTAGTGACGATCGAGTCTTATGTGATAGCCGAGTTTAATTACCAAACTACAAATAACCAAATTTTAAATAACTATTAATGAAGGGTTGATGAACAATATGCCGAACTATTTTGAGGGACACTTAGTATCCGAAGGGTTAAGATATGGAGTTGTTGTAGGACGTTTTAATGAATTTATTACCAGCAAGCTGCTGTCCGGCGCGCTGGATGCCTTCAAACGCCATGGTGTAGCTGATGACGAAGTGGATGTGGCCTGGGTTCCCGGGGTGTTCGAAATTCCACTGATTGCCCAAAAAATGGCCGAAAGCGGCAAGTATGATGCAGTGATCACATTAGGTACAGTGATTCGCGGCTCTACAACACACTACGATTATGTGTGCAATGAAGTGGCCAAGGGCGTGGCGGCGATCAACCTCAAGACAGGCGTACCGACAATCTTCGGCGTAGTAACGACCGAAAACATCGAGCAGGCCATTGAGCGCTCCGGAACCAAAGCGGGCAACAAGGGCTGGGATGCTGCGACGGCGGCTATTGAAATGGCGAATCTGAACAAACTGCTCAAATAACACCTATTGACGAATCTACTAAAATCGTGCTTATTTATATGTATAAGAAGAAAGCATGAATGATATGAATCTTTCTACTTGTGTAGCGTCCTTGCGGCGCTGCACTTTACTTTTTTTTGGCGGGAGGAAGCCTCGTGACTGTATTGTACAAGCTGGAAACGTTCGAGGGTCCGCTGGATCTGCTCTTGCATTTGATTGATAAGGCGGAAATCGACATCCAGGACATTCCGGTCAGCGAGATCACCGAGCAGTACATGGAATACCTGCAGTCCATGCAGGAGCTTGAACTGGACATTACCAGCGAGTTTCTCGTAATGGCAGCCACCTTGTTATCTATTAAAAGCAAGCTGCTACTGCCGAAGCCTCCGGTCATCGAGATCGATGACTTCGAGTATTACGAGGAAGATGAGCTTGATCCACGTGCCGAACTCGTACAGCGGCTGGTGGAATACCGCAAATTCAAGAGTATTGCGATCCAATTGATGGATATGGAAAGCGAGCGGAGTCTGATCTTCACGAAAGAGCCGGAAGATCTGGGGCCGTTCGTTCCGACCCAGCAGGATCATCCGCTCAAGGGATTACATACTGCTGACCTGATTGCGGCGTTCCGCAAGGCACTCAGCAAAGCTGCTAGACGATCCTCCTATCAGCGGATCACAAGGGATGAGATCTCGGTGAAGGATCGGATACGGGATGTGTCTGATGCGCTGCGGCGGGGTGGCCGGGGCCACAAGCTGCGCTTCTCGGCTCTGCTGGATGATGAGATGGCACGGCATGAGATCGTGGTGACTTTTCTAGCGATTCTGGAGTTAATGAAGATGAAGGCGATCTTCTGCTACCAAGAGAAATTGTTCGAAGACATCGTGATGGAGTGGAGAGGAGGGGAACAACTAGATGAACTACAAGGAACTGAAATCAGTTATTGAGGGCTTGCTCTTTCTGTCTGGGGATGAAGGTTTGTCTGTGCGACAAATTGCCGAGATTACGGAGCAACGTCCCGAATTGACTACACGGGCGCTGGAAGAGCTGAAGGACGATTATAACACGCAGGAACGCGGCCTTCAGGTTGTGCAGATTGCCGGGAATTACCGGCTGGCTACACTGCCTGCCCACGCGCCATACTTCGAGCGGCTGGCCTACTCGCCGTCCCGTGCGTCCTTGTCCCAAGCGGCACTGGAGACGCTGGCGATTGTCGCCTATCGTCAGCCGATCACGCGTGTGGAGATTGAAGAGATCCGCGGCGTGAAGTCTGAACGGGCGATTCATACTCTGAATAATAAGGATCTCATTCATGAGGTCGGACGGGCGGAAGCGATAGGTCGTCCTATTCTGTATGGCACGACAAAGTCCTTCTTGGACAGCTTTGGGCTGGCCAGCTTGAAAGAGTTGCCGGAACCATCCAGCTTTGAGAGTCCAGATAATCTGGAAGAAGAGACACAACTGTTGTTCAGCAAGCTGGACAGCCAGATGACCTTCGAAGAAATGTAATAGCTGAAAGTTCGTATTGTTGGTGAATAGCGTTATAACCTATGCCGTTGTCCCTTTGGGACAACGGTTTTTGTCTATGATCGGGTTCCCGGCCGTAAGGTCACTCAATTCTGCTATATCCCTTTAATGTGATAAATTGACAGTCGGGGGCAGGCACCTTTATAATTTTAAAGCATACTATTTCTATATGAATTATTAATAGGTAGAGGATTGAGGGTTGATTCGTATGAAAAACATTCCTACAGCGATTGATCTGATCGGCAACACCCCTTTAATTGAAGTCCATTGTTTTGATGTAGGTCCATCCAGACTATTCCTCAAGCTGGAAAATCAGAACCCTGGCGGGTCTATTAAGGACCGGATCGGCCTGTCTATGATTGAGGACGCAGAGCGGAAGGGGTTGATCAAGCCCGGTGACACTTTGGTTGAAGCTACGGCTGGCAATACGGGACTAGGGTTGGCACTAGCTGCTATTACGAAAGGATATAAGCTGATTCTTGTGATCCCCGACAAGATGAGTACTGAGAAGGTAAACCATCTTCGGGCGCTCGGGGTGGAGATTATTCTTACCCGCTCCGATGTGGAGAAAGGCCATCCTGACTACTATCAGGATTATGCCAAGCGAATCGCGGAGGAGACACCGGGTAGCTATTTTGTCAACCAGTTCAATAATCCCGCTAACCCACTCGCCCATGAGCTAACAACCGGGCCGGAAATCTGGGAACAGACCGAGCATGAGGTGGATGCCATAGTTGTAGGCGTTGGCTCGGCGGGGACGCTGAAAGGGTTGACGGACTATTTTCGCAAAGTGAAGCCGGATTTGGAAATTGTACTTGCTGATCCTGAAGGGTCCATCCTCGTTGATGTTGTGGAGGGCAATCCTCTGTCTGAGCCTGGAAGCTGGCTTGTGGAAGGGATCGGGGAGGACTTTGTCCCTCCGCAGTTCGATCAAACGCTGATCAGCAAGGCGTATCATATCACCGATGAAGAAAGCTTTGCCTCTGCCCGTACATTGCTGCGTCAGGAAGGGGTTTTGGGTGGTTCCTCCACCGGGACACTGATCAGTGCTGCTGTGAAATATGCACGGGAACAGAGTGAGCCCAAGAACATTGTTACGTTTGTCTGCGATAGCGGAAACAAGTATCTTACCAAAATGTTTAATGATTTCTGGATGATTGACCGGGGACTCATCCGCAAGCAGCAAAGTGGCGGCATTTCAGATCTGGTCACCCGCAAATATTCGGAGCGCAGTGTCATTACGGTAGGGCCAGAGGATACGCTGCTGAACGCTCATGCCAAGATGAGTCTGTATGAAATTTCACAAATTCCGGTGCTGAAGGATGGGACCGTTGTAGGCATCATTGATGAATGGGATATCTTAACGGCTACAGAAAGCCGTAATGAGCATGCTCTTAAAGATGAGGTCAGACAGTATATGTCTACCAATGTTGCAACCGTCTCAATCGAAGACGATCTTGCTCAGGTAATCTCGATTCTGAAAGAAGGTTTGCTCGTTATCGTCACTAAAGACGGGGAATTCTACGGGGTCATCACCAAGAGTGATTACATTCATTATTTGCGCCGCAAATTATTATAAAAACAGGAGCTGAAGATTAGATGAGCCAATACGGATTTTCCACCAGAGCCATTCACGCCGGTCAGGAGCCTGATCCCACGACTGGAGCGGTGATTACACCGATCTATGCCACGTCTACGTTTGCCCAAGAATCACCTGGTAAGCATAAAGGCTATGATTATTCCAGAAGCGGTAATCCGACTAGAACGGCACTGGAGACCTGTGTTGCTGCCCTGGAGGAAGGAGAAGTCGGTTTTGCCTTCGCTTCCGGACTGGCCGCTGAGTCAGCTATTATTGATACTCTTCCGCGGGGATCTCATATTATTGTGACTGATGACCTGTATGGAGGTACATTCCGCCTGCTGGACAAGGTGAAGAAGGATGCGCTAGAACTGGAGGTTTCGTATGTCGATCTATCCAATCCCGAGAGCATTGAGGAGCACATCCAGAACAATACTGTCCTGATTTGGGTAGAAACACCGACGAATCCTTTGTTGAAAATAGTAGATCTGCGAAAAATCGCCGCTATCGCTGCGAAGCACAATCTCATCAGTGTTTGCGACAACACGTTCGCATCTCCATATCTGCAACAGCCCCTGAAGCTGGGCTTTGATATCGTTGTCCATTCCGCCACTAAATATTTGAATGGGCATTCGGATGTGATCGCTGGCATCGTTGTAGCGAAACATAATGATGAGGTAGCTCAGCGGATTAGTTTTCTGCAAAATGCGATAGGTTCCCCGCTTCCGCCATTTGACGCTTTTCTTCTACTTAGAGGGATTAAGACCTTATCGGTGCGAATGGAGGCTCATTGCCGAAATGCTCTCGCCATTGCTGAATTTTTGGAGCGTCATCCGAAGGTCGAGAAAGTAATTTATCCAGGACTGCCTTCAAGTCCATATTATGAAACGGCCAAGGGACAAATGAGCGGCTTTGGCGGCATGGTGACCTTTTTGGTCAAGGGCGGAGAGAAAGAGGCAGCAACGGTTGTTGAGAAGACCCGGCTGTTCACTTTGGCAGAAAGCCTAGGCGGTGTGGAGAGCCTGATCGAGGTACCAGCTGTGATGACCCATGCCTCCATCCCCCAAGAAACCAGGGAGCAGATTGGAATTTATGATAACCTGATCCGTCTGTCTGTTGGTATTGAAGAGACCGCTGATCTGATTGCAGACCTGCAAACAGCTCTTGAGCACGTGTAGATAGAAATAAACTTTTGATTCTGTTTTGGATACGAGTCTTCCTTCTCAGTATATTGTGATCTGTGCACTGTCGATGCCCTCTTCTGGGGCTGAAAGCGACGGTGCTTTTTGTTGTGATTAGATGGAATGGGGATATTTTTGGGCTGCACCGAATTTTTTCCAACCTTCCTTCCCATACTAAACCAATAGTTCCCATGATTAAGAATGCCTGGAGGTTAATTCGTGACACTTTGGATCGCAGTTCCCCTTGTCTTGTTGCTTCTCGTGATTGTGCTGATCCTGTCCTCTTCTCTCCATTTTCATTTCCGGCTATGCAGGGTGGGTAAGGACGACAGAGTGGAGCTTGACGTGACCGCTCTATTTGGACTTATTAAGTATCATTATGAGCTACCCAAGGTGATCTATGCGGGGATTGAGCGGGGAGTGCGGGTAAAGCTGGAGAAGAGCGGTCTGGCACCGGTCAGAAGTGACGATGAGCAGGTAGGCGACATCGACAAGGAGACGGTGGATAACTGGCTGGACTCGATCAAGAAGATGCTAAAAGCAACCCGCTACTTTAAGAAATGGTTCAAAAAGACAGCCGCTCATGTCCGTATAACAAAATTAGACTGGTCCACGGATTTCTCACTGGAGGATGCGGCATTGACAGCAACAGCCGTGGGCGCGCTCTGGGGCCTCAAATGGAGCTTGGCTGGCTTACTGTCGAAGTGGGTAAGGCTGCAGAAAAGTCCGCGGCTTTTTGTAAAACCAGTCTTTGAGGATAACTTTAGCTTTACTTCGGAACTGGTGTGTACGGGAAACGTTTCTATTGCTTATATGATCTATGCGGGAATAGGGCTGCTGCGCCGAATTTCAAAGGAAACGGGGGGGCTGCGGCGCTGGAAGGCATTGCTTAGCAAATCCCGTGGGATCAAGGGGCATCATTCTTCCTGAAACGATACGGCTTACATACAAATGGGCGATGATGGGGATGATATCGCTGTAGAATAATGACGATTCCCAGAAGCCAAAGGAGGACAAAAATATGAGTGATCATCCCATTCAGGGTCTAATGCAGACTGCTATGGAAAATATTAAAGGCATGGTTGATGTCAATACGATTGTAGGCGATGCGGTAGAAACACCAGACGGTAGCGTGATTCTGCCTATCAGCAAGGTAGCATTTGGCTTTGCTGCAGGCGGTAGTGATTACCGTGTTGAGGATGACGGTTCATCAGGTAGTGTGACCGGAACGCAATCTGGCGTCAAGCTGCTGCCTTTCGGTGGCGGTAGCGGTGGCGGGGTATCGATAAGACCGATTGCTTTTCTCGTTGTAGGCAAGGGCGGCGTGCATATTGTTCCGCTGGATAATCAAACCCATCTGTTCGAGAAAATCATTGATGCTACCCCGAACCTGATCGACAAAATCCAGTCCATGTTCCAGTACAACGCCTCTGTCGCTACAACGACAACCGAAAAAACCGTAACCAAGAGCGACACTACTCCATCGACTCATTAAATATCACACGAATTGTAAGATGCCACTACAAGCTTGGCTGAATCAGGGAGATCGCCTTATCGGCGATGTCCCTTTTTTTGAGATAAGGATATTTGCAGCCAGGATGACAGGACTTCAGCGAGGATTTTCTAAAAAGGATGATCCAGGTTGAAGGACATACCTTCCCGCCTGTCCGCATACACTTGTACTATATAAGCGCTAAGAAGCCGGAGGGTAAACATGAAGACAATAAACCGAATATGCTCAGTTGTTTTAATAGTATGCCTTGTGGTCATTTTGGCGCCCTTGCCGTCACTCCGGGCGGAGAAGAGTTCTGTTTCCACATATGCCAAGGCGGCGGCACTGATTGATGTGGAGTCCGGCCGTATTCTATACAGCAGCCACGGTGACGAGCCCATGCTGATAGCCAGCTTGACCAAAATCATGACGGCGATCGTCGCCATAGAGAACGGAAAATTAAGCGATAAGGTGAAGGTGGGGAAGAACGCTTTTGCCAAGGAAGGGTCATCCTTGTTCCTGAAGAACGGAGAGGAGATGACTCTGGAAAATATGCTGTACGGCCTGATGCTCCGCTCCGGTAACGATGCAGCGACTGCCATTGCTGAGCATGTGGGAGGCTCGGAGGATGGCTTTGTGTATCTGATGAATACCAAGGCTGAGGAGCTAGGGCTCATCCACACCCATTTTGCCAATCCGCACGGTTTGGATGCCGAGGGGCATTACTCTAGTGCCAATGATCTGGCCAGGCTGACCGCATATGCGCTGCATAACCCTGTGTTCAAGCAGATCGTTAAGACTGAAGTGAAGACCGCGGATAATCCTTATGAGAAGTGGGACTACAAGTGGGTCAACAAAAATAAAATGCTGCGACTCTACGAAGGAGCGGATGGGGTAAAGACCGGATATACGAAAAAAGCGTTACGTTGCTTAGTCAGCTCCGCTACCCGGGGTGGACAGCAACTCGTCGCAGTGACACTGAACGATGGTAATGACTGGAACGATCATGCGGCGCTGCTTGATTTTGGCTTCAACCATTTTCCGCTCAAAACCATTATAGAACGCGGGGACAAAATCAAGGGGTACGAATATGTAACTGGACAGGATTTTGCGTATCCATTCAGCACGGGGGAAGAAGCAAGACTGATCACGAAGCTGGTGCTGAACGGGGGGCAGGCGGTATCCCCAAAAACTGCTCGTAGTACGGATTTTGGACTGCGTGGTGTGTTGGTACTCCAATTGGGCGGCCAAGAGATTGGCCGGGTTCCGGTATATCAGCCCGGCACAGTCCCTCCCGAGCAGACGCCGTATGCGAAGAAATTCAACTCGGCTTTGGCAGCGGAGTATCCAGCGAATACCTGGCTCCAAGCCCTTGGTAGTGCGCTGCGCGCGTTGTTTGGCCGCTTCCATCACGAATAGGGGAAGCTGAAAGTGGGAGGGGAGGACTTACCCATGATTAACGGAATCTGGCTGGGGATGATCGTCATTGGCTTTTTGTTTGCGGCGGTCAACGGTCGCATGGATGAATTTACGGCAGCAGTATTTGACGGGGCGAAAAGCGGGGTTACCGTAAGCTTCGGTTTAATCAGTGTGCTGGTGTTCTGGCTGGGCATTATGCGGGTTGCAGAGGACGCTGGATTGTTAAAAAAGATCGCCAGGGTGCTCGGCCCTGTCGTAGCTTTTCTGTTTCCCGATGTGCCCAAAGGGCATCCAGCCATCGGCTATATTCTCTCTAACATGAGCGCGAACCTGCTCGGCCTTGGCAATGCAGCAACTCCGATGGGCATCAAGGCGATGCAGGAGCTGCAGAATCTTAACCCGGATAAGGATACGGCTACTCCGGCCATGTGTACCTTGCTGGCCCTGAATACGGCCAGTATCACGCTGATTCCGGCTACACTGATCGCGATCCGCCTCAACTACGGCTCCACCGATCCCGCTGGGATCGTCGGCACGACGCTTGCTGCTACGGCAGTTGCCACGCTGGCCGCTATCGTGGCTGACCGGATGTTCAGGCGGCTGACGCTGATGCACAAGCCCCCTAAACCGCCTGCCCAAGGGACGAATAAGTCCATTGGGGGGAGTAGAACGCTCCCTCATTCCTCATTGAAAGGGTGAACGTGTCTTGCTGAATTTTATCAGCCTTATTTCGGCTTGGGCGATTCCGGTTCTGATCACGTTCATACCGCTATACGCCTTCTCGCGTAAAGTCCCCGTATATGAATCTTTTGTAGAAGGCGCTAAAGACGGCTTCAGCACCGCTATCGGCATCATCCCGCATCTGGTCGGGATGATGGTCGCCATCAGTGTATTCCGCGCTTCAGGAGCGCTTGATTACCTGATGGGTTTCGTGGCCCCCCTGCTGCAGGGGCTGGGGGTGCCTTCGGAGGTGCTACCGCTTGGTCTCCTGCGTCCACTGACTGGGACCGGGTCGCTGGCCTACACCACCGACCTGATCCGTGTACACGGCCCGGATTCGCTGATCGGCATGATTGCCTCCACCATTCAGGGCAGCACGGACACCACACTTTACGTGCTGACGGTCTACTTTGGAGCCGTCGGGATCCGTAACGGCCGCTACGCGCTCAAGGTGGGCCTTTTCTCCGACGTTGTCGGTTTCGTTGCAGCTATTGCGATTTGTCTGCTCTTATTCGGGTAATAGGGTGTTCAGTAGCATTGGTCTAAAGGGTGGGGCGAGCGAGGTATGAGCAACATGGTGAGGTGGCAGGATGGTTGGAGTCGACAGTAAGATCCTTTGAACAACATGGGAAAGACTCTCTCGGTCAGCGCCGGTTTGCTCTCAGCCTCGGGAATACGTAAATAAGAGCGTTTTTGTACCTTAATTCGACGGCAACGAAGGGAAAACCCCAATTAAGGGCATTTTTGTATGTTAATTCTTTAGGTATATCGCTTTTTTAGGGATATGTAGGAAAATAAGGTACAATAATGTAGGCCTGTTGATTAGCCAAAAAAAGGTAGAAAAAAAGCCGCCCGTTCGTTACAGTGTTTGTACCCCTACAAACAGTGGAAACGAGGCGACTTCAT
>NZ_JBYUPV010000026.1:0-10403 GCF_058133325.1 Paenibacillus sp. MAHUQ-45
GTAAGCTAAACGGGGGTAATGTAAGCTAAACGGGGGTAATGTAAGCTAAACGGGGGTAATGTAAGCTAAACGGGGGTAATGTAAGCTAAACGGGGGTTATGTGAGCTAAATGGGGGAGATGTAAGCTAAACAGGGTTATGTAAGCTAAACGGGGGTTATGTGAGCTAAATAGGGGTTATGTAAGCTAAACGGGGTTATGTAAGCTAAACAGCGGTTATGTCAAACTAATCAAGGGTTATGCAGACTGAATAAGCAAGATGTAGGACTGACTAAATAATGAAACATGCAGATGAGGAGGAATAAAGGGGGAAGATGCTC
Source organism: Paenibacillus sp. MAHUQ-45 (assembly GCF_058133325.1). NCBI lineage: Bacteria > Bacillati > Bacillota > Bacilli > Caryophanales > Paenibacillaceae > Paenibacillus > Paenibacillus sp. MAHUQ-45. The sequence goes on from NZ_JBYUPV010000026.1 coordinate 319, forward strand.
TCCAAGCTCGCTAAAGCGTAAATAACGGCATTTATGTACCTTAAATTGTCTGCAATGAAGGGGTGGCATAGATTAAGGGCATTTTTGTACCTTAAATCTCTCTAAGAATACCCTTTGGGGTATTTATGTGGAAAAATAAGGTGCGAAAATGCACTTATTTTCTCTTTTTACTCCAAAATGACTAATATAAGGTGCAAAAATGCCCTTAGTTGGAAGTAGGTTGAACTTCGACTACGTTTATTTAAGGCTGTATAATGATGAAGGATGAGAAAACGAAAAACCAAAAAACAATAACCAAAAAAACGAGATCAAATAACTGTGAGCAAATAAACAAGAACCCAAGAACCCAAGAACCCAAGAACCCAAGAACCCAAGAACCCAAGAGAAAAAAACTAATACCTTAAAAGAGAAAAGTTAGTCAAAGAATTGGGGCGGGGATTGAAACTGTAGTAGCACAAGCGATCAAGCGAAAGGTGGCATTCTATGGCTCGCTGAAATATGTTGAATACATGTTGTGTCTGCAGTACTTTCGCAGGAAAGTTCGCACTTGCAGCATAGATCGACGCCAGAGTTTAACCGTTAAAACCGATTATCATAATTGAAGAATCTGGGACAATAGCGACTTTTATTCCATGCTTTACGAGATGATGCCACCCCTTTTTGCTCGCCATTTAAGTTCGCGATGTGTGATCGCAATCTAAGCGCGCAGCTTATGTTTTCACCTTAAGTTCTCACCTTATTTTCGCAACTGAAGTTCATTTTATTAGTGTTCATGTATAAGCCACATGGGGCAAGCACTGCTTTTGTAATATAGCCATATATTATTAGAAGTATCTCCGTGTTTCATTTCACATATTGTTAAACTTGCATATATCATTTATAATCGGCCTAATGAATGATAGGGAAGTAACTTAAAAGGAAGTGTATGATTTCATGACAACTAAGCTCAGAGCCGGCATTGTCGGCGGTACTGGAATGGTAGGCCAACGCTTTATCGCTTTACTAGAGAATCACCCTTGGTTTGAAGTAACTGCAATTTCTGCAAGCAGCAGATCCGCAGGCAAAACCTTTGAGGAATCCATTGCGGGCAGATGGAAGCTGGATACTCCACTTCCTGATAGCGTGAAGAATATTATGGTTCAGGATGCATCCCAGGTAGAGGAATTCGCCAAAGATGTGGACCTGATCTTCTGTGCAGTAGATATGAAGAAGGAAGAAATCAAGAAGCTGGAAGAAGACTATGCACGTACTGGAACGCCGGTCATTTCCAATAACTCCGCCCATCGCTGGACGCCGGACGTTCCGATGGTGATCCCGGAACTCAACCCGGAACATATTAAGGTGATCGAGCAGCAACGTAAGCGTCTCGGTACCACAACAGGCTTTATTGCCGTGAAGCCAAACTGTTCTATCCAGAGCTATGTGCCTGCACTGCATGCGCTGGCAGCATTTGAACCGGAGAAGGTTGTCGTAAGCACATACCAAGCGATCTCTGGGGCAGGCAAGACGTTCGCTGATTGGCCGGAAATGATCGACAACGTCATTCCTTACATTGGTGGCGAAGAAGAAAAGAGTGAGCAGGAGCCGCTGCGGATCTGGGGTGAGCTGACCGAAGAGGGCATTGTGAAAGCTTCCACGCCTGTGGTAACTTCCCAGTGTATTCGTGTGCCGGTTGCTGACGGTCATATGGCATCGGTATTCGTATCCTTCAAGAAGACGCCTTCCAAGGAAGAGATCCTGGAGCTGTGGAAGAACTTCAAGGGCCGTCCGCAGGAACTTGAGCTGCCAAGCGCTCCGAAGCAATTCATCACCTATTTCGAAGAAGAGAACCGTCCACAGACGAAGCTGGACCGGGATATCGAGAACGGCATGGGTGTTTCCACCGGACGTCTGCGCGAAGATTCGCTGCATGACTTCAAGTTTGTTGGACTGTCGCACAACACGCTGCGCGGTGCAGCTGGCGGTGCGGTACTGATCGCAGAACTGCTCAAAGCGGAAGGCTATATTCAGCCTAAAGCGTAATAAATTACACGATAATCACCCGTCTTCCTTCTGGATGGCGGGTGATTTGTGTTTTTTTTCGGCTTTTTGGTGAATGTAATGGTATGATAGTCAAGTGCAAAAGTGAAGGAACATCTGAGGAATAGTAATGGAGTGATAATATGGGATCAAAAAGCAAAGGCGGCGGCACAGGCCGTGGAACAGGTAGCAAGGGTTGGACACGCTGGAATAAGTCAGCCAAGCCAGTAAAGCCCAAGTTCGTGAAGGGCGGTGCCTCCGGTGCTTCTGACGCCAAAGGAGCCGCAGGTGCCAAGAGTGGTTCGGTAAAACCAGGCGCGAATAAAGGTGGAGAAAGCCGCTAGGCAGCTTCTGGTATAGCATATAGCAGGGAGAGCAGGTTTAGCATGAGAATCAATAAGTACATAAGCCTGTCCGGCGTCTATTCCAGAAGGGAGACCAATCGGTTAATTGCCGCGGGGCGGATCAGCATTAATGGTGCTGTCTGCGAAGAAGGCGCAGAGGTAGAGCCAGGCGATACGGTGCTTGTGGACGGTCAAGCCCTTCCGGAAGAACGTTCTGAACCGGTGTATCTGGCCTTGAACAAACCTGTCGGTATTACTTGCACGGCAGCTAGAGAGGTTCAGGGCAACATTATAGATTTCGTTAACTATCCGGCGCGGATTTTTGCGGTCGGTAGACTGGATAAGGCGTCGGAGGGACTTATTCTTTTGACGAACAACGGGGATATCGTGAACAAAATGATGTCTTCGGAATATGGGCATGAGAAGGAATACGTGGTGGATGTAGACCATCCGGTTACAGACGAGTTTCTGCAAAACATGGCGAGCGGTGTGGGCATCTTAGGGGTTATCACCAAGCCCTGCCGGATCTACCGGGAGAGTGAATGCCGCTTTCGGATTATTCTTACCCAAGGGCTCAACCTCCAGATTCGCAGAATGTGCAAAGCGCTCGGTTACAGAGTATTGAAGCTGGAACGCATTCGAATCATGAACATTACGCTAGACGGTCTGGAACGGGGGCAATGGCGACACCTGGCAGATGAAGAGCTGCAGAACCTGCTAACAAGGCTGGATGAAGCGGCAAAATAGTACAAAAAAGGTGGTGTCTCGCTGACTAGCGGACACCACCTTTTTTATAGGTTTGGAGCGGATTGACTTCGCTCCTTGTCAATACACAGTTACGGCCTTGTAGGCGCGGCCTCCATGGCCTGTACGAATGCTCTCGCCGCAGCGGTGACATCAGGGGCTCCAGCAATAGCGGAGATCACCGAAATGCCGTCTGCGCCGGCAGCGATGACCGGTGCGGCATTGGCGGCCGTAATTCCGCCAATACCAACAAGCGGGATGTCGATGCCAGCCTCCCTAATTTCCATTATGAGCCTTGTGCCTTGAACAGCCCGCGCGTCATCTTTGGAAGATGTAGGGTAGACTGGACCGATGCCAAGATAGTCTGCACCATCGGAGATGGCTTGCTGCACTTCTACCATGTTGTGAGCGGAGACGCCGATGATTTTGCCAGACCCGAGACGTCGTCGAATCGATGCGGCAGGTTCATCCTCTTGACCGATATGCACTCCGTCGGCATCGAGCTGAATAGCCAGTTCAATATCGTCGTTGACGATAAAAGGAATGCCCTCGGCCCTGCACAGAGTCTGGAGCGACATTGCCAGTTCGAGAAGGGCTTGTCCGTGGAGGGCACCGGGACCCTTTTCGCGAAACTGGAACATCGTAACACCGCCCTTGATAGCTTCCTTCAGCGTGTCGTTCGGTGTCTTATGACAATTGGCAGTGCCCATTATAAAATATAAGCTCAACTGCTCCTGCAGCTTGTCTCTGTCCACTCCATTCATCCCCGATTCCCCCGCAATCTGTTCTGATAGGCAAAATGGTTCGTCGGCCCATGCCCCGCACCGATGGCCAGTCCATCCTCAATGGCTGCCTGAATAAAGGCTCTGGCCGTATGAATTGCTTCTGGCACAGTCTGGCCTTTGGCAAGCTCTGCAGCCAGTGCCGCAGAGTACGTACAGCCTGTTCCGTGCGTATGACGGGTGTTTACACGTTTATTTTCCATATAAAAGAACGAATGTCCATCGTACAGCAAATCAATCACTTGTTCTGTCGACTCGTCATGCCCACCCTTAAGAATCACATAGCGGGAGCCCATGCCAGCGATAATACGTGCTGCTTGCTCGCGGTCTTGCAAGCTGGTGATGCTATGACCCGTGATTAGCTCTGCTTCCGGGATGTTGGGCGTCGTTACGAACGCCAGAGGCAGCAGTCGGGTGATCAGGGCGGCAACTGCTTCTTGCTGAAGCAATGGCGAACCGCCTTTGGCGACCATCACCGGATCAACGACAAGCCGGTTCCAGCCATACTGTGTCACCTTGTCGGCAACAATACCGATGATCTCGCTGCTGAACAGCATGCCGGTCTTGACAGCCTCCGGCTGCAAATCCTCTCCAATGGAATCCAGCTGTCTTGCTACAGCTTCCGGGTCAAGGGGATAAACCCCTTGCACGCCCAGTGTATTCTGGGCAGTTATCGCCGTCAGCGCGGACATGCCATATACGCCCAGTTCCTGAAAGGTTTTCAGATCGGCTTGAATCCCAGCACCGCCACCGCTATCTGACCCAGCTATTGTTAGCGCTTGATAGACGCTCATTTAAATGCTCCTTCCGCAAAAACTTTGCCTGATGTATTTGAAACTTTAGTGGTAGAATTAGATTTCTCTAATCAGCGATCGTTCTTGGTAAATGTCTGGCGTAACCAACGAAAGCTGGTTCAGGAACTCGATTTGAAAGCTGCCTGGACCCTGGCCATGTGTCAGCTCCTCGGCAATTTCTGCGGCTACGCCATAGAAAGAAATCGCTTCGGCTGCAGCTTTCAACGGTGAATCGCCACCGACAGCCAGGAAAGCTCCGGTTACGGCACTGAGCAGGCACCCGGTTCCGGTGACTTTGGTTAGAATGGGATGACCGTTGGCAGCGATGTAGGTTGTTGTACCATCGGTAATAACGTCCTCTTTGCCGGTGACGATCACGATGCAGCCCAGCTTGCGCGCAGCCTTTTGGGCTAGCTCCACAGCATCACCGTCACCTGTGCCAGCGTCTACACCCTTGATCGTCCATTGCTCCCCGGCGACATTGGCTACCTCGGCGACATTGCCACGCAGCGCTGTTAGGGAGATTGAATCGACCAGCTTTTGGACGATGTCCGTCCGATATGCGGTTGCCCCGGCACCTACCGGATCAAGCACCACGGGCGTACCATGGGCATTGGCGGATTGTCCAGCCAGAATCATAGACGGGATGACCTGTTCGTTCAGCGTGCCGATATTCAGTACGACAGAAGCGGCCATTTGAGCTACATCGGCAACTTCTTCATAGGAGTCCGCCATGAACGGGGAAGCACCGAGGGCCAACAGCCCGTTGGCCGAAAAATTGGCCACAACAATATTGGTGATATTGTGAATCAGCGGATTTTGCTCCCTTACCTTGGACAAATAAGTCATAGGATTGCCTCCCGAGAAAATTAGATTTGTAACGCGCTATTATAGAACCCGCCCATTGGCATCTTGCCTTACAGATTGCGATCTACAAATTGATAAAAGCCTCTTCCGGCGCTACTTCAGCGGATAGCAGGCCATTTTCCTTCAGCCATTGTTGCACCTTGTTCCAGGAATCCGGGTCCTGATAGCCAAACGGCTCGTTCCCCGGATCCATCAGCGGCAGCAGAATCTCCAGACTTTTCTTCTCGATGTCTTTGTCAAGCGGAGAAGTCTGATCTTCATGCTTGAACAGAAGAGACAGCGCTTTTTCTGGATGCTCCTTGACGAACTTTTGACCTTTGGCGGCGGCGGTCAGAAATTTTTTGAAATAAGCCTGAGAGTTCTGCATTCCTTCTTGGCTGGCTACCAGCACAAGCTCATAATAATCTGGCACCCCGTAATCCGTCGGATTTAGGGAGGTTACCGGATGTCCTTCTTTTTCCAGGATCAGCTGCTCATGATTGATAAAACCGCCGATGATGGCATCCGTTTGCCCTGTGGAGAGGGCCGGAATGAGATTGAAGCCAACATCTACGAGCTGTAAGGATTCTGGATCACCTCCGCTGCTGCGGACCATCGTTTTCACCATGGCTTCATAGAGCGGGATGGAGGAATAGCCTACGGTCTTCCCGGTCAGGTCAGCAGGTGTCTTCACAGAAGAGTTGGCCGGAACCATCAGATGGTTCAAGGGATGTCTGACAATTGCGGCGATGGAGAGGACAGGAATCTGCTCACCCCGTGCCATCAGCACCTGTGGCTGATAACTCAATGCGAGATCGATTTTGTTAGCAGCTACGAGCTTCAACGCATCATTGCTGTCTGCCGGCATTTGAATCTCTACGTCTAGCCCTTCCTCGGCAAAATACCCGTTCTCCTGAGCAGCGTAAAGGAAGGAATGGACAGCATTCGGGTACCAATCCAGCATCAGTGTGAGTTTATGCGGCTTACTTGCTGCTGCCCCGGTTTCGCTTCCAGAGCTTTTAGACTTTACCTTTTCGCCGCAACCGCTCACAAGCAACACTGTCATTGCAAGCAACAGAAGCGGAACAATCTTTTTGAACCTGTGATGTCTAGTAATCATTTGTTGTGAAATCCTCTTTTCTTAAAAATAATCTTCTCAATCATAGCGATAACGAGAAACAAGCCAACGCCCATCGCGGATAGCAAGACCACTGCGGCAAACATTTCTTTGCTCTGCAAGTTCCCTGCCATTCTGCGGCTAAAATAACCGAGCCCTTTGCTGCCACCGAGCCATTCGCCAATCGTTGCCCCAATCACACAGTAGACCATCGACAGCTTGAGGCCGGAAAAGAAAGAGGGCAGCGCCAGCGGAATTCGTGTCTTGAGCAGAATTTGGCGTGTGCTGGCACCCATGGTGCGGAGCAGGTCCTCGTAGGCAGGAATCTTCTGCTGCAGCCCATCATAAGTACCAACTACCACTGGGAAAAAGGCGGTCAGGAACACCACGGCGACCTTGCTCCACAGCGTGTATCCGAACCACATAATGAAGACAGGAGACAGCGCGATCAGCGGAATGGTCTGGCTGATGATAACAAAGGGATACAGTGCCTTTTCCAGCGGACGCCACATATGCATGCCAAGTCCCAGTAAAGTACCGCAGGTGACGGACAAAGCATAGCCAAGCAGTACCTCTTGTAAGGTGGCGGGCAAATGTAGCCCGAATAGTAATTTCCTGTTTTCAACCAGAGCGGTCCCTATGGATAGAGGACCCGGGAGAATGAAGGGGGGCAGGACATCTATCCGCGCCAGCGTCTCCCACAAACCGAGAATAAATAGCAGCAGAAGTAAGAACGGTCCATAATTCCGCCAGCTTGTTCTAAACAGCAGTTTTGTCATACAGTCTGCGCTCCAGTTCAGCCCGCAGCTCTATAAACCGCGGCTCATAATTCATTCGGCAATGCCGGGGCCTCGGCAGATCCACGAGTATTTCCTCTACTTGTCCTTCTGCCCGTCCAGGCAAGAGGTAGATGCGGTCACTGAGCAGCAAAGCTTCTTCCAGATCATGCGTAATGAAGAGAATCGTCTTGTCCAGCTCATCCAAAATCTCCAGTAACCAGCTATGCATTTCTCGTTTGGTCATATGATCGAGTGCCCCAAAGGGCTCGTCTAGCAGCAGTAGGTCGCCCCCCGTAATAAGCGTTCGCAGAAAAGCTACCCGCTGCCGCATTCCGCCTGACAATTCATGGGGGAATGAATTTTCAATGCCAGCCAGACCTAAGCGCTCCAGCAGTTCAATAACCTGACTAGTAACCTGGGCTTTGCTACGGCTGCGCTTGATCTCCCAGGGAAGCAGACAATTCTCCAGTACCGTCCTCCAGGGCAGCAGCAGATCTTGCTGGGGCATGTAAGCGACCTGGCCTAACCGCTTGGCGGTAGCCGAAACTCCGTGAAGATGTAGCTCTCCGCTGCTCGGCTCCAGCAATCCGGCGATAATTTTGAAAAGCGTGCTTTTACCACATCCACTGGTCCCGACAACGGAAACGAATTCACCTTGGTGAACCGTAAGGGAGATGTCTGTCAGTACCGGTGCCAATGCAGATTTGGCGTAGGCGTAGGATAAATTGTGCACAGAGATGATTTCCGTAATCACCGTAACCTCCTTAGCACGATAAAAAAAGACCCCTTTATCTCCCGGCGGAAATAAAGGGGTCTAAAATTTAAGTTTGCAAAAAGAAGAGCCATGCAATACCCGAATTTCAGTTCCACTTCCCTCCGCTGGTATGATCCAGATCAGGTTCCAAGGGTCCGAAGCTTACCGCTTTCGTCTCAGCCAAATACAGGCTCCCCTAGTGAAAAAAGGTTTTATCGCTATCAAGTTTCATAATTCGGATATAAATATACCATATTTTATAGTATTGTAAATAGCAGGGGCTGTTTTTGTTAAAATCAGTGTGCCTAAAAATTAAGAACCAGTGTATTCAATCCATTCAACTAAGGTGATCTCATTGGAATTAGACAAAGCAATCTGTAGCAGTATCGGGAATTATGAAAATGCGCTAACCAAAGGGAAGAAATATGAAATACTAGCTGAAAAAGAAGAAAAAATTAGGATCGTCGGAGACCACGGAAGAAGCGTTTGGATTGATAAGTACTACTTTAATTTTACTGACGAAGAAGTGCATATATTGACTGATTGGAAATTCGATGATGACCTTGAAACAATGGAATTCATTGAAATTACATTAACATTTAATGATCGAGTAAAACGTTGGTGCATCATTACAACACCGGATAAATTAAAGCAGCATTTTGCTAGACAAGCAGCACTAGAATTACCAGGAATTCATATAGGACACTTGATAATAGTGCAAACGATAGATGTTGATACTGTTAATGCTTTTTTGCGAGAAATGGATGACCAAGGGGAATTACTTAATGCGTCATTACCACTAGATGAAGTATCAGAAGACGAAGATGTCTCCGGGCTATCCTAAAATACTAGTAGCATGACAAGAACGCTAAAATAAAAGGAGTGACAAGATGAAAGAAAGGACTGCGAAAACAAAATTACAAATAGTTATGTTTATGTCGTTAATGTTTATTATCATTTCATTGATGCAGTTATTCGCAAGTATCTTATTAGAGAGACCAACTTGGGTGTTGATTGTACAATTCTTTCCGATCCCAATATTTGTTGTTATAGCAATTGTGATAATTTTAGACTTAGCGAAGCAAGGTTTTATGATATTTCAAGGTCAATTGGTCAATAGAAGAGGTAATATAGTTATTGTAAAAACATCTGATGGAAGAGAAATGAAGTTCAAAATAACTACTGATCAAATGAAAGAAATACAAAACGATAAGGATATTGAAATACGGTACTATAAGAGAACAAAAGCAGTGATAAATATAACAAATGTCTAGCGTGAATAAGAGGTTTTAGACCTCCAGAGGGAGTAATAAAGTGCAAATAGTATCTGAAGAGGGGAATTGGAACGATTAATAATTAACGACAAATAATAGGTGGAGAAAATATTACAAGAGATGACTTCTTAGGTGAAACAGGGTGGTACAAGCTGATTTTATAAGATAGTACCTGGCAGCGTCGCGGCCGGAACTGAGAATTTAATACAATTGTTCGAAGGAAAATAGAAAGTTATCCATAGTTTACTTAGCACATAGAAACCTCCAGGTTCGCGTACATGCGCGGATCCGGAGGTTTTTTCATCGTTAGCGCTTCTGATTCAGCAGCTGCGGCTTTAAGGGACTTCAGAAAGGTAAGGAAGATTGCCTACATAGAACGCATTAAAAAAACTGCACACCCTGAACTTATTGCCGAAGTGAAATTAACGACATTTTTGTACCCTAAATCTTCTGTAGTTAAGGGGTCGACGGTAATTAAGGACAATATTGTATGTTAATTCTACCGCAATAGTCCATTTAGCGTAATTTTTTTCAAAAAATGCAATTAGAATAAATAGTGGACACCCGTTAACGGACAGACCGATAATGAAATCAGTGGAGGTGTGTTCACTTGGGAGAACAAAGACAACGAT
>NZ_JBYUPV010000028.1:0-2610 GCF_058133325.1 Paenibacillus sp. MAHUQ-45
AGCGTTCGTCCTGAGCCAGGATCAAACTCTCCAAATAGGTATTTAGAAAGAGCGATTGCTCATTTTGAAACATCTGACGAGAATTAAATTCTCATTTGTGAATCCACTTGCGTGAATTCGATACTCACTCGTTGTTCAGTTTTCAAAGATCAAGCTGTTCTCGTTGTCTGCTTAATGTCTCAGCAGCAACTCTTATAATATACCATGAACTCCGGAATAGTGCAACACTTTTTTTAAGAAAGTTTTACTCAACCGATCATTCATCTCATTCCGTTCCACAAACAATTATTTGTGTTCGTCAATGAATATATAATATACCATGTTACTAGAAAATAGACAACCCCTTTTATGTAAATAATATTTTTAAAACAACAGTTTATTTGTCTTAATGAATCTAGGGGATTTAAAAATATAACTTTACTAATGGATACATTACAGGGCATACATGCGAAGACTGTCCCTTCTTCCCTTAAGTTGAGCACTTCAAGGTATACGAAAACCACGTTAATTGGAATCCGCTGCTTTTATTTCATATGCTCTCCTTATTTGAAATTAGATAGTGTACAGCAACCATGGTCATAGTTTCAATAATTATAGGCAGTTGAATATCTCTCCACTCTGCCTCTATTTACTTCGCTTGGCATATTGAATAAATTGTACAAACTGTTCCTTAAGTTTAGTCTTATCAAGAATCATCGTAGTTTTATTATCAACTTGAAGTTGCTAGCCAATCTCTAAAAGCACATTACATGCTACCTCAAAAGTTCAATTGCATCCATATTCTGATCCTTAAACAGCTTCTGCCTCACATCACAATCCACGTAAGCACCGAGTCCAACATATTGTCCTACAGTATCAGCTACTTCTATATTTAGGTCAATACGTTCTCCCATACCAACCTTTACAAGAAGCGTATCTCCGTTTCGACTTTCTGAGTAACAGCCAACTGATTGGACAGAACAAGTCCTTTTTGCAGCAGGATGATTTCCCCCCTCTCTCCTGCCTTCAGATAATAAAACCTCAAATCTTTTAGCAAACCGGCCAGATTAACTAACTTTTTGTTCTCATTATGTTGGAGGGTAACTGGTACCTCAGAGATATATCCAATATCTTATACCCCGGTATCTTCAATTCATCACTGCCTTATAAGAATAATTTGATCGTTCGTTTAAAGGGTAATTAAACAACATACTGATTACTAGATCAAAGTCATGCTTTGGTATTTTCTATCTAGGACTTGTATGCAACCTGTTTGTGCCATAAACAAATGAGTAGCAGTGTAAAAAAGGCCACAAATATGCATCTGCTTCTCATATCAAGTGGCCAGGCGTCTATAGTTTTATTTTGTTGAAAAACCATTCGATTACGTGTCATTTTCATAGGTTCCACTATCTAACGGGCGCTTTACCCACCTATTACGTTTGCTTGGGATCATCAGAGTGCTGACGGGGTTAGGCAAAAGCTGAAGAATGACGTTGGTATCATAAGCGCGATCCACTAATACTTTACCCTAACTGAAGCCCAGTTCATAAAGAAGGCGATAGTTGGTGATGCATTCATGCTCCTGGCCAGGTGTCAATTCAAATCTAAACGGATAGCCAAGCGCGTTCACCATCGCATGAATTTTGTGGTTAAACATCCGCGCGAACATCTAATGGCTTGCCGATCCTGCCCCTTTTTGGACCAGTTCCATGTTGATAGTAGCATCAACCATGATTTGCTCCCAATTAGGTTCGATGGAGACATGTCTGCATATATAAGTGCTTATAAACAAAAAAACTCATGAAATGCTAAAAACATTTCATGAGTCTAATTAAAATATACCGACGAGAGGAGTCGAAGGTCCACGGTTTCACAAACGATTTTGAGTCTGGCGCATCTGCCATTCCGCCAAATCAGAATATCAATTATAAAAGATGCCGCAGAGACGGGGATTGCCTCCGCAATCTCCTGCATGGCAAGCATGTTAAGCCAACTACACCACAGTCTCAGATTGGTTACGGGGGCAGGATTTGGACCTGTGGCCTTCGGGTTATGATCCTGACAAGCTACCAGGCTGCTTCATCCTACATTTGCAAAATCATTATGCAATACATAGGGGAGTCTTTGAAGATCGAACCCCCGACCCTCTGCTTGTAAGGCATATGCTCTCCTTGCTAAGTTAAGCCTCCATAGTTATAAGGCATAGGGGATTCGAACCCCTATCATCTCAGTGAAGGGCAGGTGAATTGAGGACTTGCATAACGGGCTGTTCGCTTAATGTTTTCTCATAATAAATCAATATTTGTTCACCTTTTAGACCATAGCAACTACATTTGGTTCAAAGTTTGTTTCTTGTTCATTTAGAGGTACAAATCAAGTCATTTAAAGGCTCTAAGAAGAACTCTAGACTAGTGCTTAATAAGCCTATTCCTATCATCGATTCGATAAATTCTACGATCTCTTGGACTCCAAGCTGTCCTATTACAATTCTGAAAATACAAAAAAGCCCTTGCTGATTAACTCAACAAGGGCTCATGTGCTTGGCGGCGTCCTACTCTCCCAGGACCCTTCGGTCCAAGTACCATCGGCGCTGGAGGGCTTAACGGTCGTGTTCGGGATGGGTACGCG